>NZ_JBEZYU010000130.1:0-1381 GCF_040638875.1 Nocardia sp. NPDC024068 | reverse complement strand
CGCGCTGCGCGGATTCGGCTGGATCCCGGCTCCGGAACTCGGTGCCCTCGGCGGCGCCTACGACGCCGATATGCCCGCGATGGCGCCGCTGGATACGCCGAAGGCGCGCCATAAACTCACAGCATGAGTTCGGAATTGCTCGTCGATGTCTCAGCGGGCATCGCCGTCCTCACCTTGAACAGGCCGGCGAAACAAAATGCTTTCAACCCCGCCATGACCGAGGCTCTGGGGGCAGCGCTGAAGCGGTGTGATGCCGAAGATGCCATCCGGGTCGTGGTGATCACGGGGACGCCGCCGGCTTTCTGCGCGGGTGCCGACCTATCCGATCGGGTGGGCGAGGTGAGCGCGAGTATCGAGCCGCCGCCGTTCCTGGTGCGCAAACCGGTGATCGCGGCGGTGAACGGGCATGCGGTGGGGGCCGGGCTCGCGCTGGCGCTGCAATGCGATCTGCGGTACCTGGCCGATGACGCGGTGTACGCGCTGAGCCAGGTGCGGCGCGGGGTACTCGCGGACGGATATGTGCACTGGACACTGCCGCGGCTGGCGGGCCTGGCCAATGCCGCCGATATCCTGCTCACCGGCCGCACCTTCGACGGAGACGAGGCCAAGGCGATGGGGTTGGCGAACGCCTGCCTGCCTGCCGCGGAGGTACTGCCCACCGCGATGGCGGTCGCGCACGATATCGCCAACGGTTCGGCGCCGCTGAGCGCAGCGCTGTCGAAACGGCTGCTCTGGGAGGGTGTCGGGCTGGAACCGACCGTCGTCGGGCAGCTCGAAGGCGATCTCAACGACCATATCGCGGACGGCCGCGACGCGGGCGAGGCGATGGCGGCATTCCGGGAGCGTCGCCAGCCCACCTGGTCGGGTTCGATCAGCGAGGAGTGGCCGACCTGGGCCCGGACGAAATGGGCGGGTCAGCAGAGCCTGGATTGAGCGGGGGCCGGTCAGCCGCCGCTGAACCAGACGAGCAGGAAGAGCACCGCCAGCACGACCATGAGGATCGTGCCGATGACGCCGAGGATGAATCCGACCACCACCTGGGTGTGTCCCCCGTAGGCGCCCCCGGACTCCTCGATCTGGTCGAGAGCCCGCTTGCCCATCGCCCAGGCCACCGGCCCGGCCAGTCCGCAACACAGCACGCTCAGCGCACCGAGGAACAGCACCGCCGTCGCGTGCGGGTGCTCGACCGGCTTATCGATGGGCGCGTTGGGTATCACCACACAACGAATTCTACTGTGCTGCGGTGTTTATTTGGCGCGCTGGCGCGCGCGGGGTTCGGCCCTCTTGGCGTCGCCTGTCAGCCCTCGAGACTCGTGGCTTCGCCACATGCGCTTCGAGGGCGTCGAGCGGCAGCTGGTCGAGTTTGATGTCACCGGTGTGC
>NZ_JBEZYU010000129.1:0-1417 GCF_040638875.1 Nocardia sp. NPDC024068 | reverse complement strand
GTCAGCCCGCGAGACAATGCGCCGCAGGCGCGAGTATCGCGGGCTGACAGGCGACGCTCAGGGGGCCGAACCCCGCGCGCGCCAGCGCGCCGAAAAACACAGCCCCCTGTGGCAAGATGGCCCCCAAACCTCGCCCGAGTTCCGCAGGAGGACACCGAAAAATGACTCGCCGCCCGCTGTCCGTACTGGTGCGCGCCGGAGTCGTCGGTGCCGCCGCGGCGCTCGTCCTGGCCGGTCCCGCCGCGGCCGACCCGAACAACGTGAACCCGATCCCGGGGATCAACGGTCAGCCCCGTGGGCTGCCGCCGCTGCCGGGCGATACCCAGGCCGTGTTCCAGGTGACCGGTATGGACAGCCCCAACAAGACCCAGCAGGTCAACGTGATCGGCACCGACCTGGGGGTCATGTGGGACGACGGGGGTGGCACGTTGATCACCGCGTTCGGTGATTCGGCGGGCTTCGGATTCCCGAACCTGCTCGCGGGCAGTATGTGGGCGTGGACCAGCAATGTGGTTTTCCACAGTCGTACCAAGGATCCCTCCCAGGGGATCATCTTCGACGGCGCGGTGCCCAACCCGCTGCCGAGCCCCAAGATCCCGGGAATCGAGATCAGCCTGATCCCGACCGCGGGTATCGCGGTGAACGGGGTGCAGTACATGAGCCTGATGTCGGTGAAGGAGTGGGGCGATCACGGTCGCTGGACCACGAACTTCTCCACCCTGGCCTCCTCCGGCGACGGTGGCCGGACCTGGGCGCAGCTGCCCACGACGCGGCGCGGGAACGTGGACGGTCACGAACGGTTCCAGCAGAACGCGTTCGTGAAGAAAGACGGGTTCGTCTACCGGTACGGAACGCCGGGCGGGCGGAACCATCCCGGCTACATCTCCCGGGTACGCGAGGCCGATATCGCGAATATCGACGCCTACGAATACTGGGACGGCCGGGAATGGAAGGCCAACGACGCGAAGGCCGCCGCACCGATCGTGGACGGCGTGGCCGAACTGTCGGTGCAGTGGAACGACCATCTACGCAAATACGTGATGACGACGACCGATCCGTTCAACTCGGTGGTGTTGCGCACCGCCGATTCGCCGGAAGGGCCGTGGAGCCCGCCGCGGGTGCTGGTGGAGGCGGCGGCGCTGCCCACCGCGTACGCGCCGATGATCTTCCCCTACCAAACCGGCAGCGACCTGTACTTCCTGTTGACGGTCCACAACCAATACAACGTCCTACTGATGCGCACCCCGCTGTAATTTTGGCGCGGCTGTAATTTTGGAGCGGCTCCGCCGCTCGAGGGTTCGGCCCCCTTGGCGTCTGCTGTCAGCCCTCGAGACTCGTGGCTTCGCCACATGCGCTTCGAGGGAGGCCCGCCGCCCGCGCGAAATCGTATCCGCGAGCCGCACCCGCGCGGCCCTGG
>NZ_JBEZYU010000128.1:0-1645 GCF_040638875.1 Nocardia sp. NPDC024068 | reverse complement strand
TGGTGCTGGACGCGATCGAACACGCCATCTGGACCCGCGAACGAGCCGGCTGGAACGTCAAAGACGTGGTCCACCACACCGATAGGGGAGCGCAAGCTGGATTCAACTGGTCGTCGCAACACCCTGATTTTGGAGGTGTTGTGTGGGTGCTGTGCAACGGTGGCGTGAGGTTCGGTTGTATCGGGGGCAGATTCCATCACCGGGGCGACCGACGGTGGCATGGCGTGAGGATCGGGTGCGGTTCTGGGCGGCGATAGCACGTGGCGCGATGACCGAGGACGCTGCCGCGGAAGCAGGGGTATCCTCGCCGGTAGGATTTCGGTGGTTCCGCCATGCTGGTGGCGTGAATCCTCGTCTGGCCCTGACTGTTTCGGGTCGATACCTGTCGTCGATCGAGCGTGAGGACATCGCGTTGTGGCGCGCTCAGGGTGCGGGCGTGCGCGAGATCGCGCGCCGGCTCGGTCGTGACCCGTCGACGATTTCGCGCGAGCTGCGGCGCAACGCGTCCACGCGCACATATCGGCTGGACTACAAAGCGTCGACGGCTCAGTGGCACGCGCAGCGGCGGGCGAGGCGCCCGAAGACCGCGAAGCTCGTCACCAACGCCAGGCTCCGTCAGTACGTCCAGGACCGTCTCTCCGGTGTGCTCCGCACCGCCGACGGAAAAGTGGTCACCGGCCCGGCCGCACCGGAGTGGAAGGGGAAGAACAAACCGCATCGAGGTGACCGTGCGTGGGTCACCGCGTGGAGTCCGGAACAGATATCGCGTCGCCTCGAGGTCGAGTTCCCCGATGATGAATCCATGCGTATCAGCCACGAAGCGATCTACCAGGCGCTCTACGTCGAAAGTCGTGGCGCGCTCAAACGTGAACTCGTCGCCTGCCTGCGCCGGGGACGGGCACTGCGTGTTCCCCGGCCACGGGCGAAACAGAAAGTGTGGGCTCACGTCACACCCGAAACCTTGATCAGTGAACGTCCCCCGGAGGTCGCCGATCGGGCGGTTCCCGGGCATTGGGAAGGTGATTTGATCATCGGGTTGCAGCGGTCTGCGGTCGGAACACTCGTTGAACGCACGACCCGGTTCACAATGTTGATCCACCTGCCCAGAGAGCAGGGATATGGCCTCGTGCCGCGAACGAAGAACGGTCCGGCTCTCGCCGGCTACGGCGCGGTCACGATGACCGATGCTCTCGCGCGAACGATTACCACGCTGCCCGAACAATTGCGGCGATCACTGACCTGGGACCGCGGCAAGGAGCTGTCCGATCATGCCCGTTTCACCGTCGCTACCGGTGTCCAGGTCTTCTTCGCCGATCCGAAGAGTCCGTGGCAGCGCGGTTCGAACGAGAACACCAATGGGATTCTGCGGCAGTACTTTCCGAAGGGAACAGACCTATCCCGATGGGATGCCGAAGAGATCCAAGCGGTCGCTCACACCCTCAACACCAGACCACGTAAAACCCTCGGTTGGAAAACCCCTGCCGAAGCTTTCAACGAGTATCTACAATCGCTGCAACAAACCGGTGTTGCGACGACCGATTGAATCCAGCCAATACACGTCCATAGCGTTGACCGAAAGACTGGCCGAAGCCGGTATCCAGCCCTCGGTCGGGGCAATCGGCTCCAGCTACGACAACGCCCTGGC
>NZ_JBEZYU010000127.1:0-1800 GCF_040638875.1 Nocardia sp. NPDC024068 | reverse complement strand
AGCGCATGTGGCGAAGCCACGAGTCTCGAGGGCTGACAGCAGACGCTCAGGGGGCCGAACCCCGCGCGCGCCAGCGCGCCAATAAACACAGCACCCTCACAGCGCCGAGCCCACCTTTTACATCGAGGCGATCAGCCGATCCACCCGCTCATCCACCGACCGGAACGGATCCTTACACAGCACCGTCCGCTGCGCTTGATCGTTCAACTTCAGATGAACCCAGTCGACCGTGAAGTCCCGCCCGGCCGCCTGCGCGGCGGTGATGAAATCGCCACGCAGTTTGGCGCGGGTGGTCTGCGGCGGGGTGTCGACGGCGGCGTCGACCGCGTCGTCCTCCGTGATCCGCTTGGCCAGGCCCTTGCGCTGCAGCAGATCGAACACACCGCGACCGCGTTTGATGTCGTGGTAGGCCAGATCCAGCTGGGCGATCTTGGGGTCGGCCAGTTCCATCCCGTAGCGGTCCTGGTAGCGCTGGAACAGCTTGCGCTTGATCACCCAGTCGATCTCGGTGTCGACCTTGGCGAAATCCTGGGATTCCACCGCGTCCAGAGTGCGGCCCCACAGGTCCACCACCTGGTCCACCTGCGGATCGCGTTCGCGGTTGCGCAGATGTTCGACGGCGCGGGCGTAGTACTCACGCTGGATGTCGAGGGCGCTGGCCTGCCGGCCGCCGGCCAGCCGCACCGGGCGCCGCCCGGTGAGATCGTGGCTCACTTCGCGGATCGCGCGGATGGGGTTGTCCAGGGCGAAATCCCGGAACGACACGCCGGCCTCGATCATCTCCAGCACCAGGGCGGCGGTGCCGACCTTGAGCATGGTGGTGGTTTCGGCCATATTCGAATCGCCCACGATCACGTGCAGGCGCCGGTACTTCTCGGCGTCGGCGTGCGGTTCGTCGCGGGTGTTGATGATGGGCCGCGACCGGGTGGTCGCCGAGGAGACGCCCTCCCAGATGTGCTCGGCCCGCTGGGAGAGGCAGAACGTGGCCGCCTTCGGTGTCTGCAGGACCTTGCCGGCGCCGCAGATCAGCTGCCGGGTGACCAGGAAAGGCAGCAGCACGTCGGAGATCCGGGAGAATTCGCCGGCCCGCACGACCAGGAAGTTCTCGTGGCAACCGTAGGAGTTGCCCGCCGAATCGGTGTTGTTCTTGAACAGGTAGATGTCCCCGCCGATACCCTCCTCCGCGAGGCGCTGCTCGGCGTCGATGAGCAGCTCCTCCAGTACTCGCTCCCCGGCCCGGTCGTGGGTGACCAGTTGGACCAGGCTGTCGCATTCGGCGGTGGCGTACTCCGGATGCGAACCGACGTCGAGGTAGAGCCGGGCGCCGTTTCGCAGGAACACATTGGAGCTGCGCCCCCAGGACACCACCCGGCGGAAGAGATACCGGGCCACCTCGTCGGGGCTGAGCCGGCGGTGTCCGTGGAAGGTGCACGTCACACCGAATTCGGTCTCGATCCCCATAATTCGTCGCTGCACACTATCGAGGTTACAGCGCTGGATGATCCCTGCGGGTCGGTGCGGAAAACCCGATGTATACGGCTTGGCAACGATTGGGCCGTCGGTTGTTCGCCGAATGGGCACCCGAACCCGAGAATCCGCAGCGTCAGGGGCTGTTCCCGGCCCGGAACACCGGCCGGAACGGCTGCGGCGACGGCCGTGGGAGGTCCCGGCCCGGACCACCTTTTCTCGACGATCCGGGCACAGAAACGGGCGCTCGGCCAGCGCGTCCGGCTCCAGTTCGCGATAGAAATCGGTGACGCTGCCGAGTTTCGAAAGACCTTTGTCGACCGCGATACTGGC
>NZ_JBEZYU010000126.1:0-1819 GCF_040638875.1 Nocardia sp. NPDC024068 | reverse complement strand
GTCAGCCCTCGAAGCGATGTGGCGAAGCCACGAGTCTCGAGGGCTGACAGCAGACGCTCAGGGGGCCGAACCCCGCGCGCGCCAGCGCGCCAATAAACACAGCACCTTCTACCAAGCGGTGTTCATAAGAGAGTTGGCAGCCATCTCCAGGTAGTCCAGCAGCTGGCGGCGGTGGTCGTCGTCGAGCGTCTCGGGTTCGATCTCCGCGACCGCGATGCGCATACACCGCAACCACGCGTCCCGCTGCACGGGTCCGATCTCGAACGGCATATGCCGCATCCGCAGCCGCGGATGGCCGCGTTCGTCGGAATAGGTGCGGGGTCCGCCCCAGTACTGCTCGAGGAACATCCGCAACCGGCGCTCGGCCGGTCCCAGATCCTCCTCCGGATACAGGGGCCGCAGGATCTCGTCGGCGGCGACCTCGCGGTAGAACACCGCCACCAGCCGGTGGAACGTCTCGTCGCCGCCGACCGCCGCGTAGAAGGAGTTCGCCGCCTGTTCGCTCGCCGGAGAGCCGGAAGCCGGGTTACCCGAAGTCATGAAACCTCTCGTTTTCCGTGGGTGCGCCGTCCATTGTGCCCGTCACGCCGGACGTCCGCAGATTCCCCCACGCCGACCGGTATGCGACCGCGCCGCGCCGCACCGGCCGGTGGCCCCCGGGCGTCGCTTCAGCGACCGTTAACCAGCCATTGTGCAAAATAACCGTGCACTGCGGAACTTTCCGTGGTCAACTGGTTTCTGTCTCCTGGCGAGATACCACATGATCTTGAAACGCAGAATTTGGGGTCGACATGAAGCAGCGGACCGGCGCCCGATCAACGGAGGCCTTACGCCACCGACAACTGAAGCCCGCCGACGTCCACGCTCGTGGGTCGGGGGCTCCTCCGTTGCAATTGCTGTCCGATCACGCGGTCAACAGGCACACCGCCGATACCGCATCCGCTACCGATTCCACATTCTCTCCGAGCGATTCCGCTCCGATCCCCCCGCAGTTGAACTGGCTCAAACGCCGTGTCCTGCTGCTCAACGCCACCTACGAACCTCTCACCGCGCTGACCGCCCGCCGCGCGATCGTCCTGCTGGTCTGCGACAAGGCCGACGCGGTCCACCACGACCCCACCGGCCCGGTCCTGCACTCCGCCGGCTCCGCGGTCGCGATTCCCTCCGTCATCCGGCTGCGCACCTATGTGCGCGTCCCCTACCGCGCCCGCGTCCCGATGACCCGCGCCGCCCTCATGCAACGCGACCGCTACCGGTGCGGCTACTGCGGCGGAAAAGCCGAAACCATCGACCACGTCATCCCCCGCAGCCGCGGCGGCGAACACAGCTGGGAAAACTGCGTCGCCAGCTGCGCACCCTGCAACCACCGCAAAGCCGACAAACTGCTGGCCGAACTGGGCTGGACCCTGCGGGCACCCCTGGTCTCCCCGAAAGGCCCGCACTGGCGGCTACTGTCCACGGTCAACGACCTGGACCCGGTCTGGCTCCAATACCTCGGCGAAGGCGCCGCTTGAGTTTTGGATCGACCCTTTCGCGAAGGGTCGGGGAGGTGGGTTGAGGCGGCCCCACCGCGAAGGAACGGTTCGGAGCGACCACTCTGCCGAGGGTTGGGGAGGTGGGTTGAAGCGACCCCACCGCGAAGGAACGGTTCGGAGCGACCACTCTGCCGAGGGTTGGGGAGGTGGGTTGAAGCGACCACTCCGCGAAGAGGGGGTTCGGATCGGCCCCTCCGCCAAGGGTCGGGCTGTAATTTTGGAGCGGCTCCGCCGCTCGAGGGTGGGGCCCTATTAACCCGGTTCTTCACTCCCGCCGGTCAGTC
>NZ_JBEZYU010000125.1:0-1859 GCF_040638875.1 Nocardia sp. NPDC024068 | reverse complement strand
TGGAGCGACCAGAGGGAGGGAGCGCAGCGACCGACCGGCGGGAGTGAAGAACCGGGTTAATAGGGCCCCACCCTCGAGCGGCGGAGCCGCTCCAATAACACTGTGTCGGTGCCCGCACCCGACAACCCCCGCATCGTGCTGTTGCGCCACGGCGAGACCGACTGGTCCGTGGCGCATCGGCACACCGGCCGCACCGACCTACCGCTGACCGGCGCCGGTGAACAACAGGCCGCCGCTGCCGGGCGGACCGTCGCGGGGTTGGATCTGCGGGATCCGCTGGTCTACGTCAGTCCCCGGCTCCGGGCCCGCCGCACCGCCGAACTCGCGGGGCTGTGTGACGCGCGGGTCGAACCGGACCTCGCCGAATGGGACTACGGGGACTACGAGGGCCGCACCACCCCGGAGATCCGGGAACAGGCACCCGGCTGGACCGTGTGGACCGCGCCGGTGCCCGGGGGCGAATCGGCCGAGCAGATCCGCGACCGTGCCGACCGGGTGCTGGGTGCCGCGACCGCCGCACTGGATTCCCGCGATGTGATCCTCGTCGGGCACGGCCACTTCTCCCGCGCCGTGATCGCCCGCTGGCTCGGCTTCGAGGTCCGGGAAGGCCGCCGATTCGCGCTGACGACGGCCGCCGTCAGCGTGCTGGGGTTCGAACACGCGGAGCCCACGTTATGGGCGCACAATCTACGTCCGGGGTCGTTTTGACGCCGCCCCGGGCGCCTCGGCGGGGTCCGGGGACCCGTACCCGGCCGCCCGCGGCCCGATCCAGGAGGTTTCCGTGCCGGTGACACCCGCTGTGCAAGTCCGCCGCGCCGTCCCCGGCGATGTACCCGCACTCGTCGACCTCGTCTACGGCCTGGCCGACTACGAGAAGGCCCGCCACGAGTGCACGCTCACCGCCGGCCAACTCCATACCGCGCTGTTCGGGCCCGGCGCCGCGGTCTTCGCCCATACCGCGCTGCTCGACGACCGGATCGCCGGCTGCGCCATCTGGTTCCTGAACTTCTCGACCTGGGATGGGGTACACGGCATCTACCTGGAGGATCTCTTCGTCACTCCGGAAGCGCGCGGCAGCGGGCTCGGCCGCGCCCTCCTGGCCGCCCTCGCTCAGGAAGCCCATGCCCACGGTTACAGCAGAGTCAGCTGGTCGGTCCTGACCTGGAACACACCGTCGATCGGGTTCTACGAATCACTCGGGGCCGTCATCCAGGACGAATGGGTCGGCTATCGCCTCTCCGGCGACGCCCTCACCGCGCTGGCCGCGACCGCGCCACCCGAATCCCCGGCCTGACCGCCCGGCTGGTCACTCCTCGCCGATCGCCCCGTACTCCTGCGCCGCCCACCGGGAGGTAGGGGGTGCGAACAACAACCCCAGCGCTCCCAGCGCGACCACACCGAGCAACGTTCCGTAGAGCGGCTGCTGCGACCCGAACAACAGCGACCACACGACCGGCAGCAGCAGCAACTGGGTGATCACGGCGATCGCCCGCCCCCACCGCTGCCCGAACAGCAACCCGATGCCGGCCGCGAGCACGGCGCCGCCGAGGATCCCGAACCACATGGCCGTCCCGTAACCGCTGATGGCGTCCTCATCGTGCCCCAGCAGCGCGCGCACGATCAGGACCACCGCGACGGTCACGGCGACGGCGCCCTCCAGGGTCACCAACCCGCCCGCACCCCGAACGGTCCTCGGCACACCGACATCATTTCGCTCGACCACGGTTGCAGCCTATTTGTCGCGACTCGGCGGTGCCGGGGTCGGGAGGGTGCTGTGTTTTTTGGCGCGGCTTCGCCGCGCGGGGTTCGGCCCTCTTGGCGTCTGCTGCCACGTCCAACTTCCTGCGTAACGCGGCCAC
>NZ_JBEZYU010000124.1:0-1898 GCF_040638875.1 Nocardia sp. NPDC024068 | reverse complement strand
GGAGCGCAGCGACTGACCGGCGGGAGTGAAGAACCGGGTTAATAGGGCCCCACCCTCGAGCGGCGGAGCCGCTCCAAAATCACAGCCCGACCCTTAGCGGATGGGTCGATCCGAACCCCCTCTTCGCGGTGGGGCCGCTTCAACCCACCTCCCAACCCTTAGCGGGGGCCGTTCCGAACCCCCTCTTGGCGGTGGGGCCGCTTCAACCCACCTCCCCGCCCCCCTCGCGGGGGTCGATCCGAACTCCCCTTCGCGGAGGGTCGCTTCAACCCACCTCCCACCCTTCGCGAAGGGTCCGCCTCCAATCACACCGTCAAGGGGGTGAGGGCGCTGCGGAGGTCGGTGGTTTTGGGTACACCCGAGATCCGGAAGCGTTCGCGGCCCTCGGCGTCGAAGACGAAGGTCGTCGGCAGGGAGAGGACGTTGAGGGCTCGGGCCAGTGCGGGGTCGGCGTCGATATCGATTTCGATATCGCGGGGCGGTTGCGGTGAATCCGCCAGGCCGGAGGTGGCGTCGGCGACCACCCGGCGCACCGCCGCGCACGGGCCGCACCAGTCGGCGGAGAAGTGCAGTACCGCGGGGCCCGAACCGGTCACCCCGGCGGCGACCAGCAGTTCGTCGCGTTCGCCGCTGTCACGATCGAGATCCGCGGGGGCCGAGCGCGCCGTACCCTCCCGGTGCCGCAGGTAGAGCCCTACAGCCAGGCCTACCAGCAGCATTACCGCCAGGATGGTGATCTCGATCATGGTCGCCGCAATCTGTTCAGGTCGATCGTTACGTCTTTGCCTCGGCCCTCCACCACGATGTGTCCGCCCAGGGCGGTGACCTCGGTCGGACGGATACCGAAGGGGAGCTCCTTGGTATCGATCGTACGGGTGAACATCGCCAGGACGGCCGGGACGTCGGACTCGGCGACCACCGGTTCCGAGGGCACCGGTGAGATCTCCTCGGTGTACAGACCGCTGGCCACGATCCGGACCTGATCACCCTCGAGCGACAGATCCGCCGCGACACTCACCCGTTCGCCGGTGAAACTCGCGCCCTGCTGTCCGCTGGGCGCCGCGGGCAGCGTCCCGGTCAGGACCAGGGCGCCAGCGGTTGTCATACCGGATCCGCCGGATCCGCCGGTCCCGTCGGATTTGTCGGCGGGGCGCGAATGCACCTCGAGGTCGGGGATGCCGAACAGCCGCCCGAGTTCGGTGGGCGCGACCCGCATCCGGACGTCCACCTGCTCCACCGGGACGCTGCGCACCCGGCCGTCGACCAGATCACTGAGCGGCAGTTGCATTCCGCGCAGGGTCGCTTCCAGGCCGATCTCGCCGGGGATATCCGGCCGGACGCTGTCGGCTTTGATCTCGATGTTCTCGTAGCTGCCGTCGAGTGCCTGCCGTAGGAACGGGAAGCCGTGGAAGGTGACCTCCGGGTCCGCGCTCAGCTCGGCCCCGACCCGAAGTGATCGGGATACGCGGTACTCCGAATATGCGGCGGCGCCGAAGTCGACGACTACTGCCAGCCCGGCCAGGCACAGCAGTCCGATGATCAGCTTCCGCATGGTCTGCACCCTAGTAGACGGTCGGCGCGCGCCTCGCACAGCTGGCAGCCAGCGGGCACGTACCCGGACGCGGTGTGCGCTATCCATGAGTTGCGGCCTCGAGCACTTAGACGATCGCGGAACCTTCTCAGGTGTTTGAGCGGGCTTGCTTGTGAAGGTGGGGGAGGTGGCCTTGCTTGTGAAGGTGGGGGTGGGTGGCGTTGCTCGCGAAGGTGGGGCAGGTGGCCTTGCTCGTGAAGGTGCTGTGTTTTTTGGCGCGCTGGCGCGCGCGGGGTTCGGCCCCCGAAGCGTCTGCTGTCAGCCCTCGAGACTCGCGGCTGCGCCGCCTCGCTTCGAGGGCTGACAG
>NZ_JBEZYU010000123.1:0-1900 GCF_040638875.1 Nocardia sp. NPDC024068 | reverse complement strand
ACCTGCCCCACCTTGGCGGGCAAGGTCACCTGCCCCACCTTGGCGGGCAAGGTCACCTGCCCCACCTTGGCGGGCAAGGTCACCTGCCCCACCTTCGCGGGCAAGGTCACCTGCCCCCACCTTCGCGGGCAACGTCACCTACCCCACCCTCGCGAACCAGGCCACCGACAACCCAATCAGTGACAAGTGGGTCCGGCGCAGGTCAGCAGGTCGGTCAGGCGCCGGTCCATCTGGTCGACCACGTCGGCATGTGCCGAGCGGCCTTCGGGGGTTTTGATGAGATTGGTGAGCTGGTAGGGGTCGGTCTGTAGGTCGTAGAGCTCGTATTCGCGTGCGTCGAGCGGACGTTCGCGTTCGTACCAGCGCACATACAGATAGCGCTGATTACGGACGCCGCTCCAGGACGGCATATCGAGCGCGTATATCAGCGGAGAGTCGGTGCCGGGGACCTGTTCCTGCGCGATGCCCGAGCGCCCGTCGGCGCCCGGGCCGCCGTACTCGGCGAGGAAGTCGGTGCGCCAGCGGGTATCTCCGGCGAGGAGTCCCGTGAGGGACCGGCCGTCCATGCGGTCGGGGGCCGGGATTCCGGCCCAGTCGAGGACGGTGGGGGCGAGGTCGATCGACAACGCCATGGCGTCGCTGCGCCCGGTGGGGACGGTGGGACCGGCGATAGCCAGCGGTACCCGCATGGACTCCTCGTAGGGCGCCATCTTCTGGGTGAGGCGATGCGCGCCCAGGCTGTAGCCGTTGTCGGAAGTGAAAACGAGGTAGGTGTTGTCGAGCTCACCGGTGCGCGCGAGGGTTTCGACGATCCCGGCCACCATTTCGTCGAGTGATTTCAGTGCGCCGAGCCGGTTGGTGTAATCGGCGTCGTTGGTCGCGGTGATCGTCGCCGCCCGCGCGGTCGCGGTATCGACCAGCCAGGAGGGTTTGTCCGAGACATCGGGTTCCTGATAGTTCGGCGAGCGGGGCGAGGCCGTCGGCCGGGTTTCGGGTATGTGCCGGGGCGCGGGCGGAATCGGGAAATGCGGGGAGGTCGAGGACGCGAGCCAGAAGAACGGCTGCCCGGACGCGGCGGAATCGGTGATGAATTTCCGGGATTTCGCGCCGACGACATCCGTTTCGTAATCGGCCGGTGCGAGACCGTATTTCACGAGGGCGCCGTTTTCGTTGAGGGTGTAGTTGTAGCCGGAGTACAGGAAGTTGTCGACGCCGGCGTTCCAGTCGTCCCAGCCCGGCGGGATATGGCCGGGGTCGTCCTCGAGGCCGTTGAGGTATTTACCGGCCATTCCGGTGCGGTAACCGGCATCGTGTAGAGCGGTCGCCACGGTATGGGACTCGTTCCCTCCGGCGCGGAAGGTTTCGAAACCGCCCACCGGACCGGAGTTGGTGAGCACTCCGGTGTTGTGGCCGTATTCGCCGGTCAGGATGGAGGCGCGGGCGGCGCAGCAGATCGGCATCGGTGCGAAACCGTCGGTGAATTCCATACCCCGGTCCCGGATCAGCGCCGCGGTCCGGGGCATCGCCTGCCAGACCGGTGTGGTGGCGGCGTCGAGATCGTCGGCGAGGATCAGCACCACATTGGGCCGCTCGTCCTCCGGGGCCGCGGATGCCGTGAACCCGCCCGCGGCGATTGTCAGAAGTGCCGCGACCGCCGCCACCGGCCATCGACGCAGAACAGGGATCGGGCCCATCGCGCTCCTCAGTTTCGGCGTATCCGGACGGACTCGTATTCGCTTCGCGTAGACACTAGACCAGCCCGACCCGATCCGGGCGCGTCCACAGACGGCCACCCTCTCGGTGCCGAGATGCTTACGCGTCCCTGCAAGGGTTCGGCCCGCGTCTGCTGTCAGCCCTCGAAGCGCATGTGGCGAAGCCACGAGTCTCGAGGGCTGACAGC
>NZ_JBEZYU010000122.1:0-2027 GCF_040638875.1 Nocardia sp. NPDC024068 | reverse complement strand
AGAATCGCTTGCTGAGCTTTCGCATCCGGGTCGAGCAGCATCTGGGCCTCGACCACGAATCCGGCATCGTGCAGCCAGGATGCCACCTGGTCCGGCTGACGGCGGTGGACATGGACCTTCATCGGGTGACCGCCGTAGCCCTCCGTCTTCAACAGCGACTCGTCGCCGACGTGAAACAGGAGTTGCAACGGTCCGCCGGGACGCAATGCTCGGTGGAAGCGCCCGAATACAGTCGGCACCTCGTCGTCTGGGATGTGGATCAACGACTGCCAGGCGAGCAGGCCGGCCACCGAAGTGACGGGCAGGTCCAGTTCCGTCATCGAGCCCACCTCGAACCGCAGGCCGGGGTGGTCGCGCCGGGCCACGTCGATCATCGCCGGGGAGAGGTCGATACCGAAGGCGTCGACACCGAGCTCATGCAGGTGGGCGGTGACTTCACCGGGGCCGCAGCCGACGTCCGCGACCGGTCCGCCGCCAGCGGCCCGCACGCTGTCGGCGAACAACGCCAGAGCCGCGCGAAGGTACTGGTGTCCGGCGAGGGCGCCGCGCACTTGGTCGGCATAACTGACCGCGACCGTGTCATAAGAGGTTCGGGTGTCGGCCAACCAGTCATCCGTGGTCATGACCCGGCACGATATTCCATGATCGCGGCGGACTCTGCGCTACCCGGGAACGACGAAGGTGCCTCCACCCGGCCGGGTGGAGGCGCCGGTAGGCAGGACGGCGTTGCTCATTGCGCGGGCCCCGAGAGACCTTGGCCGACTCTGTCATCCGGTGGCGTGGGCATCGGTGACTGCGGCGAACGGCGGTACGCGTCTGGCCGTGACCGCTCAACGATTGCAGTGATACCCCGGATAACGGGCTGTTATCCGGGGTAACATCGGGGACGGCCTGCGGCGACCCCGTCGCGGCGCGACATGAAGCGACCCCGTTATCCGGGGCAAGCACTGACGAAGGGATCCGATGGCCGCGAAGGTGACCCGGCTACGCACCGCCCCGCCGGCGCGCACCCTACGCACCGCCGCCGAAGCGTTCCTCGACACAATCGGATCGGCGAACACCCGCCGCGCCTACGGCATCGCCATCGTCAAGACCGTCGACCAGCTCGACGGCCGCGGACCCGACGGACTCATCGGGCACAGCCGCGCCCTGGACGCGGTCACCGACACCGAAGTCGGCGTCGCGCTGGAAACCCTCTGGGGCGACGCCGCGGTGAACACCTGGAACGCGCGCCGCGCCGCAGTCGGCAAATGGCTGAGCTGGTGTGCCGAGCAGGGCTGGACCGCACCGCGAGTGCCGACCTCGGCCGCGCGGTCGACGCCGCCGGACTCCGACACCCCGGTCCGTTCCCGCACCGCGATCGACCGGCTCATCGGCCGCCGCGATGTCCACCTGCGGGAGAAGACGCTGTGGCGGATGCTGTACGAGACCTGCGCCCGCACCGAGGAGCTGCTCGGGCTCAACATCGAAGACCTCGACCTCGCGGGCCGCATCGCGGCGGTGAAGTCCAAGGGCGCCAAACCCCGCACCCGCCGGCGCGGCGCCGCCCACCACGAACACGTCCTCGAGAACGTGTACTGGGACGCGGGCACCGCCCGCCTGCTACCGCGGCTCATCCGCGACCGCACCCGCGGGCCGGTGTTCGTGACCCACCGCCGACCGGGGCCCGGCAAGTACCTCGCCGACCGCGACGTCTGCCCCACCACCGGCCTTGCCCGGCTCTCCTACGACCAGGCCCGCGACCTCCTCGACGCCGCCACCGCCGTCGACGGACCCGGAACCGGCTGGGACCTGCACGAACTGCGCCACTCCGGCCTGACCCACCTCGGAGAATCCGGGGCCAGCCTGCTCGAACTGATGGCCAAGTCCCGACACCGCAAGGCCGAGAACCTGCGCCGCTACTTCAAACCGTCCCCACAGGCGATGCGCGAGCTGACCTCGATCCTGGGCCCGGGAGCCGAACGCCGCCGCTGACCAGCAGCTACGCCATATCCGTTGATTTTCGGCGGTTACTACCGGAACCCCGA
>NZ_JBEZYU010000121.1:0-2064 GCF_040638875.1 Nocardia sp. NPDC024068 | reverse complement strand
GGCCCGCTCACGCAGCTCTTGCGGGTACTTCTTCGAACTCACAGACTTCATCCTCGCTCAAGAGACGAAGCCTCCCGACATGCCGGGGCGATTCACACCTCCTCACCTTGGCGGGTAAGGCCACCTCCCCACCCTCGCGGGCAAGGTCACCTCCCCACCTTCACGAGCAAGCTCACCCCCACCTTGGCGGGCAAGGCCACCTCCCCACCCTCGCGGGCAAGGCCACCTCCCCACCTCCGCCAGCGAACCCACCCCCTCACCTCCGCGAGAAGGCTCGCCCACATCCTCGGCGAACAGTCCCAGCCGAACTCAACGCAGCATTTCGGCGACCAGGAACGACAACTCCAGCGACTGCTGAGTGTTGAGCCGCGGGTCACATGCGGTCTCGTACCGACCCGAGAGATCCAGATCGGAGATGTCCTGGGCCCCACCCAGGCACTCGGTGACGTCCTCACCGGTGAGCTCGATATGCAACCCACCTGGATGGGTGCCGAGCGCGTGATGGACCTCGAAGAAACCCTGCACCTCGTCCACGATTCGGTCGAAGTGGCGGGTTTTGAATCCCGTGGACGATTCGTGGGTGTTGCCGTGCATCGGGTCGCACTGCCAGATGACCTGATGCCCGGTGGCCTGCACCTTTTCGACGATCGGCGGCAGCACCTCACGGATCTTCGTGTTGCCCATCCGCGATACCAGCGTCAAGCGGCCGGGTTCGTTGGTGGGGTCGAGCCGCTCCACGTATTCCACGGCCTGATCCGGCGTGGTGGTCGGGCCGATTTTGAGGCCGATGGGGTTGGCGAGTAGTTCGGCGAAGGCGATGTGCGCGCCGTCGAGCTGGCGGGTGCGTTCCCCGATCCACAGGAAATGCGCGGACAGGTTGTACAACGCCGGCGCCCCGGCGGAATTCTCGGCCAACCGCAGCATCGCCCGTTCGTAATCCAGCACCAGCGCTTCGTGTGAGGCGTAGATGCGGGCCGATTGCAGGCTGGGATCGTTCACCCGGCAGGCGGTCATGAACCGCAGTCCCCGATCGATCTCCTCGGCCAGCGCCTCGTACCGCGCGCCCGCCGGGGACTGCGCCACGAAATCGCGGTTCCAGTCGTGCACCCGATGCAGATCCGCCATACCCGCGTTGGTGAGGGCCCGCACCAGGTTCATCGCCGCGCTGGCGTTCGCGTAGGCCCGCACCAGCCGGGACGGATCGTGCTCACGCACCGCCGCGTCCGCGACCAGCGAATTCACCATATCGCCGCGATAGGACCGCAAACCGAGCGCATCGGTATCGGAGGACCGCGGTTTGGCGTACTGACCGGCGATCCGCGCCACCTTCACCACCGGCAGACTCGCCCCGTAGGTGAGTACCACCGCCATCTGCAGCAGAGTGCGAATATTGCCGCGGATATGCGGCTCGGTGTTGTCGGCGAAGGTCTCCGCGCAATCCCCGCCCTGCATGAGGAACGCTTCCCCACGCGCCACCTCGGCGAGCCGCTCCCGCAGCTCATCCACCTCGGCGGGCAGACAGATCGGCGGCACACTCTCCAGCACCGTCCGCATCTCCGCCGCCTGCCCCGCATCCCACGACGGCTGCTGCAGCGCGGGCCGCGACAACGCGTCGTCGAGCCGTTTACGCAGCTCGGCAGGCAGCGGCGGCAGTTCGGGCAAACGGTCGATAGGAACGTCGACGGTCCAATTCACCAGTTCAGGATACTGCTACATGGCCCCGCCTCCGGCGGGGCGGGGGTGGGGCCCTGCATCCCGGTTCTTCACTCCCGCCGGTCGGTCGCTGCGCTCCCTCCCTCTGGTCGCTCCAGAACCGGGCGGGCCCCACCCAGGACAGATAGCAACCATCCGGACAAAACGAGAGATCCCCGCCAACGCACCCCGCACTACGCAGCCCACGGGCCCGGTACCAGCGTCACCACCCGGTTCCGATCCGAACCGGGCTCATCCAGCGAATGGGTCACGTTCTCGGTGCCGAGTTCAGCGAGGCCCACAAAGGGTTCGGCCCGCGTCTGCTGTCAGCCCTCGAAGCGCACGTGGCGAAGCCACGAGTCTCGAGGGCTG
>NZ_JBEZYU010000120.1:0-2082 GCF_040638875.1 Nocardia sp. NPDC024068 | reverse complement strand
TGTGGCGAAGCCACGAGTCTCGAGGGCTGACAGCAGACGCTTCGGGGGCCGAACCCCGCGCGCGCCAGCGCGCCAATAAACACAGCACCTTCGCGAGCAAGGTCACCTGCCCCACCTTCGCGGGCGAGGTCACCTGCCCCACCTTCGCGACCAAGCCCACCTACCCCACCCTCGCGACCAAGCCCACCTACCCCACCCTCACGAGCAAGCCCACCTACCCCACCCTCACGACCAAGCCCGCTCCAACACCACCACGAACCAGGTACCCCGACCGAGCGACAGACCCTCGTCCCGCCCCCCGAGTACCGACCCCCGGCCGAGCAGCATCCGCAAACCGCCCCGGCACCGAGCCCACCGAGTCCCCGAAAGAGTCCGAACCCGCCCCGAACTACAACCGCTGCGAGGCGGCCGCGATCCGTTCGTCGGTGGCGGTCAGGGCGACGCGCACATGCTCGGCCCCCGCCGGCCCGTAGAAATCACCGGGGGCCGCCAGGATGCCGCGTTCGGCCAGCCAGTCGAGGGTGTCGCGACAGGGCTCACCCCGAGTGGCCCACAGATACAGCCCCGCCTCGGAGTCGTCGATCCGGAAACCCGCCCCCACCAGCGCGGACCGCAGGATTTCGCGGCGAGCACGGTACCGCTCCCGCTGCGCCGATTCGTGCGCGTCGTCGCCGAGCGCGGCCGTCATCGCCGCCTGGATCGGATACGGCACGATCATGCCGGAATGCTTGCGCACCTCCAGCAGCTCGGTCACCAGTTCGGGGTCCCCCGCCACGAAACCCGCACGGTAGCTCGCCAGGTTCGATGTCTTGGACAGCGAATGCACCGCCAGCAGACCGGTGTGGTCGCCGTCGGACACCCGCGGATCCAGGATGGACACCGCCGGCCTATCCCAGCTCAACCCCAGATAGCACTCGTCGGAGGCCACGACGGCGCCGCGTTCCCGGGCGAAGGCCACCACCTTGCGCAGATGGTCCACGCCCAGCACCCGGCCGGTCGGATTGGACGGCGAATTGAGGAAGATCAACGCCGGATTCTCCGGCCCCAGCCGCGTGAGCCCGTCGGCCCGCAGAATCCGCGCCCCGGCGAGCAACGCGCCCACCTCGTAGGTGGGATAGGCGACCTCGGGAATCACCACGAGATCCGCCGAACCCAGCCCCAGCAACCGGGGCAGGCCCGCGATCAGCTCCTTGGTGCCGATCACCGGCAGCACCGCGGCCTGATCGACCCCGGGGACACCGAACCGCCGCGCCAGCGCCGCCACCGCGGCGGCCCGTAACTCCGGGGTGCCGTACGTGGCCGGATACCCCGGCACATCGGAAGCCGCGCTCAGCGCGGACCGGATCAGTGGATCCACCGGATCCACCGGCGTCCCGACCGACAGATCGACCAGACCACCGGGATGCGCGGCGGCCCTGGCCTTCACACCGACAATGGTGTCCCAGGGGAACTCGGGCAGGCCCGCGCTCACCCTGCGACGGGGGGAAACCTCAGTGCTCACCGCGCGCTCTAGTCCTCGGCCATCGGCGGCAGTTCCTTGATGAACGCAGGATCGTAATCGACCTTGCCCAGCTTGGTCGCACCGCCGGGCGACCCCAGTTCGTCGAAGAAATCGACATTGGCGTTGACGTAGCCGCTCCACTGATCGGGGGTGTCGTCCTCGTAGAAGATCGCTTCCACCGGGCACACCGGCTCACACGCACCACAGTCGACGCATTCATCGGGATGGATGTAGAGCATGCGGCCACCCTCGTAGATGCAATCCACGGGGCATTCTTCGATGCACGCCTTGTCCTTCACGTCAACGCACGGTTCGGCGATGATGTACGTCACTCCCGCTCCTAGTCTTCCTCTGCTCCGGGTAACTGCGCCCGCGCACAAGTATCCCTGGCGCCTCACAGGCTACCCCCGGTGAGCCTGGCCTAAATTCTTGGCGCGCTGGCGCGCGCGGGGTTCGGCTGTAATTTTGGAGCGGCTCCGCCGCTCGAGGTTCGGCCCTCCTGAGCGTCTGCTGTCAGCCCTCGAGACTCGCGGCTGCGCCGCCTCGCTTCGAGGGCTGACAGCAGACGCGGGGCCGAACCC
>NZ_JBEZYU010000119.1:0-2655 GCF_040638875.1 Nocardia sp. NPDC024068 | reverse complement strand
GGAGCGACCAGAGGGAGGGAGCGCAGCGACTGACCGGCGGGAGTGAAGAACCGGGTTAATAGGGCCCCACCCTCGAGCGGCGGAGCCGCTCCAATTCAGCTGAAGTTGTTGCCCGGGCCCACGTTGCGGCTGTTGCGGGTGCGGAGGGCGTGCACGTACTCCTCGGGGGCCCCCGCTTTTTCGGCGGCATCGGCCATCACGCCGATGTAGCGGGCCGACGGGAGCCCGCCTTCATAGGCGTCCAGGACGTAGAGCCAGGCCAGGATCGGGTCGGCGCCGCTACCGGGGCTGGGGGTGACGCGGAGGCGGATCTTGCGGTGGATACCGAAATCCGAGCCCTCCCAACGGTCCAGCCGCTGCTCGTCCTCGGGGGAGACGTCGTAGAGCACTACGAAGACCCGGGAGCCGGGTTCCTCCACGACCGTCGCGAGCGGGCCTTCCCAGCCGATATCGTCCCCGCTGAACGTGAGGCGCCAGCCCTCCAGCCAGCCCGTCCCGGACATGGGGGAGTGCGGACAGCGCTCGAGCATCTGGGTCGAATCCATATTGGACCCGTAGGCAGCGTAGATCGGCACACCGGCAGCTTAGTTGTGTGGCGCCGCGCACCGGTACGGGGCGTCGTAATTCGTGCTCGGCGATGTGCTTCGGGCGTGCCGACGCGCGGTCGCGGCCGGACGCGGGCGCGACCGCGGCACGCATTAGGCTTGACCCGGCGAGTGAGGGCCGCGAGCTGCCGCGCGCCGGGCGCGGGTGATTAGGACAGGGGTAGATATGACCCGCATTGCGATCATCGGTGGCGGACCCGCGGGCTATGAGGCGGCTCTCGTCGCGGCCCAGCACGGCGCGCAGGTGGTGCTGATCGATTCCGACGGTATCGGCGGTGCGTGTGTGCTCTGGGACTGTGTGCCGTCCAAAACCTTCATCGCCTCGACCGGCGTGCGGACGGATCTGCGGCGCGCCCGCAACCTGGGGATCACGCTGGACCCGGAGCAGGCGGAAGTGCGGTTGCCGGAGGTCCACGAACGGGTGAAGGTGCTGGCGCTGGCGCAGTCGTCGGATATCCGGTCCAAACTGCAGGCGGCCGGGGTGCGGGTGCTGCCGGGGCGGGGCCGGCTGGCCGGGCCGGGCTCGGGTCGCGCCACCCATCAGGTCACGGTTTCGTTCCCGGAAGGTGCCGAGGAGACCGTGGAGGCGGAGGTCGTGCTGATCGCGACCGGAGCGTCACCCCGGGTGCTGCCCGGCGCCGAACCGGACGGCGAGCGGATCCTGAACTGGCGCCAGCTCTACGATCTCGCCGACCTGCCGGAGACGCTGGTGGTGGTGGGTTCCGGTGTCACCGGCGCCGAGTTCGTCTCCGCTTATACGGAGATGGGTGTGCGGGTGATCTTGGTCTCCAGCCGCGACCGCGTGCTGCCGGGGGAAGACGCGGACGCCGCACTGGTTCTCGAGGACGCGTTCGCCGAGCGCGGTGTGGAACTGGTGAAGCACGCGCGCGCGGACAAGGTGGAACGTACCGCCGATGGCGTGGTGGTGACCCTGTCCGACGGCCGCACTGTCACCGGGTCGCATGCCCTCATGACCGTCGGCTCCACCCCGAACACCGGCGACCTCGGCCTGGAACAGGCCGGAATCGAACTCGACCGCGGCGGCTACCTCCGGGTGGACCGGGTTTCGCGGACCGCCGTCCCCGGCGTCTACGCCGCCGGCGACTGCACCGGCCTGCTGCCGCTGGCCTCGGTGGCCGCCATGCAGGGCCGGATCGCCATGTACCACGCCCTCGGCGAGGGCGTCAGCCCGATCCGCCTGAAAACGGTCGCCTCAGCGGTGTTCACCCGCCCCGAGATCGCCACGGTCGGCGTGAGCCAGACCGCCATCGACAACGGCGAGGTCCCCGCCCGCACGGTCATGCTGCCCCTGAACACCAACCCCCGCGCGAAGATGTCTGGCCTGCGCCGCGGTTTCGTGAAGATCTTCTGCCGCCCCGCCACCGGTGTGGTGATCGGCGGTGTGGTGGTGGCACCGATCGCCTCCGAGCTGATCCTGCCCATCGCCCTCGCGGTGCAGAACAACCTGACGGTCAACGACCTGGCCCAGACGTTCTCGGTGTACCCGTCCCTCACCGGCTCGGTAATGGAAGCCGCCCGGCAACTGATGCGCCACGACGACCTGGGCTGAGTTTTTGGCGGCGCCTGCGGCGCCGCGGGGTTTCGGGCCCCTTGTGTCCCGTGTTTCAGCCCTCGAGACTCGCGGCTTCGCCGCCTCGCTTCGAGAGCTGAAACACGGGACGGCCCGAAACCCTTTCAGGGCCTCGTAAGACTCGGCGCTTGGAGGGTGAGCTGATCGGAGGAGGTGGCCCGGACGGATCCGGCCCGGTGGTCCGGTCACGCTCGGACCGCACCAGGGTTACAGAGGTGAACTCGGAGTGCCGATGTAGTGAACGGATTCGTGCCCGATTCCCAGACAGTGACCGTATCCTTTTCCCCCGCCCGATAAACGAACCACCGACCGACCCGCCGCCTTTCCGGCCGATCCCGGTCGGACGACCCGGCCACCGCGAAGCGCCGAGTCTTACGAGGCCCTGAAAGGGTTCGGCCCGCGTCGCCTGTCAGCACTCGAAGCGAGGCGGCGCAGCCGCGAGTCTCGAGTGCTGACAGG
>NZ_JBEZYU010000118.1:0-3076 GCF_040638875.1 Nocardia sp. NPDC024068 | reverse complement strand
GGGCGACCTGGAGATCAGTGATACGACGGTCGAGGGCCCCCGCGGTCCGGTGCCCATCCGCGAATACCTGCCGGTCCCTCGAGACTCGCGGCTGCGCCGCCTCGCTTCGAGGGCTGACAGCAAACGCGGGCCGAACCCTTTCAGGGCCTCGCTGAACTCGGCGCCCGAAGGCGGGCCGTTGCAGGGCGCGGCACGGTCGTCGGTGGCGCCGGCGGAATCGGGTAGGCAGTCGGCCACGTCTTGGACCGCCCGGCACGGCGCGGCGGAGGGGGCGTTCGTAGGGAGCCGGGGGCTCATGCGGGGTGGTGCGGATGCGGCGGTGGGCTGTTTCGGGGGCGGCGGCGGGGGTGATCGTTATGCGAATCGGACATGGGAGGATTCGCCGCGATGGATACTGTGACGGTGTGTGCTGCGGAGATGACTGTGTACGAGGCGATCCGGACCAGGCGCGATGTTCGGGCCGAGTTCACCGGGGAACCGATCGACGAGGCCACACTGTGGCGGATATTGGCGGCCGCGCACTGCGCGCCCAGTGTCGGTAACTCTCAGCCGTGGGATTTCGTGCTGGTGCGCAATAGCGCCACTTTGCGGAAATTCGCGGCGCATGTGGCGGAGAAGCGGCTGGAATTCGCCCGGTCACTGCCGGCCGAGCGGACACGGACGTTCGAACCGATCAAAATCGAGGGAATCGAGGAGAGCGCGACGGGAATCGTGGTCACACATGACGACTCCCGCGGCGGCCCGCATGTGCTGGGCCGGGCGACCGTTCCCGAAACCGGTGTGTATTCGACGATTCTGGCGATCCAGAACCTCTGGCTGGCCGCGACCGCGGAACAGGTGGGGGTCGGATGGGTGTCGTTCTACGATGCCGCCTTCCTCGCCGAATTGATCGAGTTGCCCGCGCATATGCGGCCGGTGGCCTGGCTGTGTATCGGACCGGTGACCGAATTCCAGCGGGTGCCCGATCTCGAACGATTCGGCTGGCGCGACCGGCGACCGCTCACCGATGCGGTGTACCGCGAAAGCTACGGCGAGCGCCGGACCGAATGAGAAAGCCGGCCGGCCCATGCGGACCGGCCGGCGAGACGGCGACTATGCGAGCCTGATCAAACCGTAATCGAAGGCGTGCCGGCGATAGACGACCGACGGACGGTCGGTTTCCTTGTCCTGGAACAAGAAGAAATCGTGGCCCACCAACTCCATCTGGTAGAGGGCGTCATCGACCGTCATCGGGACCGCCGAGTGGACCTTGGTACGCACGATATGTCCGGGACCCTCGTATTCGGGGTAGGCGGCGGCGAAATCCGACCGCTTCGCGCTGTGCGGCGAATGGTCATGGGGCGCGCCGGACAGATCCTCGATCGTTTCGTCCAAGAGCTCGGCGGTGGCGTCGTGCACGGATACCGGGGTCTTCTCGCCGTAGTGGACGCGGCGCCGGTCCTTGGTGCGGCGCAGGCGGCTCTCCAGTTTGGCGGTCACGGCTTCGAAGGCGGCGTAGAAACTGTCCGCGCAGGCCTCGGCCCGGACGATCGGCCCTTTACCCCGCGCGGTGATCTCCACCCGCTGGCAGTTCTTGCGTTGACGACGATTGCGTTCGTGGAAAAGTTCGACATCGAACAGGAAGATCGAGGGATCGAAGCGTTCCAGCCGGGACAGCTTGTCCGCCACATAAATTCGATAATGGTCGGGAACTTCGACATTGCGGCCCTTGACCACGATATCGGCCCTGGTTTCTGGTGGTTGGTCCGGCTGCTCGTCCAGCTGGGTCGGGGCGGTGTCCTGTACTGAAGGTCGTGAAGATGTCGTCACGCGTACCTCCCGGTTCTGGCCGCACACTTCCGATGCGTGCGGCGGGATGAAACGGTGCCGGCCACGTTCCATCAGTCGGCCGGCATCTCGAGTCCTCGGCCCACCTCCAAACTCCCGGAACGGGGTGTGTGAACGCGACGCTAGTACGCGGATCCGACGTTCGCCACTGTTCACGCAAATTTCCCGGATTCACGCGGCACACGTCACCAATACGCCATCCAGGCATGAGCCCGCGGCCGCCAGGGCACGCGCGCACGCGTACACCGTCGCCCCTGTCGTGAGCACATCATCGACCACCACGACCTGCGCGTTCCGCGCCCACGCCGGGAGCGGCGCGGCGCTCACACGGCCGCGTAGATTACGCCCACGCTCGCGCGCCGACAGACCGGCCGAATCGCGGACTCCCCACCAGACTCGCAGACACGGCACCACCTGGCAACCATCCAGCGATCGGGCAGCCACCCGCGCGCACCGCAGCACCGGATCACCGCCCCGCCGCCGGGCAGCGGCTCCACGGCTCGGCGAGGGTACAAGTATCAAGGGTGTATCGGGCGCCCGCAACTCGGCGAGCCCCGCGGCCAGCGCCAGCCCCAGCGGCCGAGCCAGATCCCGCCGCCCCCGCTCCTTCGCCCCGAGAACCGCCTGCCGAGCCGGCCCCCGGTACGAGCTCAGCGCCCAGCACGGCACCCCCGGATCAGCTCGCGGAAACACCCGCCGCGGCGGACCCGCGAGGCATCTCGCGCACTCCGCACACCACGCGGTCCCCACCCGCTCGCATCCCCCACACTCCGCCGGCACCACCAAATCGAGCAATGTCCCCCCAGTGTTTATCGGCGCGGCTTCGCCGCGCGGGGTTCGGCCCCCCCCTGAGCGTCGCCTGTCAGCCCGCGATACTCGCGCCTGCGGCGCATCTTATCGCGGGCTGACAGGCGACGCGGGCCGAACCCTTTCAGGGCCTCGCTGGACTCGGCGCCGGGAGGGTGGGCCGGGTCGGCGGGAGTGGCGCATTCGGATCGGGGTGGGTCCGGCGTGGGCGGGTGCCGTCGGGCGACTGATGGAGCCCGCCAAGGTCGGGCTGGATCGGTGGAACCTTCACAAATAAGCCGCCCCAACACATCACGGACCAGGTCACCCCGACCAGGACCGAGACCTCACCCCGCAACCACCCGGCACCGATCCGAACCGGGCTCATCCAGAGAATGGGCCACGTCCTCGGTGCCGAGTTCAGCGAGGCCCTGAAAGGGTTCGGCCCGCGTCTGCTGTCAGC
>NZ_JBEZYU010000117.1:0-3496 GCF_040638875.1 Nocardia sp. NPDC024068 | reverse complement strand
GGCGTCTGGTGACACCACCCGCCACTGGGGGCTGCCCCACCTCGCTTCGAGTGCTGACAGCAGACGCGGGCCGAACCCTTTCAGGGCCTCGCTGAACTCGGCGCCGAGGGAGGTGGCTTTACACGGGACGGCCATCCGACAGGAGTCGACGGGCCGGGTCATGGGGGACGGCATAGACATGGACAACCGATCTGCCCGGGCGCCGCCGAAATGGTGACCGCCCATCCTGGACGGCTACCGGTTGACGGACTGGAGGCCGATTTGTGCACGGACGGCACCAGCTACCGGATTGCTCGGGACCGGGCGGCGGCGTAGGGCTCGAGAAGGCGTCCGTACATCGAACCCGGAGCCGAGCCCTGCGGTTCATGCGCGACCAGATCACCCTCGACACATCCGGATGGGTACCGTTCGCCGAACTGACCACTCTCCCGGTGCCGAGTTCAGCGAGGCCCTTGAAAGGTTTCGGGCCGTCCCGTGTTTCAGCCCTCGAAGCGAGGCGGCGCAGCCGCGGGTCTCGAGGGCTGAAACACGGACACAAGGGGCCCGAAACCCCCGGCGCCGAAGGCGCCGCAAATAATACCCCCATGGCTTCTGTATTCAGTGCGATCATCAGCGGGGATCTGCCGGGGCGGTTCGTCTGGGAGGACGACGAATTCGTCGGGTTCCTCACCATCGCGCCCGTCACCCCGGGGCACACCCTGGTGGTGCCGCGTAAGGAGATCGACCAGTGGCAGGATGTCGAGCCCGAGGTCTTCGCCCGCCTCAACGGTGTCGCCCAGAAGATCGGGCAGGCGGTGCGGGCGGCGTGGGACGCGCCGCGGGCGGGGCTGCTGATCGCGGGGCTCGAGGTGCCGCATCTGCATGTGCATGTGTTCCCGGCGTTCACCATGGGCAACTTCGATATCTCCGGCGCCGACCCGAATCCGGACCCGGCGTCGATGGATGACGCGCAGGTGCGGATCAAGCAGGCGCTGCGGGATCTCGGTTACGGCGCGAACGTCCCCGCCTGAATCACCGGCCGGTCTCGGGGCTCGCGGCCGCCGCGGATTCCCGGGGCGGTCCGGGCCGACGGCGCGGCAACCGCACCGTGAAGGTGGTGCCGCGACCGGGTTCGCTGTCCACCACGACCGTGCCGCTGTGCGCGGCGACCAGGGCCTGCACGATCGACAGCCCGAGGCCCGCGCCGCCGCTGACGCGGCTGCGTGAATCGTCGGCGCGGTAGAACCGCTCGAACACCCGGTCCGCCTGGTCGGCCGGCATCCCCGGCCCGGTGTCGGCGACCTCGATGCGCACATCGTCGGGGCCGGGGGTGAGCCGGACGGTCACCGCGGCCTCCGGCGGGGTGTGCACCAGGGCGTTGTTCAGCAGATTCGCCAGCACCTGACGCAGCCGCGCCGCGTCACCCGGTACCTCGGCGGTGCCGGTGCCGGGACGCACCTCGAACTCGATCGACCGCCGCGGGCCCTCCCCGGCCTGGGTGGCGGCCACCGCGCGGGCGCTGTGCACGGCGTCGCTGGTCAGCGCGAGCAGGTCGACGGGGGCGTACGCGACCGGGCGTTCGGCGTCCAGCCGCGCCAGCATCAGCAGATCCTCCACCAGCAGCCCCATCCGCCGGGACTCCCGCTCGATGCGGTCGAGAAGCATATCGGTATCGCCGGTGGCGCCCTGCCGGTAGAGCTCCGCGAACCCCTTGATCGTCGTCAACGGCGTCCGCAGTTCGTGACTGGCGTCGGCGACGAAACGCCGCATCTTCTCCTCCGACCGCCGGGCCGCCTCCTCGGAGGCCTCGGTGGCGGCGAAACCCTGCTGGATCTGCGTGAGCATGGCATTCAACGACTGGGCCAGCCGATCCACCTCGGTATTCGTCCCGCGCACCGGCACCCGTCGATGCAGATCCCCGGCCGCGATATCGGCGGCCGTCTCCTCGACCTGCTCCAGCCTGCGCAGGCTACGGCGAATCACGAAATAGGCGGCGACCGCCAGCACCACCAGCACCAGCGCGCCGATGACCAGCTCCAACACCACCAGCCGCTCGACGATCGCCTCGATTTCGTCCAGGCTCAGCGCCACGACGCTGGTGCCCTCCGGGTTCTCGGTATAACGCACCCGCCACTGGCCGGCGCCCCCATTGGTGGACCCGGTGGTGAACGTGCCCGGACTCATCTCGTCGGGCAGATCCGGGGAGCCGTTGCGGCCGGGATCGGCCTGCAGGAAGAACTGCCCGGAGGTGTCCTGCACCCGCACATAGAACAACACCGGCGGACGCTCCCGGCCCGGCTCCCCCGGCAAGGGCATCAACCGCCGGGCGCCCGGCCGGGCGAACGTATGCGCCGCCTCGTCGAGCTGCTGATCGACCCGATCGATCAACGTTGTACGCAGCGCGGAGGTCACCGCCACCCCGGACGCGAGCAGACCCACCGCCGCCAGCGCCACCAACGCCAGCACCAAGGTCACCCGCAGCGGAACCGCCGCGATCCGGCGGGACACCCGCCGGCGCGGCGGCTCCACCGGCGGCGCCTCCCGCACCGGAGTTGCGGCGCTCACGACCGGCCCGACGGGGTTTCCCGCATGACGTACCCGACCCCGCGCAAGGTGTGGATCAACCGCCGCGGCCCCGTATCGACCTTCTTACGCAGATACGACACATAGGTCTCCACCACGCCGACCTCGCCCCCGAAGTCGTAACGCCACACATGATCCAGAATCCGCGGCTTACTCAGCACGGTCCCCGCGTTCACCATGAAATACCGCAACAGGGTGAACTCCGTCGGCGACAACGCCACCGGCTCCCCGGCCTTGAAAACCTCATGGGTGTCGTCGTCCAACTCGATATCGGCGAACCGGATCCGGGTCTTCTCCCGCTCCGGAACCGGCCCCCCGGCCCGGCGCAGGATCACCCGCAACCGCGCGACGACCTCCTCGAGGCTGAACGGTTTGGTGACATAGTCGTCGGCGCCCAAGGTCAACCCGGTGACCTTGTCCTGCACATCGTCACGCGCGGTCAGGAACAACACGGGTGCGTCGACTCCGTCGGCCCGCAACCGCCGCAGCAACCCGAACCCGTCCATGCCGGGCATCATGACGTCCACGATCAACGCGTCCGGCCGGAAACCACGCGCCACGTCGAGGGCCTGGGCGCCATCGGCGGCGGACGCGACCTCGAACCCCTGAAACCGCAGGCTGACGGTCAGCAACTCGACGATCATCGCCTCGTCGTCGACCACCAGCACCCGGGCTTCGGGCGCTACGCCTCGCGCACCACTCATACGCCCATACTCACCCAGCGCGCTGGCACTCGGCTGCACACTCGCTGTGAACACGCTGTGTGCCGGGTTGGGAATGACAGGGAGTTGCTCGTGAAGGTGAGGAGGTGACCTTGCCCGCCAAGGTGCTGTGGTTATTGGCGCGGCTTCGCCGCGCGGGGTTCGGCCCCTTTAGCGTCTGCTGTCAGCCCTCGAGACTCGTGGCTTCGCCACATGCGCTTCGAGGGCTGACA
>NZ_JBEZYU010000116.1:0-3528 GCF_040638875.1 Nocardia sp. NPDC024068 | reverse complement strand
CAGCCGCGAGTCTCGAGGGCTGACAGCAGACGCTTCGGGGGCCGAACCCCGCGCGCGCCAGCGCGCCAATAAACACAGCACCTTCGCGAGCAAGGCCACCTGCCCCACCTTCACGAGCAACGTCACCTGCCCCACCTTCACGAGCAACGTCACCTGCCCCACCTTCACGAGCAACGCCACCTGCCCCACCCTCGCGGGCAACGCCACCTCCCCCACCCTCGCGAGCAACGCCACCTACCCGCGTTCACGAGCAACGCCACCCCCACTCCGGCAAGCAACGTCACCTTCAAGCGACGATGTTCACCAAGCGCCCCGGCACCACGATCAGTTTGCGCGGGGATTTGCCGTTCAGCAGCGCCGCGATCTTCTCGTCCGCCAGGGCCGCCGTCTCGATCGCCGCCTGGTCCGCCTCCGGGTCCACCTGGATACGGCTGCGGACCTTGCCGTTGACCTGGATCGGGTATTCCACCGTTTCCGCGGTCAGCAGCGCCGGGTCGGCCACCGGGAAGGGCCCGTGGGCCAGCGACGTGCCGTGACCCAGCCGCTCCCACAGCTCCTCGGTCATATGCGGGGCCAGCGGGGCCAGCATCAGGACCACCGGCTCCACCGCCGAGCGCGGCGCACCCTGGGGGTAGGCCTTGGTCAGGTGGTTGGTCAGCTCGATCAGTTTGGCGCCGGCGGTGTTGTCACGCATCGCCGCCAGGTCCTCGTCCACGCCGGCGATGGTCCGGTGCAGCAGCCGCAGGGTTTCGTCGGCGGGATTCTCCTCGGTAACCCGGGACGCGCCCGTTTCCTCGTCCACCACCAGTCGCCACACCCGCTGCAGGAAGCGGTGCGCGCCGATGACGTCCTTGGTCGCCCACGGCCGGGAGGTGTCCAGCGGGCCCATCGACATTTCGTAGAAGCGGAAGGTGTCGGCCCCGTACAGATCGCAGATCTCGTCGGGGGCGATGGCGTTCTTCAGCGATTTGCCGATCTTGCCGTACTCCTGGTTCACCTCGGCCTCGGTGCCCGAGGCGTCGGTCCAGAAGAACTTCCCGTCCCGTTCGACGACCTCCGCGGCCGGGACATAGGCCCCGCGCGCGTCGGTATAGGCGAAGGCCTGGATATAGCCCTGGTTGAACAGCCGGCGATACGGTTCACTACCGCTGACCTCACCCAGGTCGAACAGCACCTTCTGCCAGAACCGCGCGTACAGCAGATGCAGTACCGCGTGTTCCACCCCGCCGACGTACAGGTCCACCCCGCCCGGATCGTCGGCGCCGTGCTCGGCCGGGCGCGGGCCCAGCCAGTAGTTCTCGTTCGGCTTCGCGCAGAACTCCTCGGCGTTGGTCGGGTCGGCGTAGCGCAGCTGATACCAGGAGCTGCCCGCCCAGTTGGGCATCACATTGGTGTCGCGGCGGTATTTGCGCGGGCCGTCGCCCAGGTCCAGCTCGACCTCCACCCAGTCGGTGGCCTTGGCCAGCGGCGGGGACGGGGCGGAATCCGCGTCGTCGGGGTCGAAGGTGACGGGCGCGAAATCGTCCAGTTCGGGCAGCCGCACCGGCAGCATCGATTCCGGCAGCGCGTGCGGGGCGCCGGTCTCGTCGTAGACGATCGGGAAGGGTTCACCCCAGTACCGCTGCCGGGCGAACAGCCAGTCGCGCAGTTTGTACTGCACCGTGCCCGCGCCGCGCCCGTCGGCCTCCAGCCGGGCGATCACCGCGGCCTTCGCCTCGGTGATCTCCAGGCCGTCCAGATAGTCGGAGTTCACGGCCGGGCCGTCGCCGGTGTAGGCCTCGCCGTCGAAATCCGCGGGCGGCCGGACAGTACGGATGATCGGCAGGCCGAACGCGGTCGCGAAATCCCAGTCGCGCTGGTCCTGGCCGGGCACGGCCATGATCGCGCCGGTGCCGTAACCGCTCAGCACATAGTCGGCGATGAAGATCGGTATCTGCGCCCCGTTCACCGGATTGGTGGCGTAGGCACCCAGGAAGACGCCCGTCTTCTCCTTGTTCTCCTGCCGCTCCAGATCGGATTTGGCGGCGATGGCCGAACGGTAGGCGGCGACCGCGGCGGCGGGATCGGCCGCGCCGCCGGTCCAGCGTTCGTCCACACCGCCGGGCCACGCGGCCGCGGTCAGTTCGCCGACCTTCTCGTGCTCGGGCGCCAGAACCATGTAGGTGGCGCCGAACAGGGTGTCGGGGCGAGTGGTGAACACCTCCACATCCCCGGCCGGGGTCGCGAACTCGACCCGCGCGCCGCGGGAGCGCCCGATCCAGTTGCGCTGCATGGCCTTCACGTTCTCCGGCCAGTCCACATGATCCAGATCGTCGATCAGCCGGTCGGAGTAGGCGGTGATCCGCATCATCCACTGCCACAGGCGTTTCCGGAACACCGGGAAGTTGCCGCGCTCACTGCGGCCGTCGGCGGTGACCTCCTCGTTGGACAGCACCGTCCCCAGACCCGGGCACCAGTTCACCACCGAATCGGTCTGATACACCAGGCGATAGGAATCGATCAGCGCGGCCCGCTCGGCCGCCGGCAGATCCGCCCAGTCCTTGCCACCGGGCACCGCCCGCGCCCCCGACGCGAACTGACGTTCCAGCTCCGCGATCGGCCGGGCCCGGTCGGCCTCCTGGTCGTACCAGGCGTTGTAGATGCGCAGGAAGATCCACTGCGTCCACTTGTAGTACTCGGGATCGGTCGTCGCGAACGAACGCCGCCGGTCGTGCCCCAGACCCAGCCGGTCCAGCTGCCGCTGCATGGTCGCGATATTGGATTCGGTGGTGTCGCGGGGATGCGCTCCGGTCTGCACGGCGTACTGCTCGGCGGGCAGGCCGAACGCGTCGTACCCCAGCGCGTGCAGCACATTGCGGCCGTGCATCCGGTGGTACCGGGCGAACACATCGGTGGCGATATAGCCCAGCGGATGCCCCACATGCAGCCCCGCCCCCGACGGATACGGGAACATGTCCTGCACGAACAGCTTGTCGGCCGGAACCTCCCCCGCCAGCGGACCTACCGGATTCGGCGCGTGGAAGGTCCCGCGCTCGGTCCAGCGCCGCTGCCACCGCCCCTCGATCTCCCCAGCGAGCGCGGCGGTGTACCGGTGGGCAGGCGTATCGTCGGCCCGGCCCGGGGTTGCGCCAGTGTCTACCGAGCTCTGCCCGGCGGTCTCGGTTGCGCGGGAGTCCTGCACGGTCCTGCCTTCTCTAGCTGCTGATGGGGAGAATTCCGTCGACGAACAGCGTATGTCGTACCCCCTGACAAGCCCAAAAGGGAGGGGTGGGCCGGTCGGCGTCGGCACGCGCCCCCCTGCCTCCGAACTCCCTACCCGATGACCTGCGGATGCGCCCCCGCAACAGACTCCCAGCGCCGCCGAGCCCCCGGCCGTCCCCCGGTGCCGAGTCCCGGCCGTCCCCCGGTGCCGAGTCCCCGGCTGTCCCTCGCCGCCGAGTCCCCGGCTGTCCCTCGCCGCCGAGTCCCCGGCTGTCCCTCGCCGCCGAGTCCCCGGCTGTCCCTCGCCGCCGAGTCCCCGGCTGTCCC
>NZ_JBEZYU010000115.1:0-4590 GCF_040638875.1 Nocardia sp. NPDC024068 | reverse complement strand
CCGAGAACACCCCTATCGGAAGGATTCGATGATCACCATTCTGGGCAGCGGGATCGCGGGAACCGCACTGGCCGGCCTGACAGCAGACGCGGGCCGAACCCTTTGTGTTTGGGCCTCGCTGAGCTCGGCGCGCCGGGGGCCAGGAGTGGAGTGGGGGGAGGCGTCTCTTCGTGTTTACGCCGGGGGTCCCGGAAACGACTTGATACACAAGGGAATAGAGCAGATTAGCGGTAGGTGGGGGCCTCGGGGTAGATTTCGGTGCCGCGTGTCTTGCCACACGAATCCCAGGAGTGCACTACTGTTCCAGAACGTGGGCGGTATCGCGAGCGACGCGATAAGGAGGTTACGGTGCGTGAACTTCGAGTGATCGGGGTGACGCCCGACTCCGCCCATATCGTGTGCGTCGACACCGAAAGTGGTCAGAAATTCCGGCTTCCCGCCGATGACAAACTCCGCGCCGCGGCCCGCGGCGACCTTGCCCGATTCGGCCAGATAGAGATCGAAATGGAAGCGACTATGCGTCCTCGCGATATCCAGGCCCGAATCAGGGCCGGTGCGTCCGTAGAGCAGGTAACCCAGGAATCCGGGATGCCGCTCAGCCGCGTCGAGCGGTTCGCCTATCCCGTTCTGCTGGAACGGGCCCGCGCGGCCGAACTCTCGCAGAAGGCCCACCCCATCAGGCCCGACGGCCCTGCCGTGGAGATCCTGATCGATGTGGTCACCGCCGCGTTCAGTGCCCGCGGGCACACGCTCGACAACGCGGAGTGGGATGCCTGGAAGGACGAGAAGGGCTTCTGGGTCGCCCAGTTGCAGTGGCAGAACGGCCGATCCGAGATCGCCGCGCACTGGCGCTACCAGCCGGATTCGCATGGCGGCACCGTTTCCCCGCTCGACGATCCGGCCACCGATCTCATCGACCCCGATTTCGGTCGCGCCCTGCGCGGGCTCGCCTCGATCCTGCCGGTCGAAGCCGAAACCCCCGTCGCCCCCGAACCGGTGGCCGAACCACGCCGCGAACCGGCTCGGCCCGCGGCGGTCGACGAATTCTACGAACAGCGCGCGGTCGCGGGCGGTACGACGCCGATACCCGCCGCGGCACCGATCGCCCCCGGCGGTAACCGGCCGGGTGGTACGCCCGCGCTGCCCGCCGCCACCGCGAGCGCCCCGGCGGAGACCTACCGCCCGCCGGCGGAAACATATCGGCCTCCGGCCGAGACATATCGGCCTCCGGCCGAGACATATCGTCCTCCGGCCGAGACCCACCCGGTTCCGGTGGAACCGCCGCACCAGCCGGTGGCCCGGCCCGCGACGGCCGCTGCACCTGCCCCGCGCGAGCAGGCGGTCCCGGCCGCGCCACCGCCCGCTCCGGTCGACCGCACACCGGTGGAAACCGCTGCCGTGGAGCCGGAACCGGCGAAACCCGCTCCCATGGAACCGGCACCCGTGGCGCCCGCGGAGCCGGCGCCGGTGGAAACCGCACTCGCAGAACCCGCCCCGGCGGATACCGCGCCGGCGGATACCGCGCCCGCGCAGACCGCGCAAGCGACTCCGGTACACACCGCGCAGCTGGCTCCGGCGCAGCCCGCGGAACCGGCGCCCGCGCCGGTCGCCGCGGCCGAGCCGGCCCCGGAGCCGCCCGCGGTAAGCGCGGAGGAACCGGCACCGGCCGAGGTCTCGCCTGCTCCGACGGCTGCCGAGAACACCGGCGACACGGTCACCGTGAGCGAACCGGTCGCCCCCGAGGCATCCGCTCCGGAACCGGAAACCGAATCCCCGGAACCGCAGCCGGAACCCGCGACCAGGCCGGCAGCCAAGAAGGCGCCTGCCAAGGCATCGAAATCCGCCCCCCGGACCAAGCGCGGCAAGGCACCGATGCCGTCCTGGGAAGATGTCCTGCTCGGAGTCCGCAGCTCCGGTCACTGACCGGCCGACGGCGTGTTACCCCCGGTAACGGCCCGATTCACCCGTTTCTGCGAGTAGATTCCACTGAGCGGCGACGCTGCCGGCGGTCCCGGGCAAGCCGGGCCGGTGGCAGCGACGCGCGCCGAGAGATTCACGACCCGGTTCGTGCTATCGGAGGTGGGCGGATGCTGTCCAAGGTTTCATCGGTGTGGTACGTCGATACCGCCGACCCCCCAGCGGTTCTGCGCGCCGATCCCGACCCGGACCCGGACGCCGCCTATGCCCTGGCCCGCCAGCTCCACCCCGACCTCGACGTGGAGCCGACCGCCTCCGCGACCCTCGGCGACGCCGTCGGCCCGGAACCCGACGAACTCTTCATCGGCTGCTACCCGGGGCTCACCGTGCTGTGCAGTACCTACGCGGCCCGGGTCCATCCGACCGCCATCCCGGATCTGCTGGTACGGCCGCTGGCGGAGGAGCACACCTACCTGGTGTCGTTCGACCTGGAATACGGCTGGGGTTCGTTCGCGCACTGGGAGCGCGGTGAACTGCGCCGGGCATTCAGCTCAACCCGCCTGAACATCCTGCAGGACCAGGGACTGCCGCATATCTGGGAACGGCCGCACTGGGCCGGCGAACATCCGATCCAATGGCGGCTCGGGGAACTGCCCGACCCGCTGGTCCTGCCCTTCGATCCGCCCGGTTTCGCCGATACCGCGAACCACGAATGGCTCGGCTTCCGCTACTTTCCGATCGCTTCGGAAGACCCCCCGGCGGCGGACACCGGACAGCCGCCGATCGAACCGGACGAGATCCGGGTCTGCGGATTCCGGCTGCACCCCAAGAGCGACGAGCGCGGCCCGTATGGGCAACCGCAGCCCCCGCACAACCGGGTAACCCACGAACGCAAAGGTTTGCTGTCCTGGCTGCGCGGTCACGACACCACGGCGGGAATGGAGAGCCCGACGCGGATCAGGCCATGAACAGCAGGCCGATCCAGCCCAGCAGCACACCGGCACCCGCCCCCGCCAGAATCCACCGGGCCACCGGACGGTCGTGCCACCGCCACGCGGTGGGCGTCACCCCGCCCACGGCGACCAGATTCACCGCCAGCGACAGCAGCGGATGCACCTGGGCCAGCGACGCACCGAACGCGTAGACACCGACCGCGGTCAGCATCGCGATCAGCCCCGCGACGGTGACACCGGCCGCCCACGGTGTGGGCTCGGCGGGAGGGTAGGGAGTCCGGGAACGACCAGGGGGATTCACGACGCCCGCACCCTCTCGTAGAACGCCATCGCCGCGGCGGTCGCGACATTGAGCGAATCGGTGCCCGCCGACATCGGAATCCGCGCCCGCACATCCGATGCCGCCATGGCTTCCTCGGTGAGGCCGGGCCCTTCGGCCCCCAGCAACAATGCCACCCGCTCCCCGGTGAGCGCGGCCGCCAGCGTCGGCGCGTCCGGATCGGGGCTCAGCGCGATCACCTGAAAACCCCCGCGCCGCAACTCGCCCAGCCCGTCCGGCCAGCACGGCACCCGGGCGAACGGCACCCGCAACACATGCCCCATCGAAACACGCACCGACCGACGGTACAGCGGATCGGCGCACCGCTCCCCGAACAGCACCGCGTCCACACCGAGCCCGGCGGCATTGCGGAACATCGCCCCCAGGTTCTCGTGATCGTTCACGCCCTCGAGCACGGCCACCGTGGCGGCATCGGCGACGAGCTCGGCGAAATCGCGTTCGGGCGGCCGGTGCGCCACCGCCAGCACACCCCGATTCAGATGGAACCCGACCACTTCGGCCATCACCTCGGCCGAAGCCCGGTAGAACGGGATATCCAGGCCGGCCAGCTCGGCGGCCAGCTCCCGCCACCGCTTGTCCACCCCGAGCAGGGCGTGCGGCCGGAACGGCGAATCCAGCATCCGGCGCACCACCACGGTGCCCTCCGCGATCACCAGCCCGCGACCACCGGGGCGATCGGGCCGCCGATCCGCCGCCTTCAGGTCCCGGAAATCATCGACCCGCGGATCGGCAACACTGTCCACCTCGACAACCACGGCCACAACGCCCATCCTGCCAACCCGGCCACCGGGGCCGCGTCGTGGGTGCGCCCACCGCCGCACTGGGGCATCCTGGAGATATGAAGCCGATCCAGCTGCTCCTCAATATCCTCTGGCTGATCTTCGCCGGGTTCTGGATGGCGCTGGGCTACGTCGTGGCGGCCCTGATCTGCTTCATCCTCATCATCACGATTCCGTTCGGGGTCGCCGCGCTGCGTAACGCCGCCTATATGCTCTGGCCCTTCGGCCGGACGACGGTCGAGAAACCCGGCGCCGGAGCGGGCGCGCTGCTGGGCAACATCATCTGGTTCGTGGTCGCGGGCTGGTGGCTGGCACTGGGCCACCTCGCCACCAGCCTCGCGCTGGCGGTCACGATCATCGGCCTGCCGTTCGCCTGGGCCAACCTCAAACTGATCCCACTGGCCCTCTTCCCCCTGGGCCGCGAAATAGTCCCCAGCGACCGCCCCTTCGCTTGAGTTGTGTTTATTGGCGCGCTGGCGCGCGCGGGGTTCGGCCCTTTTGGCGTCTGCTGTCAGCCCTCGAGACTCGCGGCTGCGCCGCCTCGCTTCGAGGGCTGACAGCAGACGCGGGCCGAACCCTTTCAGGGCCTCGCTGAACTCGG
>NZ_JBEZYU010000114.1:0-4627 GCF_040638875.1 Nocardia sp. NPDC024068 | reverse complement strand
GCGCTCGGCGCGGAGGTGATCGCCGTGGCGTCCTCGGCGGCGAAACTGGCCTCCGCGCGGTCCTATGGGGCGGCGCATCTGATCGACCACCGCGCCTGAACTCGGCACAGCGAGGGTGGCCTGGTGACTAAAGGGACGCATCCGGATGAGAACCGGGTGGCAGAGGCGTGGAGGGACGCCGACGCCGAGGGGTATCCGGTATCGGGTGGAGCTCGGCGTAGAAACCCGACCACTGCCGACACATTCGCATGGGCTCCCTCCACCGATCAGCCCATCCTCCGTGCCGAGTTCAGCGAGGCCCTTGGAGGGTTGCGGGCCGTCCCGTGTTTCAGCGCCCGAAGCGAGGCGGCGAAGCCGCGAGTCTCGGGCGCTGAAACACGGGACACCAGGGGCCCGCAACCCCGCCCCGCCGGAGGCGGGGCCAATCAACGCAGCACCGTGCGGGAGATGGCGTATTTGTGGACTTCGGTGGGGCCGTCGTAGAGGCGGAAGGGGCGCATATCGCGGAAGATCATTTCGACGACCGTTTCGTCGCTGACACCGATTCCGCCGAGGATCTGGACGCAGCGGTCGGCGACCTTGAACAGTTCCTCCGAGACGAACGATTTCGCCATCGAGCTCTCGTGGCGGGCTTTTTCGCCCTGGTCCATCAGCCAGCAGGCGTGCCAGATGGTGAGGCGGCACTGGTGTAGGGCGATTTCGTTATCGGCGATCATGAAGGACACGCCCTGGTGTTCTCCGAGGGTTTTGCCGAAGGCGGTGCGGGTTTTCGCATGGTCGATCGCGATGCTCTGCGCGCGTTCGGCGGCGCCGAGCCAGCGCATGCAGTGGGTGAGCCGGGCGGGGGCCAGCCGCAGCTGTGCGTAGCGCAGGGCCTGGCCGGCTTCGCCCAGCAGTGCCGACTGCGGCAGGGTGAGGTTGTCGAAGCGGACGACGCAGTGCCCGGCGACGTAGTTGCGGTCCATGGTGTTCATGGTGCGTTCGATGACGATGCCGGGCTGATCACCGTCGGTGAGGAACAGGGTGGGGCCCGAGGGCAGGTGCGGGTTGTCCTCGAGCCGGGCCATGATGATCCAGGTCTTCGCGCCGTTGGCGCCGGTGATGAGCCATTTGCGGCCTTCGATGGTGAAGTTCTCGCCGTCGAAGGTGGCGGTGGTGGATAGCTGGCCGGGGTCGGATCCGGCGCCGTCGGGTTCGGTCATCGCGAATACCGAGCGCTGGTGGCCGTCGATAACGGGCTGGAGGTAGCGTTCGGTCTGGTCCGGGTTCGCGATCTTGGCGAGCAGGAACATATTGCCCTCGTCCGGTGCCGCGCAGTTCATGGCGACCGGGCCCAGCGTGGACCAGCCGGCGGCCTCGTAGAGGACGGCCTGTTCGATATGGGTCAGGCCGCGGCCGCCGAGTGCGGTGGGGGCCTGGATGGTGAGCAGTTTCTCGGCGCGGGCCAGTTCCACGAGTTCTTGCCGGAGTTCGTCGGTGGGGCCGTGCGCGGTGAGTCGGGGGTCCCGCTCGTAGGGGACGATCTTTTCGGCGACGAAGCGGCGGATCCGGTCCCGTTCGGTGGCGAGGTCGGCGGGAATCGTGAAGTCGATCATCTGTGGTCACCTTCGTTCCGGGAGCAGTGGGTCGAGCATACGAAACCCACCCTCCCGGACTGAAGGCACATGCCCTCAAGTTCGGCGGCGCGCTATCGCACCCGGGCGACCTGGCGTTGCCGGGCTCCGATCACCCGGCAGACCAGGTAGATCACGAAGGAGATGGTGGTGACGAAGGTGGAGACCGGGGCGCCCGGGGCCAGTGACAGCAGGATTCCGCCGACGGCGGAGATCTCGGCGAAGAGCACCGCGAGCAGGGTGGCCCGCACCGGATCGGCGGTCAGCTGGCCCGCCGCCGCGGCCGGGGTGATCAGCAGCGCCAGCACCAGCAGCGCGCCGACGATCTGCACACCGAACGCCGCCGTGATGCCCAGCATCACCGCGAACAGGATGGACAGTGCGCGGACCGGGACGCCGCGCGCGACGGCTACCTCGGGGTCGGTACTGGCGAACAGCAGCGGACGATAGACGACCGCCAGGACCGCCAAGACCGCGGCGGTGCAGGTGGCCAGGAGCGTGAGCCCGCCGAATCCGACACTCACCACCTGGCCGGTGAGCAGCGAGAACTTCGACCCGGCGCGTTCGGGACCGAGCCACAGGAACAGCACCGAGAGGCCGAGGCCGAAGGAGAGCACCACCGCGATCACCGAGTCGCGTTCCCGTGCGCGGGTGCCGAGGACACCGAACAGCACGGCCGCTACCACCGATCCGACGATCGCGCCGAGTCCGACACCCGCCCCGACCAGCAGCGCGGCGGCCGCACCCGTCAGCGACAACTCGCTGGTGCCGTGTACCGCGAACGACATCTGCCGGCTGATGATCAATGGGCCGATGACTCCGGCCAGCAGGCCCAGCAGTGCCGCGGCGATCACCGCCTGCTGGACGAAGTCGTAACCGAGTAGATGGACGGTGGTCCGGAGATCGAAGATCTCGGCCAGCACGTCGGTGAGCTGGTTCATCCACGTGCCTGTTCGGTCTGGCGCACGGGTCCGGCCACCGCCGGGTCCGCCGCTCGGTGCGGAGTGCCGGGGTCGCCGTGGCAGTGGGAGCCCGCGGTGCCGAGGGCGTCCATGGTGTCACCGGTGCCGACCACGACCAGCCGGCCGCGGACCCGCAGCACATCGACTTCGGTCTGGTAGAGCTCCGACAGCACCGCCGAGGTCATGACCTCGTCCGGAGTGCCGATACGGAATTTCCCGTCCACGAGGTAGAGCACTCGGTCCACCAGCGGCAGGATCGGGTTGATCTCGTGAGTGACGAACAGCACCGCGGTTCCGTGCTCGCGGCGCCGGGCGTCGATCAGCCCCGACACCAATTGCTGGCTGGCCAGGTCGAGACTGAGCAGCGGCTCGTCGCAGAGCAGCACCGTGGGGTCGCCGACGAGGGCCTGCGCCACCCGCAATCGCTGCTGCTCGCCGCCGGACATGCTTTCCAGCGATGACTTGGCGAATGTCTGGGCGCCCACATCGGCGATGGCGGCGGCTACCTTGCGGCGGCGTTCGGCCCGCGCGCGCAGACCGAGGCCCCAGCGGTGCCCGTCGACGCCCAGGCCGACGAGGTCGGTGCCGCGCAGCTGCACTCCGGCGTCGATGGTGCGCTGCTGCGGTATGTAGCCGATATCGGGATGCCCGGCGCGCGGCGCGGCCCCGGCGATACGGGCGCTGCCCGAGGACAGTGCGAGTTGCCCCAGCAGTACCCGCAGCAGCGACGTCTTTCCCGACCCGTTCGGTCCGAGCACCGCGATGAACTCACCGCGGCCGACGCTCAGGTCCAGCTCCCGCCACAGTGTCCGGTCGCCGAACGCGAGCGTGGCCGCGTCGAGCCGGACGGCGGGCGTTTCGCCGGGCACCGGCGCGGAATCCGGCGCCGAGCCGTTCCGGGCGGCCGATCCGTTGGCGTGAACCGCCCCATCGACCGCGGGTGCGGCACGGTGGCCCGCAGGCGCGGTATCGCTCATTGCATCCATCCGTTCGTCGCGGCCCGGCTCAGCCGAGGGCCTCGGCCAGGGCCTGGGCGTTCTGTGTCTGCCACGCCACGAAATCGAGCCCGGCCGGCAGCGTCTCGGTCACCTCGACCACCGGAATCCCGGCGGCCTCGGCCGCCGCCCGCAGGCCCTCGCTCACCTTGTCCTCGGTCTGGACGTTGTAGACCAGCACCTGGATCTTTTTCCCGGTGATCAGATCGCGGGTCGCCGCGACCGCCGCGGGCGCCGGATCGGTTTCCTGCTCGATCGCTTCCTGATAGTCACGCGGCGTCCGGTCGACGGTACCCGCGTCCTGCAGCAGGTAGTACGCCAGCGGCTCGGTTTGCAGCACCGTGGCGCCGGGCCGATCGGCCGCGATCCGGTCGGTCTGCGCGGTCACCTGGGAGACCCGCCCGGTGAACTGGTCCGCCCGGTCCGCATAGGCCTGCGCGTGCTCCGGATCGATCTCGGCCAGCGCCGACCCGATCTGCCCCGCCACCGCGGCCACGGTCTCCATGTCGTACCAGACGTGTTCGTTGGCATCGTCCCGGATCGCCGCGTCCCGGGCCGCGACGGCCTCCACGGTCCGCTTATCCCGGCCCTCGATCGCCTTGCTGATGAATTCGTCGTAGTGCCCGCCGTTGTAGACCACCAGATCGGCATCACTGAGCTGCGCGGATTCCGCCGCGGAGGTCTCGTGTGAATGCGGGTCGGCGGCCGGGTCGGAGATGATCGCGGATACGTCGGCATCGGGCCCCGCCACCGCACCGGCGATATCGGCCCATACATTGGTCGAGGCGACCACCGAAGGCTTACCGGAATCACCCCCCGCACCCCCACAGGCGGTGAGCATCGCGGCAGCCGCCACCCCCACCGAGAGAACCAGGGCACCACGGACGGACTTCAAGGACACGGGTCTACCTACCACCAGAGTTAATGGAAATCGTTTCCGTTTCACTTTAGCAGTGTTTATTGGCGCGCTGGCGCGCGCGGGGTTCGGCCCCCTGAGCGTCTGCTGTCAGCGCTCGAGACTCGTGGCTTCGCCACATGCGCTTCGAGCACTGACAGC
>NZ_JBEZYU010000113.1:0-4755 GCF_040638875.1 Nocardia sp. NPDC024068 | reverse complement strand
TGGCTTCGCCACATGCGCTTCGAGGGCTGACAGCAGACGCGGGCCGAACCCTTTGTGGGCCTCGCTGAACTCGGCACCGAGAAGGTGACCCATTCCGTGGACCAGCCTGGTTCGGATCGGAACCGGGTGGTGACGCTGGTACCGGACCATGCGCTGCGTAGTACGGGGTGCCTTCGCGGAGATCTCACGTCTTTATCCGGATGGTCGCTATCTGTCCTGGGTGGGGCCCGCCCGGTTCTGGAGCGACCAGAGGGAGGGAGCGCAGCGACCGACCGGCGGGAGTGAAGAATCGGGTTAATAGGGCCCCACCCTCGAGCGGCGGAGCCGCTCCAAAATTCCAGCCCCGAACCCCGGCGGATCGGGGGCGGGGCGAAAATGGCTTCATGACACGTATTGCAGTGATCGGCGGTGGCCGGATCGGTGAGGCTTTGATTGCCGGTCTGCTCGAGGCCGGGCGGCCCGTCAAGGATCTGGTTGTGGTCGAGACACATACCGACCGGGCCGAGTTGCTGGGGCAGCGGTTGGGGGTCCGGGTCACCGATTCCGTCGACGATGCCGCGGTGGGGGCGGATCTGCTGGTGGTGGCGGTGAAGCCGGGGGATGTGGACGCGGTGCTCACCGAGCTCGGGAAGGCGGATCTGGGCGGCGATCGGGATCAGATCCTGGTGTCGCTGGCGGCGGGGGTGCCGACGGCACGGCTGGAGGGCAAATTGCCGGCCGGTTTCCCGGTGGTCAGGGTTATGCCGAATACGCCGATGCTGGTCGGCGCGGGCATGAGTGTGCTGGCTGCGGGCCGCTACGCCAAGCCCGAGCAATTGGACCTGGTGACCGAGCTGCTGAGCACCGTGGGCCAGGTGTGCGTGGTTCCGGAGGCCCAGATGGACGCGGTGACGGCGGTGTCGGGGTCCGGGCCGGCGTATTTCTTCCTGGTGGTGGAGGCCATGGTCGAGGCGGGAGTGGGGCTCGGGCTGACCCGCGATATCGCCACGCAGCTTGTCAACCAGACCATGCTGGGTTCGGCCGCCATGCTGGCCGAGTCGGGTCAGAGCGCGGTAGATCTGCGGGCCGCGGTCACCTCGCCGGCGGGTACGACGGCGGCAGCGGTGCGTGAGTTGGAGCGGGCGGGTCTGCGGTCGGCGTTCCTGGAGGCGCTACATGCGGCCAAGCAGCGGTCGGCGGAACAGGGAGCGTCGTCGGAATGACCGGCTGACCCCCAGCGTATGAACCTGATTTCTCACTCCCGTCGCAGTAATCCCACTGGTCCCGCTAAGCTTCAAGGAGCACGTGCGTGTCTGTTCCGCCGGTGGGGAAGCCGGCGGCGCGGACGTGCCGGAGGTCAGTGGTGCGATGATGTCTTCGAACAAGATGTCCGCTAGCGGCGGCGGTGGTTCGTCGCCCGGACAATCGATACTCGGCGGTGGTACGCATTTCCTCACCGTCGCCGAAGTGGCGAATTTGATGAGAGTTTCCAAGATGACGGTGTACCGGCTGGTGCACTCGGGCGAGTTACCGGCGGTACGCGTCGGGAGATCGTTCCGGGTGCATGCCAAGGCGGTGCACGAATATCTGGAGACGTCCTACTTCGATGCCGGGTGAAGGCGGTTACCGGCACCGCCCGGCGGGCCGGTAACATCAACCCTCGCTGTGTTGGATCGGTGGCTTGCTGCGGCCCTGTCGTGGTCGGGCGTAGCCGCCGTCTGCAGGGCCGAGGGTCTGCCCCCGGAGGGGCTGCGAGTTTTCGGCCACCAGGCAACCGGGCATACGACCGGACAGTTGACGTAAGCGAGCGCATGGAAGCGCCGAGGAGAGAACGCGAGGACACCCTATGGGTTCTGTGATCAAGAAGCGCCGCAAGCGCATGTCGAAGAAGAAGCACCGCAAGCTGCTTCGTCGTACCCGCGTGCAGCGGCGCAAACTCGGCAAGTAAGCGCAACTCGCGCGTCGCAATCCACGAAACCCGCTACCATTCGGTGGCGGGTTTTCGTTGCGTTTCGATCGACTGAAGTTGGGGTTAGGTCCCCGTTAATAAGCCGGGGGTCACGGCTGGGGCCGTTACGCTGGTACTCGGAACTCATGAGCGGGGGATCGATGCTCGAGGTGGATTGGTCCGGTGCAGATGGACACTGAAGCGAACGGCGAATACAGGCCCCGAGTCGTGCTGGTGACCGGCGCCAGCCGCTACTTCGGCGGCAATGTCGTGTGCTCGCTGGCCTCCGATCCCGATATCGAACGCGTTATCGCAGTCGATGTACTCACCCCGAGCCCGCCGCTGCGCCGGCGAATGGGCCGCGCCGAATTCGTGCGCGCCGATATCCGGAATCCGTTGATCCGCAAAGTTATCGAGCGTTACCAGGTCGACACCGTCGTGCATACCGCGGTGCTGTCGCAGCCGCCGTCGGGTGGGGGCCGGGTCGCGATGAAGGATATGAACGTTCTGGGCGCGATGCAGTTGTTCGCGGTCTGCCAGAAGTCACCGACTGTGCGCCGGGTGGTGTTGCGCTCGACTTCGGGGGTATACGGGGGCAGTGCCAAGGATCCAGCGAAGTTCACCGAGGAAATGAGCGCCCGGAGGGCACCGGGCGGCTGGTTCGCGCGCGATCTGATCGAGATCGAAGGCTTTGCGCGCGGGCTGGCTCGACGCCGCCCGGATATCAATGCCATAACATTGCGCCTCGCGCCGATCGTGGGGCCCGGTCTCGGTGGCCGCGCCGCGCAGATGTTGCGCTCGCCGATCACTCCCACAGTGCTCGGACGGGACGCGCGGATGCAATTCCTGCACGAAGAGGATGCGGTCGCAGCCCTCGTTCATGCCACCCGGTCCGGTCCGGGTGGTACCTACAACGTCGCCGGCGACGGCGCTCTCTCGCTTTCCCAAGCGGTGCGTCGTGCCGGAAGGGTCGCGGTACCGGTACCGTGGTCAGTGTTCCGCACCGTCGGCCGGACCTTGATGGGCCCGGTTATGCGTGATTTCAGTTCCGAGCAGCTCGACTATTTCCTTTTCGGTTGTGGTCTGGATACGACGCGAATGCGCACCGAACTCGGTTTCGAGCCGCGCTGGACGACGGTACAGGCGTTCGACGACTTCACCGGGGGCGCAGCGTTGCGGCCCGTAGTCGATCCAGCGTGGATCGACGCCGCAGAAAACAAACTGCTCGGCCTTCTCGGGGCCGGTACGGGAGCACATACATGAACGACGTCGCCAAAGTCATTCGGCTGCAAGATCTCGCTACCGTGCCGCGGCAACGACCCGCGGCCCGGAACTGGGCCGGTCCCGCGGACAGCTCGGTGACTTCGCTGACCGACCGTCTCGGTCCGGCGGAGCCGCCCGCCCCCCGTTCGATGGCCGATCTGATGCGCGACGCCGTCGGCAAGCAGATCGGCCGCACTGCCGAATTCGCCCGGCGCCGGCTCACCGGCGACTACCAGGTCGACGAGTTCGGGTTCGACGAGCATCTGCTCGAATCGGTCCTCCTCCCCGCGCTGCGCCCGCTCGCGGACAACTGGTTCCGCGTTCAGGTCAACGGGATGGAGAACATCCCAGAGGCCGGTGGCGCGCTGATCGTGGCGAACCACGCCGGCACCGTTCCCCTCGACGGACTGATGCTTCAGCTCGCGGTCCACGACAGCCATCCGAAACAGCGCGCGCTACGGCTACTCGCGGCCGATCTCGTCTTCGAGGTGCCGATGCTGGGCACTCTCGCCCGCAAGGCCGGCCACACCCTGGCCTGCCGCCCCGACGCCGAGCGCCTGCTGCGTTCGGGCGAACTCACCGGCGTGTTCCCGGAGGGATTCAAAGGGGTCGGCAAAAAGTACGCGGACCGCTACAAACTGCAGCGCTTCGGTCGCGGCGGGTTCGTGGCCGCCGCGGTGAAGGCCGGAGTGCCGATCATTCCGTGCTCGATCGTCGGGTCCGAGGAGATCTACCCGAAGCTCGCCGATATCAAGCCGCTGGCCCGGTTGCTCGGCCTGCCGTACTTCCCGGTGACCCCCACCTTCCCGCATCTGGGCCCGCTGGGCGCGATCCCGCTGCCGTCGAAGTGGTACATCGAATTCGGCGCCCCGATCAGCACCACGGACTACGTCGCCGAAGACGCCGACGACCCGATGCTCATGTTCGAGGTCACCGACCAGGTTCGCGAAACCATCCAGCAAACCCTCTACAAACTCCTGATAAAGCGGCGCAACGCTTTCATGGGGTGAAGCGTTGGAGCGCCTCCGCCCTTTCGAGGAAGGGTGGGGGTTGAAGCGGCCCCTCCGTCAAGGGGGCGGATCGACGCCTCCGCCAAGGGTCGCGGAGGGGGTTGGAGCGGCCCCTCCGCGAAAGGGGTGTTCGGATCGACGCCTCCGCGAAGGGTCGGGGAGGGGGTTGAAGCGAACCCTCCGTGAAGGTGAGTTCGGATCGACGCCTCCGTCAAGGGTCGGGCTGTGATTTTGGAGGCGCTCCGCGCCTCGAGGGTGGGGCCCTGCATCCCGGTTCTTCACTCCCGCCGGTCAGTCGCTGCGCTCCCTCCCTCTGGTCGCTCCAGAACCGGGCGGGCCCCACCCTTCACGGATGCGACCATCCGGATAAAACGAGAGATCTCCGCGAACGCACCCTGCACTACGCAGCGCCTGGTCCGGTACCGGCGTCACCCCCCGGTTCCGATCCGGACCGGGCGCATCCACGGAATGGGTCACTTTCTCGGTGCCGAGTTCAGCGAGGCCCTGAAAGGGTTCGGCCCGCGTCTGCTGTCAGCCCTCGAAGCGCATGTGGCG
>NZ_JBEZYU010000112.1:0-5482 GCF_040638875.1 Nocardia sp. NPDC024068 | reverse complement strand
GTGCGTGTGTTCTTTGAGAACTCAATAGTGTGTTGATGAATGTCAGTGCCAAATATTTAATTTGGTTTCGGTTCTTCATACCCCCGTGTGGAGGCCGAACATTTAAGTCAGCTAAATTCCAGCTGGCGATTTGTTTTGCTAGGTTTTCGGACTCTAGTTTGTACTTTTGATTGCGCCTTTCGGGGTGTGATTGGAGTCTTCAACGGAGAGTTTGATCCTGGCTCAGGACGAACGCTGGCGGCGTGCTTAACACATGCAAGTCGAGCGGTAAGGCCCTTCGGGGTACACGAGCGGCGAACGGGTGAGTAACACGTGGGTGATCTGCCTCGCACTCTGGGATAAGCCTGGGAAACTGGGTCTAATACCGGATATGACTCCTGGTTGCATGATCAGGGGTGGAAAGATTTATCGGTGCGAGATGAGCCCGCGGCCTATCAGCTTGTTGGTGGGGTAATGGCCTACCAAGGCGACGACGGGTAGCCGGCCTGAGAGGGCGACCGGCCACACTGGGACTGAGACACGGCCCAGACTCCTACGGGAGGCAGCAGTGGGGAATATTGCACAATGGGCGGAAGCCTGATGCAGCGACGCCGCGTGAGGGATGACGGCCTTCGGGTTGTAAACCTCTTTCGACTCCGACGAAGCGAAAGTGACGGTAGGAGTATAAGAAGCACCGGCCAACTACGTGCCAGCAGCCGCGGTAATACGTAGGGTGCGAGCGTTGTCCGGAATTACTGGGCGTAAAGAGCTTGTAGGCGGCTTGTCGCGTCGATCGTGAAAACTCGGGGCTCAACCCCGAGCTTGCGGTCGATACGGGCAGGCTTGAGTACTTCAGGGGAGACTGGAATTCCTGGTGTAGCGGTGAAATGCGCAGATATCAGGAGGAACACCGGTGGCGAAGGCGGGTCTCTGGGAAGTAACTGACGCTGAGAAGCGAAAGCGTGGGTAGCGAACAGGATTAGATACCCTGGTAGTCCACGCCGTAAACGGTGGGTACTAGGTGTGGGTTTCCTTCCACGGGATCCGTGCCGTAGCTAACGCATTAAGTACCCCGCCTGGGGAGTACGGCCGCAAGGCTAAAACTCAAAGGAATTGACGGGGGCCCGCACAAGCGGCGGAGCATGTGGATTAATTCGATGCAACGCGAAGAACCTTACCTGGGTTTGACATACACCGGAAACCTGCAGAGATGTAGGCCCCCTTGTGGTCGGTGTACAGGTGGTGCATGGCTGTCGTCAGCTCGTGTCGTGAGATGTTGGGTTAAGTCCCGCAACGAGCGCAACCCTTATCTTATGTTGCCAGCGCGTAATGGCGGGGACTCGTGAGAGACTGCCGGGGTCAACTCGGAGGAAGGTGGGGACGACGTCAAGTCATCATGCCCCTTATGTCCAGGGCTTCACACATGCTACAATGGCCGGTACAGAGGGCTGCGATACCGTGAGGTGGAGCGAATCCCTTAAAGCCGGTCTCAGTTCGGATCGGGGTCTGCAACTCGACCCCGTGAAGTTGGAGTCGCTAGTAATCGCAGATCAGCAACGCTGCGGTGAATACGTTCCCGGGCCTTGTACACACCGCCCGTCACGTCATGAAAGTCGGTAACACCCGAAGCCGGTGGCCTAACCCTTGTGGAGGGAGCCGTCGAAGGTGGGATCGGCGATTGGGACGAAGTCGTAACAAGGTAGCCGTACCGGAAGGTGCGGCTGGATCACCTCCTTTCTAAGGAGCATTCTCCATGCCGGCTCGAAGAGTCGAGTACCGGTTGTGGCAGAGCCATTTCGGAAGCGAATGTTTTCCGATGGTTGCTCATGGGTGGAACGCTGACAATCTCCATCATGTATGGCCGAGGCTCAGTTCTCGGTTGTGGTGGATATATCAACACACTGTTGGGTCCTGAAAGAACAGACGTTCTTTCCAGGCAAAAAATACGATCCGCTCGGATCTCTGTTCATACCGCGAGGGCTTCTTCAGGGAGGTTTTCGGCTGGTGCGGGTGAAAGTTTCGGGTGGGTGTGTTGTTTGAGAACTGCACAGTGGACGCGAGCATCTTTGTTTTGTAAGTTTTTAAGAGCGTACGGTGGATGCCTTGGCACCAGGAGCCGATGAAGGACGTAGGAGGCTGCGATAAGCCTCGGGGAGCTGTCAACCGAGCTGTGATCCGAGGGTGTCCGAATGGGGAAACCCAGCACGAGTGATGTCGTGTTACCCGCCAGTGAATATATAGCTGGTGTGGAGGGAACGTGGGGAAGTGAAACATCTCAGTACCCACAGGAAGAGAAAACAACATGTGATTCCGTGAGTAGTGGCGAGCGAAAGCGGATGAGGCTAAACCATGCGTGTGTGATAGCCGGCAGGTGTTGCACGTGTGGGGTAGTGGGGCTCATTTTCTTGTTACTGCCGTGACAAGCAACAGTCAGAAAAGTTCATGTTAGTCGAATTGGTCTGGGACGGCCAACCGTAGACGGTGAGAGTCCGGTAGGCGAAAACATGTTCTCTGTTGTAGTGAGTACCCGAGTAGCAGCGGGCCCGTGAAATCTGCTGTGAATCTGCCGGGACCACCCGGTAAGCCTGAATACTCCCTGGTGACCGATAGCGGACTAGTACCGTGAGGGAAAGGTGAAAAGTACCCCGGGAGGGGAGTGAAATAGTACCTGAAACCGTGCGCTTACAATCCGTCAGAGCCTGTGAGTACTTGTACTGCGGGTGATGGCGTGCCTTTTGAAGAATGAGCCTGCGAGTTAGTGGCATGTGGCGAGGTTAACCCGTGTGGGGTAGCCGTAGCGAAAGCGAGTCCGAATAGGGCGTTTCAGTCGCGTGTTCTAGACCCGAAGCGGAGTGATCTACCCATGGCCAGGGTGAAGCGACGGTAAGACGTCGTGGAGGCCCGAACCCACTTAGGTTGAAAACTGAGGGGATGAGCTGTGGGTAGGGGTGAAAGGCCAATCAAACTCCGTGATAGCTGGTTCTCCCCGAAATGCATTTAGGTGCAGCGTCGCGTGTTTCTCACCGGAGGTAGAGCTACTGGATGGTCTAGGGGGCCCACAAGCTTACCGAAATCAGCCAAACTCCGAATGCCGGTGAGTGAGAGCGCGGCAGTGAGACTGCGGGGGATAAGCTTCGTAGTCGAGAGGGAAACAGCCCAGATCGCCGGCTAAGGCCCCTAAGCGTGTACTAAGTGGAAAAGGATGTGGGATTGCGCAGACAGCCAGGAGGTTGGCTTAGAAGCAGCCACCCTTGAAAGAGTGCGTAATAGCTCACTGGTCGAGTGATCCTGCGCCGACAATGTAGCGGGGCTCAAGTACACCGCCGAAGCCGCGGCAGTCACACAATACATCCGCGCACCCTTACGGGGGTGTGTGCAGTGGTGTGGCTGGGTAGGGGAGCGTCGTGTAGCCAGGGAAGCAGCGGGGTGACCTAGTTGTGGAGGCTGCGCGAGTGAGAATGCAGGCATGAGTAGCGAAAGACGAGTGAGAAACTCGTCCGCCGAATGACCAAGGGTTCCTGGGCCAGGTTAATCCGCCCAGGGTGAGTCGGGACCTAAGGCGAGGCCGACAGGCGTAGTCGATGGACAACGGGTTGATATTCCCGTACCCGTGTATCCGCGCCCAATGGCGAATCATCTGTGCTAAGTGCCCAAAACCTGATGGACCTCCTTCGGGAGGCCGGATGGGGCTGCGCACGACCCTGGGTGTAGTAGTCAAGCGATGGGGTGACGCAGGAAGGTAGCTGGGCCAGTCAGTGGTTGTACTGGTGTAAGCCTGTAGGGCGTTGTGTAGGCAAATCCGCACAGCATAAAGCCTGAGAGGTGATGCGTAGCCGATTGAGGCGAATTCAGTGATCCTATGCTGCCGAGAAAAGCCTCTAGTGAGTTGGTACACGGCCCGTACCCCAAACCGACACAGGTGGTCAGGTAGAGAATACTAAGGCGATCGAGAGAACTGTGGTCAAGGAACTCGGCAAAATGCCCCCGTAACTTCGGGAGAAGGGGGGCCCGAGCTGGTGACCGGCTTTACGCCGTGAGCTGGTTTGGGCCGCAGAGACCAGAGAGAAGCGACTGTTTACTAAAAACACAGGTCCGTGCGAAGTCGTAAGACGATGTATACGGACTGACGCCTGCCCGGTGCCGGAAGGTTAAGAGGACCGGTTAGCGCTTCGGCGCGAAGCTGAGAATTTAAGCCCCGGTAAACGGCGGTGGTAACTATAACCATCCTAAGGTAGCGAAATTCCTTGTCGGGTAAGTTCCGACCTGCACGAATGGCGTAACGACTTCTCTGCTGTCTCGACCACAGACTCGGCGAAATTGCATTACGAGTAAAGATGCTCGTTACGCGCGGCAGGACGAAAAGACCCCGGGACCTTCACTATAGCTTGGTATTGGTGTTCGGTACGGTTTGTGTAGGATAGGTGGGAGACTGTGAAGCATGCACGCCAGTGTGTGTGGAGTCATCGTTGAAATACCACTCTGATCGTATTGGACCTCTAACCTCGGACCATGATCTGGTTCAGGGACAGTGCCTGGTGGGTAGTTTAACTGGGGCGGTTGCCTCCCAAAATGTAACGGAGGCGCCCAAAGGTTCCCTCAGCCTGGTTGGCAATCAGGTGTTGAGTGCAAGTGCACAAGGGAGCTTGACTGTGAGACTGACAGGTCGAGCAGGGACGAAAGTCGGGACTAGTGATCCGGCACCGGCATGTGGAAGCGGTGTCGCTCAACGGATAAAAGGTACCCCGGGGATAACAGGCTGATCTTCCCCAAGAGTCCATATCGACGGGATGGTTTGGCACCTCGATGTCGGCTCGTCGCATCCTGGGGCTGGAGTAGGTCCCAAGGGTTGGGCTGTTCGCCCATTAAAGCGGCACGCGAGCTGGGTTTAGAACGTCGTGAGACAGTTCGGTCTCTATCCGCCGCGCGCGTTGGAAACTTGAGGAAGGCTGTCCCTAGTACGAGAGGACCGGGACGGACGAACCTCTGGTGTGCCAGTTGTCCCGCCAGGGGCACGGCTGGTTGGCTACGTTCGGAAGGGATAACCGCTGAAAGCATCTAAGCGGGAAGCCTGTTCCAAGATGAGGTTTCCCACCACCTCGAGTGGTTAAGGCCCCCTACAGACCATGGGGTTGATAGGCCGGAACTGGAAGCACAGTAATGTGTGGAGGTGACCGGTACTAATAGGCCGAGGGCTTACTGAACAAAGATTGCTACGCGTCCACTGTGCGGTATCTGAAACAACACACAGATACAGAAGACACCCTGGGGAACGAGGGGACACCATTCGTGGTGGATCCGAACTCCAGGGGGTGGCTCTCTGTGGATAGTTTCATAGAGTTACGGCGGTTATAGCGGCGGGGAAACGCCCGGTCCCATTCCGAACCCGGAAGCTAAGCCTGCCAGCGCCGATGGTACTGCACTCGACAGGGTGTGGGAGAGTAGGACACCGCCGGAACATACATTCCCTTTGGGGGCCCACATTGTGGGCCCCCAAAGTGCGTTT
>NZ_JBEZYU010000111.1:0-5555 GCF_040638875.1 Nocardia sp. NPDC024068 | reverse complement strand
CTGTCAGCCCTCGAGACTCGTGGCTTCGCCACATGCGCTTCGAGGGCTGACAGCAGACGCGGGCCGAACCCTTTGTGGGCCTCGCTGAACTCGGCACCGAGAAGGTGACCCATTCGCTGGATGAGCCCGGATTCGGATCGGAACCGGGTGGTGACGCTGGTACCGGGCCCGTGGGCTGCGTAGTGCGGGGTGGGTTCGCGGGGATCTCACGTCTTTATCCGGATGGTCGCACCCTCGAGGTGCGGAGCGCATCCGAGTGGATACGGCGTGGCCGGGGTGCCGGGGGTGGAGACACGTTTTGTCCGGATGCGCCACAATTGGGTTATGACGAACCCTCTTGGGAGCTCGAATCGCGGTCGACAGGGGCTGCCGACGCCGCCTTCGGGGTGGCCGATCGGTTCGTACCCGACGTATGCCGAGGCGCAGCGCGCGGTGGACCATCTGGCCGACAATCAGTTCCCGGTCCAGAATGTCACCATCGTCGGCGTCGATCTGATGCAGGTCGAGCGGGTGCTCTACCGGCTGAACTGGGGGAAGGTCATCGGCGGGGGTGTGGTGTCGGGCGCCTGGCTGGGCCTGTTCCTGGGGCTGCTGCTGAGCCTGTTCACCACCAACGGGATGGCCGGTCCACTGGTGGTCGGTCTGGTGGGCGGCATCATCTTCGGGGTCATCTCCACCACGATCCCGTACGCCGCGACCCGCGGTCAGCGTGATTTCGCGTCGACCATGCAACTGGTGGCGGGCCGCTACGACGTGCTGTGTGATCCGAAGACCGCCGAACAGGCTCGGGATCTGCTCGCCAAGCTGGCGATCTGACGAATGGATGTGATCGAGCGGGTCCGGACGGCGGTGACGGGCCACTTCGATATCGACGCGGCGGCCGTGGATACCGCGTCGGTGACCTTTCTGGGATTGGAGCCGATCGAGATCCTGCGCATCCCGGGCGACGGGGTGGTGCACTTCGTGACGGTGGGCGGGTCCCGGCATCCGATGGGTGATCCGGCCGCGCTGCTGGCCGATCCGGTGCGGGGACCGCGCGCGGAACTGGTGCTCACCGTCCGCGCGGGCGCGGGGTCGGGTTCGGGAGTCGCCAGATCGCTGGGGGTGCTGGCCGCTTCCCCGGCGGTCGAAGGTGTTGTGCTGCGGCCCGATGCGCTGCTGGATCTCGGTGAGCCGATCTGGCAGGCCGCGCCGTTCACCGCGGTGCTGCTGGGTCCGGGGGAGATCCCGGAAATAGAACTACCCGAACCCGCCGATCCGGTGCGGTATTTCGCGGTGACGCCGGTAACGGCCACGGAGGCGGCGTGGGTGCGGGTGCGCGGCGCGCAGGCGCTGCGCGACGCCTGGACCGAGGCGGGTATCGATGTGCTGGACCCCGGACGCGGTGCGGCGTCGCTGTGACGGCTAGAGCCAGTTGTTGCGCCGGAACAGCATCAGCAGCGTGCCGCAGATACCGGTGATGAGCAGCAAAACCACCGGATACCCCCAGGTCCATTTCAGTTCGGGCATATGCTCGAAATTCATCCCGTAGATCCCCGCGATCATCGTGGGAACCGCCGCGATCGCCACCCAGGCCGAGATCTTGCGCATATCGGTGTTCTGCTGCACGGTGATCTTCGCCAGCGCCGCGTTGATGAGGGAACTCAGGGAGTCGTCGAAATCGGTGATGCGCTCCGACACCGTCGTATGGTGGTCGGCGACATCGCGGAAATATCGCCGGACCTCCGGATCGAGCGGTAGATCAGCGTTCTTCACCAGCGTGTCCAACGGCGCGGCCAGCGGATTGACCGCCCGCCGCAATTCCACCACCTCCCGTTTCAGCTGATAGATCGATTCGACGGAGATCGTGCTGCGTGGCGTGAAGATCTCCTCTTCCATCGCGTCGATATCGAATTCGACCGATTGCACGACCTCTATATAGGTGTCGACGACATGATCGGCGATGGCATGCAATACCGCGCCCGGTCCCAGGCGCAGCCGCTTCGGATCCTTCTCGAGCGCCTGGCGCACGCGGGCCAGCGCCGAATGTTCACCGTGGCGGACCGCGATAACGAAATCGGTCGCGAGGAAGATCAGCAGCTCACCGGTTTCGACGATCTCGTTGACGCTGTGGATTTCGTGCTCCATGTAGGCGACGGTCCGCATCACCACGACCAGGGTTTCGTCGTAGCGTTCCAGCTTCGGCCGCTGATGGGCCTGGACCGCGTCCTCCACGGCCAGCGCGTGCAGCCGGAAGGTCGCGGCGATCTCGGCCATCTGCCGCGCGTCGGGGTCGTGCAGACCCAGCCAGACGAAACCACCGCGCTCACGGGCGGCCGCGAGCGCGGTGTCGTGAGTGAACCGCCCGGGTAGCCGTTCGCCCTCCACATACACCGCGCAGTCGACGACGGCGCGGGCCGTGGGAATCGGGATATGCGGTCGCGACGGTGGCCGCCGGGTCCGTCCCGGACTGTGGAACGGCAGCGGCAGGGAAGGCACGTGCCGATGCTAGCCCGCCCGCGCGGGTGGCACCCGGAGCACGCACTGACAGACTGGACGGCGTGCGCATCGACCTCCACACCCATTCCACCGCCTCCGACGGCACCGATACCCCGGCCGAATTGGTGCGCAACGCGGCCGCGGCGGGTCTGGACGTGGTCGCGATCACTGATCACGACACCACCGCCGGATGGGCCGAGGCCGAGGCGGCCCGCCCGGAGGGGCTCACCCTGGTCCGGGGCATGGAGATGTCGTGTGTGGGCCCCGGTGTCGACGGCTGGCCGGTATCGGTGCATCTGCTGGCCTATCTGTTCGACCCGGCCGATCGCGGCTTCGCGGCCGAACGGGAGCGGTTGCGCGCCGAACGGGTGGACCGGCTACGCGCTATGGCCGAGCAGATGGCCGCCGACGGGCTGCCGATCGATCCCGACGCGGTACTGGCCGCAGCGGGTCCGGCGGCGGGACGGCCGCATCTGGCGCGGGCGCTGGTCACGGCGGGTGTGGTGCCGACCGTCGGTGCCGCGTTCGCCGATCTGCTCTCGTCGAACGGGCCCTACTACGTGGAGAAGGCCGATACGCCGCTGCGTACGGCGGTCGCGATGATCGCCGCGGCCGGCGGTGTCAGCGTGCTGGCCCACGCGCGGGCCCGCAGCCGCGGGCGTCTGCTCGATCTGGAGGAGATCGGTGATCTCGTCCCGGCCGGGTTGTGCGGCCTGGAGGTCGACCATCCCGACCACAGCGGCCACGATCGGGCGGTGCTGCGCGAACTGGCGGGCGAATACGGTCTGCTCACCACCGGCTCTTCGGACTACCACGGTGCCAACAAGACGATCGGTCTCGGCGAATGCACCACCGATCCGGCCCAGTTCGAGAAGCTGGCGGGCAGAGCCACCGGCGTACCGGTGCTCGCGTCATGAAAATCGTGCGCGGAGTCAGTGGGATCGTCGCGGCGGGCCTGGTGCTGCTGGCGTTGGTGGTCTTGGGCGCGGCCCTGATCGGCGACCGGCGCGGGTTCCCGGGCCCGGGAACGGAATCGGTGCTGCTCCATCTACTGGTTGCGGCGATAGCCGTTGTCGCGCAGCTGTATTCGGATCGGCGGCGCGGTGCGGCGACCCTGGTGGCCGCGGTTGTGGTGCTGGGTGCGGGGGCCGCGCTGCTGTGGACGCAGTGGTGGGGCTGATCCAGCGGGCGCCGAGATGCCGGGGCGCGGGAGCGCCTTCACACGCCGGGGCAACGGTTGCCGGAACTGTCTCACCTCGGACACCGGTAGGCCGCGAGTTTCCGCTTACGGGGAGGTAATCGCCGCCCCCTACGCTGACCCCGTGGTGTCCGATACACGCAGAACGTGGCACCGGGTTTGGCGTACGACCCGGGACCTGGCACAATATTGCGGATTCCCGATCGTTGCCACCGCCGGGTCGGGGATATCCGGCGCCCCCCGCCACGCGACGCACCGTCGCGGCCGGAGCGCCAGTCGAGTTCTGCCGGACAACCCGTCCGTCATCCGCCCGGACAGTCGCTGCCCGAAATCAGCGCCGTCGCCTATCGACCGTTGTCCGGTGTTCCCGGGTTCCCCCGGCTCACGGCTCCATCGGGAAACATCCTGGTCGCGCCACCGATGAACGATATGACGCAGATAACACCAAATACCCGGCGGTAACCGTCCACCGGTTACGACCGCAACCAGCAGGAGTGAAATCGTGTCCTCTGTGACTGACGCACCGAACGCCACCGCCAGCAAAGATGAGGCCGCAAACCTCTCGGCGATCACTCACGAGGAGATCTTCGCCGGTCACCTCGGCGGCAAGCTCTCGGTAGAGCTCAGCGCGCCGCTGGAGACCCAGCGCGACCTATCCATCGCCTACACCCCCGGCGTGGCGCAGGTGAGCCGTGCGATCGCCGAGGACGAGACACTCGCCAAGCGCTACACCTGGACCGACCGGCTCGTGGTCGTCGTGAGCGACGGGTCGGCGGTGCTCGGTCTGGGCGATATCGGCCCGCGGGCCTCGCTGCCGGTGATGGAAGGCAAATCGGCGCTGTTCAAGAAATTCGCCGGGCTCGACTCCATTCCGATCGTGCTGGACACCAAGGATGTCGACGAGATCGTCGAAACCCTGATCCGGCTGCGGCCCAGCTTCGGCGCGGTGAACCTCGAGGACATCTCCGCCCCGCGCTGCTTCGAAATCGAGAAGCGGGTCGTGGAAGCGCTGGACTGCCCCGTGATGCACGACGACCAGCACGGCACCGCCATCGTGGTGCTGGCCGCGCTCAACGGTGCGGCCCGCGTGCAGGGCCGGTCCACCGCCGACCTCAAGGTCGTCGTCTCCGGCGCCGGCGCGGCCGGCGTCGCGTGCACCAATATCCTGCTCGCCGCCGGCATCCCCGATGTCACGGTGCTCGACTCCAAGGGCATCGTCAGCCGCGAGCGCACCGACCTCAACGCTGTCAAGGCGGATCTGGCCGCGCGCACCAACCCCCGTGGGCTCACCGGCACCCCCGCCGACGCCCTCACCGGCGCCGATGTGTTCCTCGGCCTGTCCGCGGGCACCATCGCCGAAGAGCTCATCGCCTCGATGGCGCCGGAGTCGATCGTCTTCGCCATGTCCAACCCGGACCCGGAAATCCACCCCGAGGTCGCCCGCAAATACGCCGCGATCGTGGCCACCGGCCGCAGTGACTTCCCGAACCAGATCAACAATGTGCTCGCCTTCCCCGGCGTCTTCAAGGGCGCCCTCGACGCGGGCGCCCGCCGGATCACCGAAGGCATGAAGATCGCCGCGGCCGAAGCCATCCTCGGCGTCGTCGCCGACGAACTGGCCGTCGACAAGATCGTCCCCAGCCCGCTGGACCCCCGCGTCGCCCCGGCAGTCGCGGACGCCGTCGCCGCCGCCGCCCGCGCGGAAGGCGTCGCCTGATAAAACGTTCCGCCCTACCCGGGCGGTAACCGCAGCTACAGCACCCGGCCGCCACCCTGGGCCGGGTGCTGTAGTTTTGGAGCGGCTCCGCCGCTCGAGGGTGGGGCTGTAATTTTGGAGGCGCTCCGCGCCTCGAGGGTGGGGCCCTATTAACCCGGTTCT
>NZ_JBEZYU010000110.1:0-5794 GCF_040638875.1 Nocardia sp. NPDC024068 | reverse complement strand
GGCCCGGGTTGACCGATTCGATACCGCCGGACGCCAGCAGATTGGCTCGCGGCTGCGCCGCCTTGCTTCGAGGCCGGACAGCCGGGACGGCCGAAACCTTTCAGGGCCTCGTAAGACTCGGCACCGACGGCGGGGCGCGTTGGATGTCGTTGGCTGGGGGTGCTTCGTCGCCGCGCAGGTTGATGGTGATCGTTGCCGCCGACCGGGCTTTGTGACCGGATGTGGCGTTGCCGTTACCAGATCCGGTCGGGGCTGTTACGTCACGTAGATGGGCATTTACGCCACGTGGGCAGACAATTACGACACGTAGTCGTAGCCTTGGCGAATTGATACGGTGAGTCGGGGGCGCAAGGCCCCGTTCACTTTTTGTTCGCGCTGATTCCGAAGGGGCCCACTTACGTGTCCATAGCTGTATCCGCGTCCATCGCGACGGACCACCTCATGCGTTTCCCCGGCCGTTTCGCCGACGCGCTGCTGCCCGATCAGCTCGAGCATGTCTCGCTGAGCTTCCTCGTCGACGATCTGGTGATCCGGCGGGGCGGTGTGGCGGGCAATATCGCCTACGCCATGGGCCTGCTGAACCGATCGCCGCTGTTGATCGGCGCGGTCGGCCGCGATTTCGACGAGTACCGGAACTGGCTGGAGTCCCACGGCGTGGACTGCTCGGCGGTCCGGGTATCGGAGACCGCCCATACGGCGCGATTCGTCTGCACCACCGATGAGGACATGGCCCAGATCGCCTCGTTCTATCCCGGGGCCATGAGCGAGGCGGGCGATATCTCGCTCACCGCGCTGTCCGAGGAGCGGGCCCTGGATCTGGTGCTGGTCGGCGCCAACGATCCCGAAGCCATGCTGCGGCACACCGCCGAATGCCGGGAACTGGGCGTACCGTTCGCCGCCGACCCGTCCCAGCAGCTCGCGCGCCTGGACGGCGACCAGGCGGTCCAGCTCATCGAAGGCAGTACGTACCTGTTCACCAACGAGTACGAATGGGGCCTGCTGAAGCAGAAGACGGGCCTGACCGAGGAAGAGATCGCGTCCCGCGTCGGAGTACGGGTCACCACCTTGGGCAAGGACGGGGTGCTGGTGGTCGGCACCGACGGCACCGAGGTGCGTGTCGAGGCCGTACCGGAGAACGCGAAGGTCGATCCGACCGGCGTGGGTGACGCGTTCCGGGCCGGATTCCTCACCGCGCACACCTCGGGGCTGGGCCTCGAGCGGTCCGCGCAGCTGGGCTCGCTGATCGCGGTACTGGTGCTCGAGACGGTGGGCACTCAGGAATGGACGCTGGACCCCGACGCCGCGCTCAAACGGCTCGGCGAGGCCTACGGTGCCGAAGCCGCGGCCGAGATCGAACCGCTGCTGCGCTGAACTCCGCCGCACCGGACCGGTCGGCACTCCACAGCTCGAGAAAGGCCCCGCACACCACGTGTGCGGGGCCTTCCTCGTATACCGGAAGCCGGTCTACACCTGCACGGGATAGGTCGGTTCGGCAATCTCCGGTTTGATGCGGTCTTCCACGAAGATGCCGTGCCAGATCATGAACACCAGCAGTGTCCACAACCGGCGGCTGTGATCGGACTCCCCGGCCCGGTGCGCGTCCAGCATGGCCGCCACGGCCGCCTTGTCGAGCAGATGATCGGTCTGCGACTCGACGATCTGCTGCCGGGCCCAGTCGTAGAGTTCGGTACCGCGCAACCAGTGCCGCAGCGGCACCGGGAACCCGAGCTTCGCCCGGTGCAGCACATGGCCCGGCACGATCCCCTCGAGCGCCTGCCGCAGGGCGTACTTCGTGGTCTGCTTGGTGATCTTCTGCTCCAGCGGAACCTGCTCCGCCACCCGGAAGACCTCGCTGTCCAGGAACGGCACCCGCAACTCCAGCGAATTGGCCATGGTCATCTTGTCGGCCTTGACCAGGATGTCACCGCGCAACCAGGTGAACAGGTCGAGATGCTGCATCCGCGCCACCGGATCCCATCCGGCCGAACGGGCGTAGATCGGCGCCGTCACGTCCTGATGGGTCCATTCCGGGCGGAACTCCCGCAGCACCGACCGCAGCTGGGCGTCGCTGAAGCTGCGGGCATTGCCGTAGTACCGCTGTTCCAGCGGCAACGACCCCCGGTGCAGCAGGCTCTTACCGCGGGTGCCGTCCGGGATCAGGTCCGAAACCTTGCCGGCCAGCCGCCGCACACCGCCGGGCAGCCGCTCGAACGGCGCCAGCGACAGCGGCTCCCGGTAGATGGTGTACCCGCCGAACAGTTCGTCGGCGCCCTCCCCGGACAGCACGACCTTCACGTGCTTCCGGGCCTCCTTGGCCACGAAATACAGCGGGACCAGCGCCGGGTCGGCCACCGGGTCGTCGAGGTACCAGACGATCTCCGGGATCGCGGCCGCGAATTCGGCGGGGGAGACGACCTTGACGATATGGCGGGCGCCGATCGCCGCGGCGCTCTCGGCCGCCACATCGACCTCGGAGTAGCCCTCCCGCTCGAATCCGGTGGTGAAGGTGATGAGCTTCGGGTTGTGCCGCATGGCCAGCGCGGCGATGGCGGTCGAATCGATACCGCCGGACAGGAACGATCCGACCGTGACATCGGCCCGCATATGTTTGGCGACCGAATCCTCGAGCGCCGCGGCGATCTCCCCGTACCGGGACTGCGCGGTGCCCGGCGCGAACGGCCGCACCCCGAACTTCGGCTCGAAATACCGGGTGACCTCGGGTGCCGCGCCCGGACGCAGTACCGCGTAGCTGCCCGACTCCAGCCGCCGGATACCGGCGTGCAGGGTTTCCGGTTCGGGGACGTACTGCAGCACCGTGTAGTGCTCCAGCGCGCGGTGGTCGAGCGATTCGTCGAGCCCGAGATCGGGCAGCAGCTCCAGCAGGCTCTTCTTCTCGCTGCCGAATGCCGTACCCCCGGGCCCGGTCGCCAGGAACAGCGGTTTGATACCGAACGGGTCGCGGGCCAGGAACAATTCCCCGGTCCGGGTGTCCCAGATCGCGAACGCGAACATTCCGCGCAGGCGGCGCACCGAGTCGGGGCCCCAGTAATGGAAGGCCGCGACGATCGCCTCGCCGTCACCCTCGGTGGCGAACATCGGGGTGTCGCCGAACTCCGCCGCATGCGCGTCGGCCAGTTCGGCGCGCAGTTCGAGATAGTTGTAGATCTCGCCGTTGAAGGTCAGCGCATAGCGCTGGGGATCATCGGCCGGGCCCCAACGCAGCGGCTGGTGCGAATGTTCGATATCGATGATCGACAGCCGGTTGAACCCGAAGATCAACCGGTCGTCGTGCCAGGTGCCGCGCTCGTCGGGGCCACGGTGCCGCACACAGTGCAGGGCGTCGTACACCCGCTCCACTGTTTTCGGCGCGGCGGTATCGGACGTCAGAAATCCGAGCAGTCCACACACTGCGGCGCTAACCTCGTTTCCTATGGTCGCAGGACCCGCGCCGGGGCACCGGGCGCGGCGGGCGAAATCTAGTGTCCGAGTATGCCGCACGCCCGGTTCCGTCGTGCGATACACCTCCGTACCGCCCCGTGCCCGCCGAACGGAGTGTCGAACCCGACCCGACGGCGTACCGGGCGCGTGTTTGGTCTACGCTGCGTAGTACTCGGACAGTTCCGGGTGGTGCCGCGTGGTGCGCGGAACCACCCCAGGGGCCGGGACGAGCTGTTTTTCTGTATCACCGGAGGCGGATCCCCGCCCCCGCGGATGCGATGTCGGAATGTGTGGCGACCAGGAAGGCGTGAGCGTGGCGCACAAGGCGAGCGACGAGATCGGGGCACGGCCTGCCCGGCAGCGGGGTCGTGTCCTGCGGCGGGCCGGACTGGTGGTATCCCTCGGGATCACCGCCGTGCTCGTTTCCGGCTGCTCGATCGACAATGTGTGGTTGCGGTTCGGCTGGCCCTCGGGTGTCACCCCGCAGGCGCACCGGATGCGGGAACTGTGGACCTGGTCGGTCGTCGCCGCCCTCATCATGGGTGTGCTGGTCTGGGGACTGACCTTCTGGACCATCATCTTCCACCGCAAGAAGAAGGACTCCCCGGAGTTCCCGCGGCAGACCGGCTACAACGTGCCGCTCGAGCTGACCTACACCGCGATCCCGTTCGTCATCATCGCGGTCCTGTTCTACTTCACCGTCGTCGTGCAGAACTACGTGCACGAGAAGGTCGACAACCCCGATGTGGTGGTCGACGTGACCGCCTTCCAGTGGAACTGGAAATTCGGTTACCGCAATGTCGACCTGAAGAACGGGTTCACCTACAACGGTATCGACACCGTGCGGGAAGACGCGAACCAGGAACAGCTGCAGGAATACGCCGAGCGGGTCGACGAGAAGGGCCACGAGCAGCCCGGCCCCGTGCACGGCCGCCCGGAGAACGACATCCTCTCGTTCCTGCACTACAACAAGATCGAAACCATCGGCTCGAGCACCGAGGTGCCCGTCCTGGTACTGCCCACCGGCAAGGTGATCGAGTTCCAGCTGGCCGCGGCCGACGTCATCCACGCCTTCTGGGTGCCGGAGTTCCTCTTCAAACGGGACGTCATGCCCAACCCGAAGGAAAACAACTCCGATAACGTCTTCCAGATCAGCGAGATCGATCGAGAAGGCGCCTTCGTGGGCCGCTGCGCGGAAATGTGCGGCACCTTCCACTCGATGATGAACTTCGAAGTCCGCGCCGTCTCCCCGGACAAATTCCAGCGCTACATCCAGGCGCGGGAGTCCGGAATGACCAATGCCGCCGCGCTCGAATCCATCGGAGAATCCCCGGTGGCCACGTCCACGCAGCCGTTCGACACCGATCGCACGGTCAAAACCGATGCCACCTCGAGCAAGTGAGGAACTGATCTGAGATGAGGATCGAAGCACGGCTGTTCGAACTGCTCACGGTTTTCTTCATCATCGTGGGCGTGATCTACGGCTTCTTCACCGCCCAGTCGCGGACCGGTATCGAATGGGCCGGCACCACGGCGATCGTCCTCACCGCGGGACTGTCGCTGATCATCGGCACCTACTTCCGCTTCGTGGCCCGCCGGCTCGACCTGCGCCCGGAAGACTACGAAGACGCCGAAATCGTGGACGGCGCGGGCGACCTGGGCTTCTTCTCGCCCGGGAGCTTCTGGCCGATCCTGCTCGCCGGCGCCGCCTCGGTCACCGCCCTCGGCTTCGCGTTCTTCGAACCGTGGCTGCTGGGTCTGGGCGTCATCCTGGTACTCACCGCCGCCGCCGGCCTGGTCTTCGAGTACTACATCGGCCCAGAAAAGCACTGAGATACGGAGTGGCCCCTCCGCGGAGGTAATTCTGGAGCGACCCTCCGCGAAGGGTGGGGCTGTAATTTTGGAGCGGCTCCGCCGCTCGAGGGTGGGGCCCTATTAACCCGGTTCTTCACTCCCGGCGGTCGGTCGCTGCGCTCCCTCCCTCTGGTCGCTCCAGAACCGGGCGGGCCCCACCCTGGACGGATTGCGACCATCCGGATAAAGACGCAAGCCAACCGCCTCACGCACACCATGAACGCGTGGGGCGGTTTCGCGTCCAAGCCTGCGCCGAACGGCTACCAGCCGTGGATGGGGCGCCGCCACACCGCCACAGAATGCGGCCATCCGGAGAAAGCGCGAGCTTCCCGCGAACGCACCCCGCACTACGCAGCGCCCGGATCCGGTGCCGGCGCCACTACCCGGTTCCGATCCGAATCGGGCTGGTCCACGGAATGGGTCACTTTCTCGGTGCCGAGTTCAGCGAGGCCCTGAAAGGGTTCGGCCCGCGTCTGCTGTCAGCCCTCGAAGCGCATGTGGC
>NZ_JBEZYU010000109.1:0-5891 GCF_040638875.1 Nocardia sp. NPDC024068 | reverse complement strand
GTCAGCCCTCGAGACTCGCGGCTGCGCCGCCTCGCTTCGAGGGCTGACAGCAGACGCGGGCCGAACCCTTTCAGGGCCTCGTAAGACTCGGCGCCGGGGCGGTGAGGAATTTGTCGAGGTAGGTCCAGGTGGTGTCGCGGGCGGTCGCTCCGGCGAGGATGCCGAGGTGCCCGCCGGGGGCGGTTTCGTAGTGAACCGAAGCGGCGCCGGTGAGGGTGCGTAACCCGTGCTCGACCGCGCGGGCGGGGGTGATCACATCGCTCGGGCCGCCGACCAGCAGCACCGGCGCGGTGATGTCGGCCAGCCGGATCGGGCGCGGGCCGATGTTCACCACGCCGCGGCCGATCTCGTTGCGCAGCACCAGATTGGTCCACAGCTGCTGGTACATCCGCCCTGGATAGCCCGGCATACTCGCCATGAAGCGGTCGATGGCCTCCATCCGGGCCAGCGATTCCGTCCGCGCCAGGTTGCCGGCCACGAACAGCGGTCGTTTGATTTCCCGGTCCCAGGCGGTGAGGCGGTAGGCGAGCCGGGTGAGCGGCGCCGGGACCCCGCCTACCGCGCGCAGCGCGGTGCCGACGGCCTCGCCGGTGCCGGTGAAGCGGGCGGCCGCGGCGAGCTGGGGGGTCGCGGGCATGGCGTTGTAGTTCAGCGGCGCCCCTATCGCAGTGATCGACCGGATGGGCAGTTCGGCGTGCGCGGCCGCGGTGAGCAGGGCCATCGTGCCGCCCAGCGACCAGCCGACCAGGTCCACACCCGATTCTCCGCCGTCGCGGCGATCGGCGGCGGTGCGCCGGATGGCCTCGGGCAGGATGTCGTGGATCCAGTCGTCGAAACCCATCCGGCGGTCGGCGTAGGTGATGTCCCCGTAGTCGATGACGTACGGTGCGCGGCCGGTGTCGAGCAGGAACTCGGCCAGGCTTTGACCGGGTCGCAGATCGAAGCAGCTTGCGGGAGCGGCGAGCGGTGGCACCAGCAGGACCGCGGGCCGGTCGCGCCGCTGCCCCGCGACAGGGGCCGGTTCGAACCGGCTCAGCCGGCGGTGGGGTTCGTCCCAGAGCACCGTGGCGGGCGTCGGCCGGTGCCCTTCCACTCCGTCACCGAAGGTCAGCGCCCACGCATTGCGGGCGGCGCGCCCGAGCGTCCGGGTCCGGTCACCCTCCGGGTCCACCACGCGTAGCGCTCGGTCGGCGAGGGCGATACCACGGTCTGCGATGCTCACGGCACGAATCTCTCATATCCCGATACGGCTGTACCAGCCGCGCAGGGGGCCCGACCTGGCCGAGTGTGTGCCGAATCACCTTCAGGGGCCGCCACGTACCGCCGCCGCGGCCGGGGTCGCCGGATCGCGTGAAACGTGCTATCGCACAGGCGCGCTGGGCGGGTGCCCGGAAGGCGCGGAATCCCTTTCCGGCCGATATGCGCTGCCGGGTTTCGGAGCGCAGGACAATAGCACGCTACAATCGCGACGGACAACGGAAGAATTCCGCCGATCCGCAAGAACCGGCAGCTCCGAAAGCCGCGCACCACGGGTGCGCGCAGCGGTGACCAGAGAATTCTCCGGTGTCCACGGAAAATGTGCGCGCACCAGATCCGCGTCACCGATGCGCTGCGCCGATGTCCGAGCTTCGCTGCCCCTCATCCGGGCACTGCCGACATCCGGCGGCGGCCCGGGTGAATATCGCAGGGCGGATCCGTGGTCGTCGTGGACCGGCCGGTCCGCCCCACGCCTCGTGCGCGTGTAGCGCGATAACGAGGGAAGGCACGAACCTGAGCAAGATCACAGTAGAACCGGAACCCGGTCTGGCGGAAACTCTGCTGACAGCGGAGTTGGACTCCGCCCATACCGCGCCGTCTTTCGCGGAATTGGGTGTACGCGACGAAATCGTGCGCGCGCTCGGCGAGATCGGAATCGAACGTACTTTCGCGATCCAGGAACTCACCCTGCCGTTGGCGCTGGGTGGTGAGGATCTCATCGGCCAGGCCCGGACCGGTATGGGTAAAACCTTCGGTTTCGGCGTACCGCTGCTGCACCGGATCAGCACCACGGAATCCGGGACGACGCCGTTGGACGGCACCCCGCGCGCGCTGGTCATCGTGCCGACGCGCGAATTGTGCATCCAGGTGACCCACGACCTGGAGAACGCGGCGAAATACGTCAACACCGAACGCGGACCGCTGCGGGTGACCTCCATCTACGGCGGCCGCCCCTACGACGCGCAGATCGACGCGCTGCGCAAGGGTGTGGACGTGGTGGTCGGGACGCCCGGCCGCCTGCTGGACCTGGCCGATCAACAGCATCTGATCCTCGGCAAGGTCGGGGTACTGGTGCTCGACGAAGCCGACGAAATGCTCGATCTGGGCTTTCTGCCCGATATCGAACGCATTCTCGGGATGGTGCCCGATAAACGGCAGACCATGCTGTTCTCGGCGACCATGCCCGGCCCGATCATCACGCTGGCCCGCACATTCCTCACCCGCCCGACCCATATCCGCGCCGAGGAACCGCACGATTCCGCGGTGCACGACCGGACCGCGCAATTCGTCTACCGGGCGCATGCGCTGGACAAGAGCGAATTGGTCGCCCGGGTGCTGCAGGCCGAGAGCCGCGGCGCCACGATGATCTTCACCCGCACCAAACGCACCGCCCAGAAGGTGGCCGACGAATTGGCCGAGCGCGGTTTCGCGGTCGGCGCGGTACACGGTGATCTCGGGCAGATCGCCCGCGAGAAAGCCCTCTCGAAATTCCGCAAGGGCACCATCGATGTGCTGGTCGCGACCGATGTCGCGGCGCGCGGTATCGATATCGACGATGTCACCCATGTGGTGAACTACCAGTGCCCCGAGGACGAGAAGACCTACGTGCACCGGATCGGCCGCACCGGCCGTGCCGGACGGACGGGCGTCGCGGTCACGCTGATCGACTGGGACGAACTCACCCGCTGGGCCTCCATCGACGCCGCACTCCGCCTGGGCATCCCCGAACCGGTGGAGACCTATTCGCGGTCGCCGCATCTGTTCTCCGATCTGGGTATTCCGGAGGGCGTCACCGGAACCGTCGGCGGCCAGAAGCCGCAGCGCGATCCGGATGCGGTGGTTGTCGAGCGACCCGAGCGCAGCTCTCGCAAACGCAACCGCAAACGCACCCGCGGCGGGCAGCCGGCGGACGCGGCCACCACCGCCGACGAGACCGGGACAGCCACGGAGACCGCCGAAGGCGGCCCCGGCGCGGGCCCCGACAGCGGCGACGAATCGGGCTCGGCCCCACGCCGCCGTCGCCGGCGGCGGCGCTCGGCCGGGACCGGTGACGCGCAGGACACCGGCTCGTCCGGCGAGACCACCGACTCCACCACCGAGTCCGGTGCGGAGACGGAGGGCGCGGATGCGGGTGCGGACAAGCCCGCACGCCGCCGGTCCGCCGATACCCCGGGCGCGGCCGAAGCCGGCTCACCGGGCAGCGCCACGCAGGACGAGGCCCGGACCGTGAGCGCCGGTGCGGGCACGAACGGATCGTCACAGGACTGACAACGGGCACCGGACCGGGCCGCGGTGGAAACACCGTCGGCCCGGTTCCGCGTTTCCGGTCCGGTGAGCCCGCTCAGAGCACGGTCGAAAGCCGTCCGTGCCATCCGTTACGCTCGCCTACGTGCTCGCACCTGAGCGGCGAACGCGCGCCGATGTCATCACCGCTGCCGCGATCGCCCTCTTCGTGGTGATCGCGGTGATCGTGGCATGGGCCACCAGCGATGTGTCCGATACCGAATCCGTGGTCGCCGACCGCCCGGCCCGCACCCCGCAGGCCGCCCAGGAGCTCCCCGGAACGCTGCGCGAACTGTGGCATGCGCCCGATACCGCGACCACCCGCGCGCTCACCTCCGAGGGCGTTGCGGTGACCGGCGCGGACGGTACCGTCACCGGGCACGATCCGCGGACCGGTGAACAGGTGTGGCGCTACTCCCGCGACCTGCCGCTGTGCGGGGTGGAGGCGCAGTTCGGGATGGTCATCGCGGTCTACCGCAACGAACGCGGATGCAGCGAGACCACCATGATCTCCGGCGCCGACGGGCAACGCCGGACCGCGCGCAGCAGCTATATGGACGATCGGGTCCGGCTGTCCGTGGACGGCACCTATGTGGTGGCGCAGGGCCCCGACCGGCTCGAGGTCTGGCGTTCGGACCTGGTACGCACCCTCGAATACGGGTATGTCGACGCCAAGGACAACTGGAAGACCCAGCCGCGTACGGGATGCGCGTTGCGTTCGGCCGCGTCGAGTTCGTCCCGGCTCGCGGTACTGGAACGCTGCCCGGACGATCCGGCCAACCGGCTTACCGTACTGGCCCCCGCACCCAAAGACGACAACGTGCCCGAGGAATACGGTTCACGGGTGCTGGAGGGTCCGGGCGCCGATTCTCCCGATGCCCGGGTGATGGCGGTGTCCGACAACCGGATCGCCGTCTACCAGCCCGGCGCCGACGGCCGCGAACCGGCCGCACCGCGGTTGACGATCTTCGACGCCAAGGGCAATCCGGTTCTGGTGCAGGAACTCTCCGCGCCGATCGCCGAAACGGCCACGACCACCCGGACCGGTTCGGCGTTCCTGGTGTTCACCGGAAACAGTGTGATAGCCCTGCGGGCCAGCACTTTCGAACCGCTATGGACGGCCGCGGACGCACTCGGAGCCCCGGTCCCGATGGCCGGGAGCCTCCTGATCCCGGTACCGGGCGCCGTATCCGCCCTCGACCCGGTCACCGGTGCCGAGGTCGCCCGTCTCCCGGTCGCGCGGCCCGGCTACGGCGGCGGCCCGATCTCGCTGGGCGTCCTGGGCAACACGGTGCTCGAACATCGTGACGGCGAACTGTTCGGTTTCGCCGACCCCGATGCCGCCCGGGCGGACACCGAGAACACCGAACGCCCGGCAAAACCACTGCGGTGAAACGTTTTTGTCGGTGCCGCCCGGCACACTGACCGCCATGACAGAAGCAGCCCGCCCCACCGACACCGCTCCCGCCCTCGCGGCCGAATACACCCGTTACGACGATCCCGGCGCCCCGTGGAACCAGTTCACCGAACAGGATCCGGCCGTCTGGAACACCGAGGTGATCCGCGAGTTCCGGGCCAACGGCGGCCGGGTCGGCGGCGCGTACGCGGGAGCGACGCTGCTGCTTCTCACGAGTACCGGCGCGAAAACCGGTAAACGGCACGTGGTCCCACTCGGTGCGCTGTATCGCGGAAAAACCCTCTACGTCAGTTCGTTCGCCGACGACGGTTATCCGGCCTGGTACCACAATGTGCAGGCCGATCCCGCGGTCATCGTGGAACTGGGCGACCACGTCCACCACGGCACGGCCCGGGTTCTGAACGGCGCGGAATACGACGAATTCGCGGCCTGGGCACTGGCCGACAACCCGCTGCTCGCCGACTTCCAGGCCACCACCGACCGCCCTCTCCCCCTGGTCGTACTCACGCTGGCCGGCGAGGCATGATGTCGTCCGCGGGCACTCCGTAGGTGGGGCCGCTCCCCGGTTCTCGGTGTGCGCGCACCGACCATGGGTTGGGGCTCGAGCAGTTACATGGTGGCGGAACCTGCTCGGGTGTTTGAGCGGGCTTGCTGGTGAAGGTGGGGGGTGGCCTTGCCTACCAAGGTGAGACAGGTGACCTCACCCGCCAAGGTAGGGAGGTGACCTTGCTCCCCAAGGTGAGGCAGGTGACCTCGCCCCCAAGGTGAGGCAGGTGGTCTTGCTCGCGCAGGTTGGGAGGTGGCCTTGCCGCCGCCAAGGTGGGGCAGGTGACCTCGCCCCCCAAGGTGAGGCAGGTGACCTCGCCCCCAAGGTGAGGCAGGTGGTCTTGCTCGCGCAGGTTGGGAGGTGGCCTTGCCGCCGCCAAGGTGGGGC
>NZ_JBEZYU010000108.1:0-6603 GCF_040638875.1 Nocardia sp. NPDC024068 | reverse complement strand
GCGAAGCCACGAGTCTCGAGGGCTGACAGCAGACGCTCAGGGGGCCGAACCCCGCGCGCGCCAGCGCGCCAATAAACACAGCACCTTGGCGGGTGAGGTCACCTCTCGACCTTGGCGGGTGAGCCCACCTCTCGACCTTGGCGGGTGAGCCCACCTGCCCCACCTTCGCGGGCAAGCCCACCTCCCCACCTTCACGAGCAAGCCCGCTCAAACACCTGAGCAGGTTCCGCGATCATGTAAGTGCTCAGTGGTCCCAACCTATGGAGGGTGCGTGCAGTCGTGCCCGTGCAGTAGCGTCAAAGGGAATTCAGCCGTCAAGTACGTATGACTCGACCTAGGAGATGACGACATGTCATACCCGACCGGGGGCTCCGGGTACAACGCACCCGTTCCGCCCTCCGTTCCGCCCAATCCCGGCCAGCAGGCGGCCGGTGGTGCGAGCGCCGCCGGGGCCGACGGGAAAGGACTGCCGTTCTTCCTCACCATCGGTGCCGCCGCGGTGGGCGTACTCGCCTTCCTGCTCGGCTTCCTGTCCTATGTGGGCGCCGATTCGGACCTGGACCTGCCGTCGTCGGCGGATACCAGCCTGAACCTGTTCGAGTACCAGGAAGCCCCGATCGGTGGGCTGCTGCTGATCGCGGGCCTGCTGGCGGGTCTGTCGCTGCTGCCGAAGCAGAACTGGGTCGGTGCCGCCGCGGCGGTGGCGGGGGGCACCTTCTTCACGATCCTGTTCCAGATGTTCACGCTGCCCGAGGGCGCCAAAGCCGAGATCGGGCTGTACCTGATCCTGGTCCTCGCGCTGGTGCAGACCGGCCTCGCGGTCGCCGTGGTGCTGTTCGACACCGGGATCCTCAAGCCGCCGGCCCCGCGCCCGTCCACGCCGGGCCAATTCCCCGGCGGTCAGCAGGGGTACGGTCAGCAGCAGTACCAGCAGCAGGGCTACGGCCAGCAGCCGCAGCAGCAGTACGGCCAGCAGTACAGCAGCGGCCAGCAGCCGCAGGCGTCCTACGGTCAGCAGGCCGCCCAGGGTCAGCAGGCCTACGGTCAGCAGCAGTACGGTCAGCAGCCGCAGCAGGGTTACGGTCAGCAGCAGCAACAGCAGTCGCCGTACGCCGGTGGCCAGCAGCAGGCCTCGCCGTACGGTCAGCAGCAGCCGCAGCAGGCCTACGGTCAGCAGCAGCCCGGTCAGCAGGCCCAGCCCTTCGGCGGTGAACAGCCCGCCGACCCGGCCGCCGACGCCACCCGCGCGTTCCGGCAGTCCGACGACCAGAAGTGATCCCCGGCGGTCCCCGGCGCGGCGCGCCTGAAGCGCGCGTGCCGGGGCAACTGCCACTCTGAAATCCATGAGTGCCCCGCGTAGCTCGTCGTCCCACCCGCACCGGGGCGCCGACCGTAATTCGGCGCGACCGGCCGGGGAACCGGGTCCGCTTTCGCCCGATCGCGCCCGGGTGCTCCTCTACGTCGCCTTCCGGCCCGCGGCCTTCGCGCTCGCTGCCATCGTGGTCACGATGCTGGCGACCCTGCTCACCGCGGGCAGCGACCTCACCGGGCTCAGTGGTTCGGTCGCCGCGGGCTGGCTGGCGGTGCATCAGGTGCCGCTGGTCATCGGCACCACCACCCTGAGCCTGCTGCCGGTACTGCCGACCGCCCTGCTGGTGTTCGCCGCCGCCCGGGAGGCGGCCGGCGCGGTCGATACCGAACCCACCAGGGCCGATCTCGGCTGGTTGTGCGGGGCCGCGGTGGGTGGCCCGCTGCTCATCACGGCGGTATGTCTGGCAGTTACCCAGGACGCGTCGGGTTCCATTGCCCTGCAACGCCCGAACCCACTGGCAGCGTTCTTCTGGGTGCTGGTCCTGCATGCGGCCGCCACTTTCGGCGGTGTCGTCTTCCGGTGCCGGGCGCGGATTTTCGACAGTCTTCCCTACGATGTGATCGCCGCAGCCTATGTCGCGGGCCGCTCCGTTCTGCGACTGCTCGCGGGCTCGGCCGTGCTGATCGTGCTGGGACTGCTGGTCAACTGGTCGCAGGTGGGCCAGACCTATCGCAATGCCGAGGGTTTCGTGGATGTGCTCGGCCTCACGCTGCTTTCGCTGCTGTATCTGCCGAACGCGGTGATCGCCGGAGTGGGGGTGCTGGTGGGCCCCGGAGTCCAGTTCGGGGACGCCTCGGTGGGAGTTTTCACCGTGGTGGGCGGTCCGATCCCGGCGGTGCCGGTGCTCGCCGCGGTGCCGACCGGGCCGGCGGCGATCTGGTGGGCGGTACTTCTCGTCGTGCCCGCGGCGATCGGTGTGTACGGCGGTGTCGAATCGGCCCGGGTGAGCTACGACCGGCCGGGTGCGCCGTGGGCGCTACTGGCCTCCGCCGGTCTGGGAAGTTTCGCGCTCACCGTGGCCGCCGCGTTGTCCGGGGGCGATCTCGGGAGTTTCGGCAGGCTGGGCGTGGAGCTGCCGGTGTTCGCGCTGGCGGTGTTCGCCTGGCTGGCGATTCCCGGATACGCGGGCCTGTTCTACGCGCGGACCTTCCTGGTGTCCTTCCCGACCCCGCTGCTGCGCCATCCCGACGCCCTCTTCGATCCGGACGATACCGACTACGGCGACGACTACCCGGATCACGCGGACCGCTCGCCCGACACCCGGGCCCTGCCCTCCGGCCGGCTGCCCGAGTTGCCCGCGGACGGGGGAGACGGTGCGGGCCGTTACGCCGATCTGCTCGACGGACCCCGCACCGAAACGGTCGGTCCGGAACCGCCGCTGGAGGTGGAGATCGTCGACGACCACCCGCGTCCGCCGCGGACCGGGTCGCTGTCGGACTCCGAAGGCGCCGGGCACGAGATCCTCGATGCCGAGGTGGTCGAACCGGATCTGCTCGACGACGACTCCCGGGACGGCAGGTAGGGCGGTCCCGGGTCCGGTCGGGCGACTGCCGCCGAACTCACCGCCGAACGCGTCTACTAGGCTCTATCCGTGCCGTGGGTCCCATCCCGCCGCCGGCGGCCCGGCTGCCGCCCCGAAACCGGCGGCTCCGTCTCCGCTCCGGGACGGACGGTGCCGACGCCATCCCTTCGAACTCCAGGAGTAGAGCCCTGACCGCCCCGGAACGCACCGATTCCAGCCCGGCCGGCCTCGTGGTACTCGCCTCCGGGACCGGGTCGCTGCTGCGCGCTCTGATCGAAGCTGCCACCGATCCGGCCTACCCCGCGGTGATCCGGGCGGTGGGAGCGGACCGGGAGTGCGCCGCCCTCGAGCACGCCGCCGCCGCGGGGATCCCGGCCTTCCGGATCGCGGTCGGCGACCATCCCGACCGCGCTGCCTGGGACGCCGCGTTCACCGAGGCCGTCGCCGGATACGCACCGGATCTCGTGATCTCGGCGGGTTTCATGAAATTGCTCGGACCCGCATTCCTGGACCGTTTCGGCGGCCGCATCATCAACACCCATCCGGCGCTGCTGCCCGCCTTCCCGGGCGCGCACGGAGTACGTGATGCCCTCGCCTACGGCGTGCGGGTCACCGGTTCGACGGTGCATCTGGTGGATTCCGGGGTGGATACCGGGCCGATCCTGGCCCAGGAGCCGGTCCGGGTGCATCCCGATGACGACGAGGCCGGCCTGCACGAACGTATCAAGGTCGTGGAACGGCGTCTGCTGGCGGAGACCGTCGCCGCCGTCGCCACCCGTGGAATCATCTCCGATGGAAGAAAGGCATATATCCCTGATGAGCGAGTTCTCCGGTGAGTGAGCGCACACCGATCCGCCGGGCGCTGGTGAGCGTCTACGACAAGACCGGGCTCGTGGACCTGGCGACCGCGCTGCACGCGGCCGGGGTCGAGCTGGTGTCCACGGGATCGACGGCCGCGCGTATCGCCGACGCAGGTGTACCGGTGACCAAGGTCGAAGACCTGACCGGTTTCCCGGAAACCCTGGACGGCCGGGTGAAAACCCTGCACCCGAAGGTGCACGCGGGCATCCTCGCCGATACCCGCAAACCCGAACACCTCGCTCAGCTCACCGAACTCGGTGTCGAGATGTTCCAGCTGGTGGTGGTGAACCTCTATCCGTTCAGCGAGACCGTGGCCAGTGGCGCCACCCCCGACGAATGTGTGGAGCAGATCGATATCGGCGGACCGTCGATGGTGCGCGCCGCGGCGAAGAACCATCCGTCGGTGGCGGTCGTGGTGAACACCGGTGACTACGACGGGGTCCGGAAAGCGGTGGCCGACGGCGGTTTCACCCTCGCCGAACGTACCGCGCTGGCCGCCAAGGCTTTCCAGCACACCGCGAGCTACGACGTGGCCGTCGCGACCTGGATGTCGGAAACCCTGGTCGAGAAGTCCGCCGAGGATGCGGGGTTCCCGTCCTGGCTCGGCGGGAGCTGGGAGCGCACCGCGGTACTGCGTTACGGCGAGAATCCGCACCAGCGGGCCGCGCTGTACACCGACGGTTCCGGCCGGCGTGGGCTGGCCCAGGCCGAGCAGTTGCACGGCAAGGAGATGTCGTACAACAACTACACCGACGCCGACGCGGCCTGGCGTGCCGCCTTCGATCACGCCACCCCCACGGTGGCGATCGTCAAACACGCGAATCCGTGCGGGATCGCGACCGGTGCGGATATCGCCGAGGCGCATCGCAAGGCGCACGCCTGTGATCCGGTGAGCGCGTTCGGCGGCGTCATCGCGACCAACCGTGAGGTGTCCGTGGCAATGGCGCAGCAGGTCGCGGAGATCTTCACCGAGGTGATCGTGGCGCCCGCGTACGCCGACGGCGCCGTGGAGGTACTGCAGCGCAAGAAGAACGTGCGGATCCTGATCGCCGAACCGCCCGCGCCGCAGGGTGCGGAGCTGCGGCCGGTGAGTGGTGGTCTGCTGGTGCAGGACCGTGACGCGGTCGACGCCGCCGGCGACGATCCCGCCAATTGGACTCTGGCCGTCGGCGAGCCCGCCGACGCGGCGACGCTGGCGGACCTCGAATTCGCCTGGCGCGCCTGCCGTGCGGTGAAATCCAATGCCATCCTGCTGGCGCACGAGGGCGCTTCGGTCGGGGTCGGAATGGGGCAGGTGAACCGGGTCGATTCGGTCCGGTTGGCGGTGCAGCGGGCCGGTGATCGGGCCAAGGGTTCGGTCGCGGCCTCCGACGCCTACTTCCCGTTCCCCGACGGCCCGCAGCTGCTGTTGCAGGCCGGGGTCCGCGCGATCGTGCAGCCGGGTGGTTCGGTGCGCGATCAGGAGACCATCGACGCGGCCCGGGAGGCCGGGGTCACCATGTACTTCACCGGAGCCCGGCACTTCGCCCACTGACGCGACGAGGCGCCGGCATATTCCGGCGCCTCATCACGTCTTGGTCCGAGACGGTTCGCCCGGCCGCGACCTTTACCGGCGGCGGCTGACCCGGCTCGACCCGAACTCGTTCGGGGAGAGCCCATCAGTTGCAGAGCAGTGGATCGCACCCGGGGTTCCCGAACAGCACGCCGAGGAGCATGAACAAGCTACCGGCCGCCTGGGCGGAACCGGAGGACATCGGTCCGGTGAGCGCCGAGCCGCTGCCTTCGTGACCGAGAGCCGAACCGGTGGAATTGCCGTTCACCGGTTGCGATGTGGACATCGGGACGGCCGGTTCGAGCGGGAGGCCGGGCCCGGCGGTGGCGGTACCGGTGCCGGCCACCGAGCCGGCGGCTATCGCGAATGCGCCGAGCGCCGAGCGTCAGACAGCCACGAACTCCGCTGCCCACGGAATCCGTGGCATGAATATGAGGGCCGCGGATCCGGTGGCCGACCGGCTCACACAGCGCTGAGAACGCGACGACTTCCCACCGGGGCGTCGAGCTGGATTTCCAGGGTGCCGAAAACCGCCATCATTACGCACATCTTGTCCGTGGCGTCCGCGCGAGTGCCCTGGTGGAGCGCCACGGTAACCGTCTCCGGATCCTCGGTGACCGCCGCGTTCACGCCGTAGCACTCGGGAACCCCGGATTCGAAATGGACCGCGATGCGGTTCGCACCCACCCGCGTCCACGACGTGAAGGGGATGGGGTGGGTGCCGACCAGATTGGGGTCGGCGGTGAACATCTGCCCGGGATCCGCCCCGGGGACCTCGTCCGGGGTCGCGGGCGGCTTCGCGCCGGTCGGGGCGGGAGCGGAGGTGCCGGCCGGTTCCGCGGACGAGCCGTCGTCACCGCCGCAGGAGGTGAGCGCTACAGCGGTACACACGGCCAGAACTACCAGCAATCCCCGGGATACGACCATGCGGCCCACTGTAGTGGTGTGTTTATCGTCGCGGCTCAGCCGCGGGGTTCTGCCCGTTTGGTGTCTGCTGTCTGGGCACGCCATCCGTGAAAATGTTGAGACAGCTCGGTCATAGAGGTGGGGGTGGCCTTGTCTGGGAAGGTGGGAGGTGAGCTCACTCGTGAGGTGAGGGGTGGTCTTGCATGCGAGGGTGGGGTGGTGGTCCTGCTTGCAGGAGTGAAGGGTGACCTTGCCCGCCAAGGTGGGGCAGGTGACCTTGCCCGCCAAGGTGGGGCAGGTGACCTTGCCCGCCAAGGTGGGGCAGGTGACCTTGCCCGCCAAGGTGGGGCAGGTGACCTTGCCCGCCAAGGTGGGGCAGGTGACCTTGCC
>NZ_JBEZYU010000107.1:0-6987 GCF_040638875.1 Nocardia sp. NPDC024068 | reverse complement strand
GTCAGCCCTCGAAGCGCATGTGGCGAAGCCACGAGTCTCGAGGGCTGACAGCAGACGCTCAGGAGGACCGAACCTCGAGCGGCGGAGCCGCTCCAAAATCACTGCACCCCACGGCGGCGGGTGACGGCTGCGGCCACCGCGCCACCGGCCGCGCCCAGGGCGATCGCGGTGGGGACGCCGATTTTGGCGGCTTTGCGGCCGGTGCGGAAATCGCGGATCTCCCAGCCGCGGGCCTTGGCGACCTCCCGCAGGTCCGAATCGGGGTTGATGGCGACCGCGGTACCGGTGAGCGACAGCATGGGGACATCGTTGTGGCTGTCTGAGTATGCGGTGCAGCGTTTGAGATTGAGACCCTCGCGGATGGCCAGGGCGCGGACCGCGTGGGCTTTGCCGAGACCGTGCAGAATATCGCCGACCAGACGCCCGGTGAATTTACCGTCGACGCTTTCGGCGACCGTGCCGAGAGCGCCGGTGAGTCCGAGTCGTTTGGCGATCACCTGGGCCAGCTCCACCGGGGTCGCGGTGACCAGCCAGACCTGCTGACCTGCGTCGAGATGCATCTGCGCCAGCGCGCGGGTGCCGGGCCAGATCTTGTCGGCGATGATCTCGTCGTAGATTTCCTCGCCGAGGGCCGCGAGTTCGGCGGTGGAGCGTCCGGCGATGAATTCCAGGGCCTTTTCTTTACCCGAGGCCATATCGGTGCTGTTCTCTTTACCGGTGATCCGGAACTTCACCTGTTTCCAGGCGATATCCACCAGATCGGAACTGCGAAAGTATTTGCGGGCGGCCAATCCCCGGGCGAAATGCACGATCGAGGCGCCCTGCACCATGGTGTTGTCGACGTCGAAGAAGGCGGCCGCGGTGAGATCGCGGGGGGCCTCGGGGCCGGCTGTGCCGATCCCGCCGGCCCGCTCGGCGTCCTGGAGGGCCAGCGCCGCGTCGGCACTGGCTTCGCCGGCGACGTTGGCGCGGACCTCTTCTTCGCTCGGTCCGAACGGGTTGCGCGAGATACGCGCCAACTGCTCGGACAGGCCCTGCCCGAGCGGACCCAGATTCCATCGGACCGGAAGCTCCCCGAACCGGCCCGCGATGAATCCGGTTTTCCCCACCTTCGATCGTTCCGGCACCAGTACCTCCGCCTGTTCGCGCGAATCACGTCCACACTAACCGGAGGCGCGCCCCAGGACGCACTGCAGTCGCGCGGGCGTCCCGGCGGGGCGGGTTGAATATCGGTTATGAGCGACTCCACGACCCATGAGGTGACCCTGCTGACCCGCGCCGGCTGCGGAATGTGTGACCGGGCCCTGGACCAGCTGCGAGTGATCTGCGCCGAATTCGGGATCGAGCCGATGACGCTGGATGTGGACGTCGAGGCGGCGACCGATCCCGGGCTACGGGCGGAATTCGGTGACCGGCTCCCGGTGGTTCTGCTCGACGGCCGTGAGCACAGCTATTTCGATGTCGATGAGATCCGATTGCGGACCGACCTCGGCCGCCTGATGTGAGGGGATTCCGGCGCGGAATCGTACAAGCTCCGGCGGCGACACAAAATGAGGCGAATTTCACCGACTTTGTGCATGGGTTCACAAGCGGTTACGGTGGTGGCACGCGAACCGCAGGCCGGGGCGAGTATCCGGCCGCCGGTAGCACGTGAATCAACCCGATATCCGACCCCGTCATCGGTGCATGGACCCCCGGCGGAGGTCGCCGACCACCCGGGCCTGTTCGGTCCGGACGAGGAGCCGAGGACGTGACAGAGCACCATGAGACGCGCGGCGTCTCCGGCGATGCTCCCAACGTCACCACCCGGACCCTCCAGAAGGGCATTCCCCAGGCTACGGTGGGCCGGCTGGCCACCTACCTCCGGGTGCTCGCCCTGCTCGCCGATGACGCTGTGGCCATCGTATCCAGTGAGGAACTGGCTGTCGCGGCGGGTGTCAATTCCGCGAAACTTCGCAAGGATCTTTCTTTCCTGGGCCCCAACGGTGTTCGCGGTGTCGGCTACGACGTCGCGCGGTTGCGGGCCCGGATCGAGGATGTGCTCGGTTTGTCCGGTGGGCATCGGGTCGTGCTGGTCGGTGCCGGGAATCTGGGGCGCGCGCTGGTCGGTTATCGCGGGTTCCGGCGCCGCGGGTTCGCGGTGGTTGGGCTCTTCGACGACGACCCCGAGGTGATCGGCCGTGAGGTCGAGGGCCTGCGGGTACGCGATGTCGCCGGTCTGGTGGACGGGGTCGCGCTGCTGCGCCCGACCATCGCGGTGATCGCGGTGCCCGACGACAGTGCCCAGCAGGTGTGCGACGAATTGGTCGCCGCGGGCGTCCAGTCGATCCTGAGCTTCGCGTTGTGCCCGCTCACGGTGCCGCCGGGGGTGGAGTTGCGGCGTGTGGACCTCGCGGTGGAGATGCAGATGCTGTCCTTCGACCGGGTTCGCAACGCTGATTCCGACGAGCCGGTGGGCGCGGACGGGTCGCGGAACGCCGTGGATGTGACCGGCGCGAATGCGACTGCCGCGAGCAGTGCGAATGCAGCCGCCGCGAGCGGCGAGAATGTGGCGGACGACGCCACCGGGGTGGCGAATGATCCCGCCACCGACGGCGTTGTATTGGGCAGTGGCGTGCCTACCGCTCATCCCCTGAACGGCTCCGGCCGGATCGCCCGCCGGGTGCCTGCGCATCCGACGCCGGGCCCCGCCGGGCTGTCCCATTGCGCGGCGCCGGCCGCCCAGACGACCTCGCATACGGCAACGGAGCCAACCAGCAAGGGATCGGTGGTCACACCATGAGCGTTCTTCTCGTCGGAATCTCACATCGCAGCGCGCCCGTTGCGATGCTGGAGAAGGTGGCGATCACCGATGCCGATCGGCCCAAGCTGATCGACCGCATGCTGGCCTCGAGCCATATCTCCGAAGCCATGATCGTGTCCACCTGCAATCGGGTGGAGATCTACGCGGTGGTCGATGCCTTCCACGGCGGCTTGGCCGATGTCGGCCAGCTGCTGACCGAGCATTCCGGGTTGCCGATGCCCGAACTGACCCGGCACGCCTACGTCCGATACAGCGAAGCCGCCGCCGAGCATCTGTTCGCGGTGGCCAGCGGGCTCGACTCGATGGTGGTCGGCGAACAACAGGTCCTCAGCCAGATCCGCAGCGCCTACACCACCGCCGACGCCCAGCAGGCTGTCGGACGAACCCTGCACGAACTGTCGCAGCAGGCGCTGCGCGTCGGTAAGCGGGTGCATTCGGAGACCGGGATCGACCGGGCCGGCGCCTCTGTGGTGTCGGTGGCGCTGGACCGCGCCACCACCGTCCTCGGTCCACTCGCGGGCCGGACCGCCGCAGTGATCGGTGCCGGAGCCATGGGCGGGCTGTCGGTCGCGCATCTGTCCCGGGCCGGGATCGGCCAGATCACGGTGGTCAACCGCACCATCGAACGCGCCCAGCGACTCGCGGCGACCGCCGAAACGCATGGTGTCGCCGCCGACGCCTACGAACTGTCCCGGCTCACCGAGGCCATGGCCGCCGCCGATGTGGTGATCACCTGCACCGGTGCGGTCGGCGCGGTGGTCACCCTGGCCGATGCGCACAACGCGCTCACCGAGCGCGCCGGTGGTGCCGAGCGGCCCCTGGTGTTCTGCGATCTGGGCCTGCCCCGCGACGTCGACCACGCGGTGGCCGGGCTGCCCGGGGTCACCGTCATCGATATCGAGACGCTCCAGCGCGACCCCGCCGCGGGCGCCGCGGCAGACGATACCGCCGCCGCGCGGTCGATCGTCGCCGACGAACTCGCCAAATATCTCGCCGGACAGCGGATGGCCGAGGTCACCCCGACGGTCGCGGCCCTGCGCCAGCGCGCTGCCGAAGTGGTCGAGGCCGAACTGCTCCGGCTGGATTCGAGACTTCCCCTGGCCGACCCCGCCCGCGACGAAGTGGCGCGCACGGTGCGCCGCGTGGTGGACAAACTGCTGCACGCGCCGACGGTGCGGGTGAAGCAGCTGGCGACCACCCCCGGTGGCGACAGCTATGCCGAAGCACTGCGCGAACTGTTCGAGCTGAAGCCCGGTTCGGCGCAGGCGGTGGCCGCGCCGATGGAGATCAGCCGCGCCGAACACAACGGTGCCGGCTGGATGGGCCTGGACGGCGAAGTCGCCCTGGCCGACGATTTCACCCCCGGCGGCCACGACGACGAACAGGAGCAGTCGACATGACAATCCTGCAGGGCGAAGGCGCCGCTCCCGGCGCGGGCGCCGCGGGAACCGGTGGCCGGCCGGCCTGGCGGATCGGCACCCGGGCCAGCCTGCTCGCGCGCACCCAGGCCGGTGCGGTGCGGGACGCGCTGATCGCGACGGGTCAGCCGGCCGAACTCGTATTCGTCGACACCCCGGGTGATCGGTCCGGCGATCCGGTCGAAGATATCGGCGTCGGCGTGTTCACCAGCGCATTGCGTACCGAACTCGCCGCCGGGACGATCGATATCGCGGTCCATTCGTACAAGGATCTGCCGACCGCGGCCGATGATCGTTTCGTGCTCGCCGCCGTACCGGTGCGCCAGGACTCGCGCGACGCCTTGGTGGCACGCGACGGGATGGTGCTCGGGGAGCTACCGCCGGGCGCGGTGGTCGGGACCTCCGCTCCGCGCCGGTCCGCGCAACTGCGTGCGCTCGGGCTGGGTCTCGATATCCGTCCGCTGCGCGGCAACCTGGATACCCGGCTGCGCAAGGTCGCCGAGGGCGAACTCGACGCCGTCGTGGTCGCCCGGGCCGGACTGGCCCGTATCGGCCGGCTCGACGCCGTGACCGAAGCGCTGGAACCGGTGCAGATGCTGCCCGCACCCGCCCAGGGTGCGCTGGCGGTGGAATGCCGCGCGGGTGAGACCGAACTGATCGGGCTGCTCGCCGCCCTGGACGACACCGCTACCAGAACCGCGGTGCTCGCGGAAAGAGCACTGCTCGCCGAACTCGAGGCGGGCTGCACAGCGCCCGTCGGAGCGATCGCCGAGATCGTCGAATCGTTGGACGACGACGGGCGCATCGTCGAGGAACTCTCGCTACGCGGCTGTGCGGCCGCGCTCGATGGTTCCGACGTGATAAGGGCCTCGGCGGTGGGTGCACCGGCCGATGCCGCCGAACTCGGCATCGCGCTGGCCCGCGAACTGCTGGAGTTGGGCGCGCGCGAGTTACTCGCCGCCGAACCCGGCACTCCCGAATCGGGGGTCACGACAGCCGGGAGCACCGCCACGGACTTCACCGAACCCAGTCCCATGGAGAACAACCGATGAGTCGAGCCAGCAAGAAGCATCCGGGGCGGATCCTGTTCGTCGGGTCGGGCCCGGGGGACCCGGCATTGCTGACCACCCGATCCCGTGAAGTGCTGTGCCGGGCAACCCTCGCGTTCACCGATCCCGATGTGGACGCCGGAGTACTCGCCCTGATCGGCACCCAGGTCGAACCCGACGACGAGGGCGAACGTCCGGTGGACGTCCGGCCCGCGTTGGGCGACCCCGCCGAGGTCGCCAAAACGCTGATCGCCGAAGCCAAGGCCGGCCACGATGTGGTGCGGGTCGTCTCCGGCGATCCGCTGACCACCGATGCCGTGATCGCCGAGGTCACCACGGTCACCCGCTCGCATATCGTGTTCGAGGTGCTACCCGGGCTGCCGTCCGGTTCCGCGGTGCCCAGCTACGCCGGTATCGCGCTCGGGTCCGGGCATACCGAGGCCGATGTGCGCGGTGAGGTGGATTGGCCCGCGTTGGCCGCCGCCCCCGGTCCGCTGGTCCTGCACGCCACCTCCGGCCATCTGGCCGAGACCGCGAGCGCGCTGGTCGAGCACGGGATGGCGCCGCAGACCCCGGTCGCGGTCACCGTTCGCGGCACCACCCGCCAGCAGCGCACCATCGAGGCCACCCTGGCCACGCTGAACAGCGCCGCCTCTGAACTCGTCGGTCCCCTGGTGGTGACCATCGGCAAGGCCGTCGCGCAGCGCTCCAAGATGTCGTGGTGGGAATCGCGTGCCCTCTACGGCTGGACCGTGCTGGTGCCGCGCACCAAGGACCAGGCCGGGGAGATGAGCGAACGCCTCGTCACCCACGGGGCGATCCCCAAGGAAGTGCCCACCATCGCGGTCGAACCGCCGCGCAGCCCCGCGCAGATGGAACGCGCGGTCAAGGGCCTGGTCGACGGTCGCTACCAGTGGGTGGTGTTCACCTCGACCAACGCGGTGCGGGCGGTCTGGGAGAAATTCGCCGAATTCGGCCTGGACGCCCGGGCCTTCTCGGGTGTGAAGATCGCCTGCGTCGGCGAAGCCACCGCCGAGAAGGTGCGTTCCTTCGGGATCAACCCGGAACTGCTCCCCAGCGGGGAACAGTCCTCCCTCGGCCTGCTCGCCGACTTCCCGCCGTACGACGATGTCTTCGACCCGGTTAACCGGGTGCTGCTGCCGCGCGCCGATATCGCCACCGAAACCCTCGCGGAGGGCCTGCGCGAACGCGGGTGGGAAATCGACGATGTCACCGCCTACCGCACCGTCCGCGCCTCGCCGCCGCCCGCCGAGACCCGCGAGATGATCAAGACCGGCGGTTTCGACGCGGTGCTGTTCACTTCCAGCTCCACGGTCCGGAACCTGGTGGGTATCGCCGGCAAACCGCATGCCCGCACGATCGTGGCCTGCATCGGCCCGAAGACGGCGGAAACCGCGGTCGAGTTCGGGCTGCGGGTGGATGTGCAGCCGGAGGTGGCCCAGGTGGGTCCGCTGGTGGAGGCGCTGGCCGAGCATGCCGCGCGGTTGCGGGCGGAGGGGTTGCTGCCGCCGCCGCGGAAGAAGAGCCGTCGGAGTCGGTAGGCCGGTCCGGCGTTGACGGTCCCGTTCGAAGAGGTCCGGATGTGCTGTGTTTTTGGCGCGCTGGCGCGCGCGGGGTTCGGCCCTCTGAGCGTCTGCTGTCAGCCCTCGAGACTCGCGGCTGCGCCGCCTCGCTTCGAGGGCTGACAGCAGACGCG
>NZ_JBEZYU010000106.1:0-7009 GCF_040638875.1 Nocardia sp. NPDC024068 | reverse complement strand
ATGAGATCGTCCACATCGATGCGGCGCTCGCCGTGCTCGATCCGGGACAATCCCAGCACCGGGATGGGGCGTCCGAGGGCCTCGAGCCTGCGTGCCGAAGCGCATGTGGCGAAGCCACGAGTCTCGAGTGCTGACAGGCGACGCCAAAAGGGCCGAACCCCGCGCGCGCCAGCGCGCCAAAGATACAGCGCTAAGAAAACACAGGCTCTTCGTCGCGGGTGCGCTTCAGTTCGAAGAAGTGCGGGTAGCCCGCCAGCGTGACCACCGCGTCCCACAGTTTGCCCGCCTCTTCACCCCGGGGGATGCGGGAGAGCACCGGACCGAAGAACGCGACCCCGTTGACGTGGATGGTGGGCGTACCGACATCGGGTCCCACCTTGTCCATACCGGCGTGGTGGCTGATCCGCAACGCCTCGTCGTAGTCGGTGCTCGTGGCCGCGGCGGCCAGTTCCGCGGGCAGACCGGCCTCGGTGAGCGCGTCGGAGACGATCGCGGCGAAGGTCGCGTGCGCATCGCCCTCTTGTTCGAACTCCGACCGGCGGTCGTGGAAGCGGGTGCCCATGGCGGTGTAGAGCGCCGGCAGGATGTCGTCGCCGTGCTGCTGGGCGGCCGCGATCGCCACCCGCACCGGGCCCCAGGCGTTCTTCATCAGGTCTTGGTACTCGGGCGGCAGATCACGACCCTCGTTCAGTACCGCGAGGCTCATCACGTGGAAGCGGGTCTCGATATCGCGAACCTTCGCGACCTCGAGGATCCAGCGGGAGGTGATCCAGCACCACGGGCACAGGGGGTCGAACCAGAACTCGGCAAGATCCTTCTTCACGGCCGTGTCGGACACGAGTGGTTCCTCTCCGTAGTTTTCGCTGCACTCCGACCAACCCGCCGGGGCGGGTTTTCGTTCCCGGTCCGGCCGACTGTCGCGGGCAGCCTCAGTACGCTGGCGGGAGTAGTTCGGATCGTCGCTGGAACAACCCACTACAAGGGAGTGTCACCCATGACATCTGCGCGGCATTTCGTCATCGTCGGCGCCGGACTGGCCGGTGCGAAACTCGCTCAGGCGCTGCGGGACAACGATTTCGACGGGCATATCACCTTGATCGGCGCGGAGGAGCGACTCCCTTACGAACGCCCGCCGCTGTCCAAGGAGTATCTGGCGGGTAAGAAACCGCTGGAGGAGTTCACCGTCGCCGATGCCGCCTGGTACCGCGACCACAATGTGGAGTTGCTGCTCGGTACCGAGGTCACCGCCGTCGACCGGGCGGCCCGGACGGTAGCTCTGCCCGACGGTTCGACGCTCGAATACGACAAGCTCGCCCTGGCGACCGGGTCCGCCTCCCGCACGCTGCCCATCCCGGGCGCCGACGCGGAGGGGGTCTACACCCTGCGCACCCTGGAGGAGTCCGATGCGCTGATCGAGCTGCTGCGGACCGCAGGGCGGCTGGTCGTGATCGGGGCGGGGTGGATCGGGCTCGAGGTGACCGCGGCGGCACGGGCGGCGGATGTGGCGGTCACGGTCGTGGAGACCGCGCCCGGTCCGCTGCTGGGCGCCCTCGGGCCCGAGATGGGTGAGGTTTTCGCCGACCTGCACCGCGCGCACGGGGTCGAACTGCGTTTCGGCACGCGGGTGGAGGAGATCACGACGTCGCAGGGGCGGGCGACCGGTGTCCGTACCGCGGACGGCTCGACCGTGCCCGGCGACGCCGTCCTGGTGGCGGTCGGTGCCCGGCCGCGGCTGGGACTCGCGGAGTCCGCGGGACTGCCGACCGGCACCGGAGTCCTCGTCGATGCCGGTCTGACCAGCAGCGATCCCGATATCTTGGCAGTCGGCGATATCGCCGAACAGGACCATCCCGTGCTGGGGCGCCGGATCCGGGTCGAGCATTGGGCGACTGCCCTGAACCAGCCGGCCGTGGCCGCGCAGACCATGCTGGGCAAATCGGCGGTATACGACCGTCTCCCGTATTTCTTCACCGACCAGTACGACCTCGGTATGGAGTACACCGGGTTCGCGGCGCCCGGCGACTACGAGCAGGTCGTGGTACGCGGTGACCGGGCGGGCCGGGAGTTCGTGGCGTTCTGGCTGGACCCACAGCGCCGGGTGCTGGCCGGAATGAACGTGAATGTCTGGGACGCCGGCGACCGGATCAAGGAACTGATCCTCTCCGGGGACCCTGTCGACCCGGCGAAATTGGCGGACCCTTCGACGCCCCTGTGATCCGTGGCAGGTATCACGAATAATCAGGTCGCCCGGCAGGAGGCAGCGTCTCCCCCCGGCCGCTCCGTCCGCCGGCCGCCGGGGCCACACCCGCTTGTCCGGGTTGCGGCGTGTTCGGCGAGCAGGGGATCGCGAGCGTGCCCCGCACCGGTCCGGGCCCGGAAATCACCAGGTGCGGCCGGTGATCAGTTCGTAGGCCTCGACGTACTTCCCGCGGGTGGCGGCGACGATATCGGCGGGGATCTCGGGACCCGGGGGCTCTTTGTCCCAGCCGGTCGAAGTCGCCCAATCCCGGACGAACTGCTTGTCGAACGACCGCTGCGGACGCCCCGGCTCCCATTCCGCGGCCGGCCAGAAACGGGAGGAGTCCGAGGTCAGCAGCTCGTCGCCGAGGGTGAGCACCGCACCGTCCCAGCCGAACTCGACCTTGGTGTCGGCGATGATCACACCCCGTTCGGCCGCGTAGGCCGCACCGCGGGTGTACAGCTCCAGGGTGAGATCGCGCAGGCGTTCGGCCACCGGGCGGCTCTCCTGCGCGACGACCTCGTCGAAGGTCATCGGCTCGTCGTGACCGGACGCCGAGCCCTTCGTGCTCGGAGTGAAGATCGGCTCCGGAAGCCGGTCACCCTCCCGCAGCCCCTCGGGCAGCCGGATTCCCGATACCGATCCGGCCCGCTGGTAGTCCTTCCAGCCCGATCCGACCAGGTAGCCGCGGGCGACGCATTCCACCATGACCATCTTCAGCGGTTTCACCCGGATGGCCCGACCGGCGAACTCCGGCGGCACATCGGTGGTGGACAGCACATGGTTGGGGATATCGGAGAAGTAGTCGAACCACCAGTTCGACAGCTGGGTGAGCAGCGCGCCCTTGTCCGGGATCGGAGTGGGCAGCGAGACGTCGTACACCGAGACCCGATCCGAGGCGACCAGCAGCAGAGTATCGCCGTCGGTGTACAGGTCGCGCACCTTCCCGGCGTGCACGTGTTTCACGGGCGGGGCTCCGATCCTGGTCGAGTGGTACGCGAGATCAACTCCCGCGCGGGCAACCTTACCCACGTGGCATTGTGGACAGCGCCCGTGCCCACTGTGTTTTCGAAGGAGCCCGATGTCCGCACCGAACCTCACCCGCGATCAGGCGATCGAACGGGCCGGCATCGTGTCGGTCGAGAACTATTCCGTCGAACTCGATCTGACCGACGGCGCCGGTAAACCGGGCGAACAGACGTTCCTGTCCCGCAGTACGGTCACCTTCACCGCGAAACCCGGGTCGCGGACCTTCATCGATATCGTCGCCCGGGGCGTACGGTCGGCGGTCCTCAACGGTAAACCGCTCGATATCGCCGGATACGACGAGGCGGCCGGGATCACCCTGCCCGACCTGGCCGAACGCAACGAACTGGTGGTCGAGGCCGAATGCGAGTACTCGCATACCGGTGAGGGCCTGCACCGGTTCGTCGACCCCGCCGACGACGCGGTGTATCTGTACTCCCAGTTCGAGACCGCCGACGCCAAACGGATGTTCGCCTGCTTCGATCAGCCCGACCTCAAGGCCACCTTCGATATCGAGGTCATCGCCCCGCAGGACTGGAAGGTGATCTCCAACGGCGCGGGCACCGCCGAAGGCGGACGGCACCGCTTCGCCACCACCCCGCTCATGAGCACCTATCTGGTCGCGCTCATCGCCGGACCGTACGCGGTGTGGACCGATACCTATACCGACAAGCACGGCACCATCCCGCTCGGCATCTACTGCCGCGCCTCACTGGCCGATTTCATGGACGCCGACCGGCTGTTCACCGAAACCAAACAGGGGTTCGGCTTCTATCACAAGAACTTCGGGATCCCGTACGCGTTCGGAAAGTACGACCAGTTGTTCGTACCGGAGTTCAACGCCGGGGCGATGGAGAACGCGGGCGCGGTGACCTTCCTCGAGGACTACGTCTTCCGGTCCAAGGTCACCCGGGCCTCCTACGAACGCCGCGCCGAAACCGTACTGCACGAGATGGCGCATATGTGGTTCGGCGATCTGGTCACCATGAAATGGTGGGACGACCTGTGGCTCAACGAGTCGTTCGCGACCTTCGCCTCGGTGCTGTGCCAGGCCGAGGCCACCGAATACACCAGCGCGTGGACCACCTTCGCGAACGTGGAGAAATCGTGGGCCTATCGGCAGGATCAACTGCCGTCCACCCACCCGATCGCCGCCGATATCCCCGATCTGGCCGCGGTCGAGGTGAACTTCGACGGCATCACCTACGCCAAGGGCGCCAGCGTGCTGAAACAGCTGGTGGCCTATGTCGGGCTGGAGCCGTTCCTCGCGGGTCTGCGTGCCTACTTCGCCGACCACGCCTACGGCAACGCCACCTTCGACGACCTGCTCGCGGCACTGGAGAAGTCCTCCGGCCGGGATCTGTCCGGCTGGGGCACCCAATGGCTCAAGACCACCGGCCTCAATATCCTGCGTCCCGATTTCGAGGTGGACGCGGACGGCAACTTCTCCTCTTTCGCGGTGATCCAGGACGGCGCCGCGCCCGGTGCCGGTGAACGCCGGGTGCACCGGCTGGCGATCGGCGTCTACGACGACCAGGACGGCAAGCTGGTGCGCACCCATCGGGTGGAGCTCGACCTGCGGGCTGCCGAACGTACCGAGGTACCGGAACTCACCGGTGTTCCGCGCGGCAAGTTCGTCCTGGTCAACGACGACGATCTGACCTACTGCTCGGTCCGGTTGGACGCTGATTCGCTCGACGTCCTGGTGAACCGGATCGCCGATATCGCCGAACCGCTCCCCCGCACCCTCGCCTGGTCGGCCGCCTGGGAGATGACCAGGCAAGCCGAGTTCCGGGCCCGCGATTTCGTGGCCCTGGTGCAACGCGGGGTGGGCGCGGAATCCGAGATCGGTGTGGTGCAGCGGCTGCTCATGCAGGCCAACACCACCCTGCGCAGCTACGCCGACCCGGCCTGGGCCGAGGCGACCGGCTGGGCGGACTACGCGAACCGGCTGCTCGAGCTGGCCCGGGAGGCAGAAGCGGGCTCGGACCACCAGCTGGCCTTCGTCAACGCGCTCACCGGCGCGAAACTGTCCCCCTGGCATACCGAAGTGCTGCGCGAGCTCCTCGACGGCGACCCGGGCGCGGTCGGACTGACCGGGCTCACCGTGGACACCGACCTGCGCTGGCGGGTGCTCACCGCGCTGGCCGCGGCAGGCGAGATCGACGCCGACGGCACCGGCACCCCCACCATCGACGGCGAACTGCGCAATGACGAAACGGCCGCGGGCCGGCGTCAGGCCGCCACCGCGGCCACCGCGCGGCCCATCGCCGAGGTGAAGGAATCGGCGTGGGCGACCGTGATGCAGGACGACTCGGTGCCCAATATCACCGCGCGCTCGATCGTCGGCGGATTCGCTCCCGCCGGGCAGGACGCCCTGTTGCAGCCGTATCTGGAGCGGTACTTCGCGGAGATCCCCGCGGTATGGGAACGGCGTTCCAGCGAGGTCGCGCAGACCGCGGTGGTCGGGCTCTACCCGTCCTGGGAGATCAGCGACCAGGCTGTCGCCCGCGCCGACGAATTCCTCGCCGGTGACCACCCGCCGGCGCTGCGGCGCCTGGTGAGTGAGGGCAAGGCCGGGATCGAACGCTCGCTGCGGGCGCGCGCCTTCGATATCTCCTGACCTCGACAGCGGAACGGCGCGTCCACCCTGAGGGTGGACGCGCCGTTCTCGTCGGTAGCGAGCGCTCCCGGATCACGCCCCGGCCGGGGCGCGCATTCAGCGGCCGATGGCCGCGGCCATCACCCGGACGGCCGAAACCAGGCCGTCGATCAGCTCGCCCTGCCGCAGCGAACTCAGCGCGGCGGTGACGCCGAGCTGGCACACCCGGTCGTTGGCCCGTTCGGCCACATCCCGGCCGGAGCGGACCTCGACGGAATGGTCGTTCGGGGAGACGGCGATGAGCACCGAACGCGCCGCCTCCGGAGTGGTCGGGAACAGCGCGTCGACCGTGGCGCCGGCATCGGGGCCGAGGTCGCCGATGAACACGTTGAACCGCACCTTGGTCGCGCGGGTCGCCTCGGTCAGCACGTTGTCCATGGCGAGCCGCTCGTTGTTGTCGAACGGCGCCTCCTTGAACACGTCACCGGCCTCGTGCACCCCGGAAACCCGGCCGCTGGTCATCAACGCGTATCCGTGCGGCAGTTCGGACTCGACCACCGCGGGCCATTTAGTACTTGCCACTTGCCCGGCCTCCGATCAACGCGCCCTTCGGGGCTTCCAGGGAATCGAACGCCACATGAGACCCATGCGACGACTCACCGGCATCGTAGGAATGACCATGCCCGGTGACCTCATCGGTAGCACTCCACAGCACCGGAGCCGAAGTCCACTTCTTGCTCATATCGAAATGGACCGGCTTCTCGCCGGGCAGCGGCTTACCGATATACGACAAACCAGCGATTATGAGGTAGATCCCCAGCGGGATACCGGCGAACACCGCCACTGTCTCGAGAATGCTCACCCGTTAAAGGTATCCGATCCCCTGTAGTAGATCGCCCACCGGTGGCGTGTTGCCCGACCCGCGCCCGACCCCGGTCCCCGGACAGACCCCCATCGCCTACCCCACCTCACCCCCCGGCCCCCATCCGGATGCGCCACTCCCCGACCACAGGCCACCCACCCCGCGCCGAGTTTTACGAGGCCCTGAAAGGGTTCGGCCCGCGTCTGCTGTCAGCCCTCGAAGCGATGTGGCAGGACCCACTCCTTGCTCATGGTCGCTGACGCCACTGTCGCATACCGCC
>NZ_JBEZYU010000105.1:0-7962 GCF_040638875.1 Nocardia sp. NPDC024068 | reverse complement strand
GTCAGCACTCGAAGCGAGGTGGCGAAGCCACGAGTCTCGAGTGCTGACAGCAGACGCCAAGAGGGCCGAACCCCGCGCGGCGAAGCCGCGCCATTTATACAGCCACGAAGTGGCTGAGGATGCCCTGGACCTCGTAGATGTCGACCTGGCGGTTGAACTTCTTCTGGATCGGGACGTCGGTGCCCGCGATCCACAGCACCAGTTCCGCGTCGAGGTCGAAGGTGCCCGCTGTTTCCACCGCGAAGTGGGTGATCGAGCGGTAGGGGATGCTGTGGTAGCTCATTTTCCGGCCGGACAGTCCTTGTTTGTCGATCAGGATGAGCCGGCGGTTGGTGAACAGCAGAGCATCGCGGACCAGGATGTAGGCGGAGTAGATCTGTTCGCCGTTGCCGAGAAGCCGCTGGTAGTCCTGCTGGGCGCGGGCCGGTTCCATTTGTCCGGCGTTGCCCATGATTCCGTCCATCAGACCCATGACGTACGTCCTCCCATCAGCGCGCCGGCAAGGGGGCGCGCGAGTTGCCCACCCGCTGCGGGTGTTTCACCACCATCATCCACGGTGTGGCCGGGCCCGGCCGGTGCTGTGGTGAACCCGCTGGTACCGGCGGGGGCGGCGGCGAACCTGGGATTCCGGGCGGGTTCGTGGCCCCTATAAGCTGTCCGCGTGCGAGTACTCGTCATCGGTTCCGGAGCCCGTGAACACGCCCTCGTCCTTGCGCTTCGTCGTGACCCCGCGGTGAGCGCGCTCGTCGCGGCCCCGGGTAATGCCGGTATCGCGCAGCTGGCGCAGGTGCGGCCGGTGGACCCGAGTTCCGGCGATGCCGTTGTCGCGGTGGCCAGGGAGGTGGCGGCCGATCTGGTGGTGATCGGTCCGGAGGTGCCGCTGGTGCTGGGGGTGGCCGATGCGGTGCGCGCGGCGGGGATCGCGTGCTTCGGTCCGTCGGCGGCGGCGGCGCGGATCGAGGGGTCGAAGGCGTTCGCCAAGGATGTGATGGCCGCGGCGGGGGTGCGGACCGCGCACAGTGAGATTGTGGACACCCCCGCGGAGTTGGATGCCGCGCTGGATCGTTTCGGCCCGACCTGGGTGGTGAAGGACGACGGCCTGGCCGCGGGTAAGGGCGTGGTGGTCACGGCGGACCGGCTGGCGGCGCGTGATCATGCTGCCGAACTGCTCGAGCAGGGGCATCCGGTTTTGCTGGAATCCTTCCTCGACGGTCCGGAGGTATCGCTGTTCTGCCTGGTGGACGGCGAGACGGTGGTTCCGCTGCTGCCGGCGCAGGATCATAAGCGGGTCGGTGACGGAGATACCGGGCCGAATACCGGCGGGATGGGTGCCTATACCCCGCTGCCGTGGCTGCCCGAGGACGCGGTCGGGCAGATCGTCGATGATGTGGTGGCCCCGGTGGCGGCGGAGTTGGTGCGTCGCGGGAACCCGTTCAGCGGTCTGCTGTATGCCGGGCTGGCGATGGGCGCGGCGGGCCCCGCGGTGGTGGAGTTCAATTGCCGGTTCGGTGATCCGGAGACGCAGGCGGTGCTGTCACTGCTGGAGAGTCCGCTGGGGGAGCTGTTGTACGCGACCGCGACCGGGTCCTTGGCGGATTTGCCCGCGCCGCGGTGGCACGGCGGCGCCGCGGTCACCGTGGTGCTGGCCGCCGAGCACTATCCGGGGCGGCCCCGGGCCGGTGATGTGATCACCGGCGCGAGCGATGCCGCGACCGATGACGCGGCGACGGTGTTGCACGCGGGGACCGCGCTGCGTGCGGACGGTGCGCTGGTGTCGGCGGGTGGCCGGGTGCTCAGCATCGTCGGTACCGGCGCTGATCTGACCGCGGCCCGGGAGGTCGCCTACGACCGGCTGGCGGGGATCAAGCTGACCGGTGGTCACTACCGGTCCGATATCGGTCTGGCCGCGGTCGAGGATCGTATTCGTCTCTGATTCGCGCCGGTGACGGCGGCGGCAATCGCCGGTCCGCCGTCACCGGATAACTGCGCGACGGTCAGTACGCCCCGTAGACGTTATCGATGGAGCCGTAGCGGTGGGCGGCATAGTTGCAGGCCGCGGCGATATTGGCGACCGGGTCGTAGATATCCCACGAGGTGCCTTCGACGTGGTACGCGGCGAACGTGGGGTCGATGACCTGCATGAGCCCTTTGGAGGGGATACCGGCCGCGGCGTTGGAGTCCCAGAGGTTGATCGCGTGCGGATCGCCGCCCGATTCCCGCAGGGCGTTGCGGTGGATGCCTTCGTAGCTGGCCGGGATGCCGTGCTGCCCGAGGACATCCATCGCGCCGCGGATCCAGCCGTCCAGGTTGTCGGGGTAGCTCGCCGGAAGCATCTGGGGCAGGAGTTGCGGGACGGGCTGGGGCAGCGGCTGGAGGAACTGCCGCAGCTGGCTCTGCTGGTCTTGGGGCAGCTGCTGGGCCTGCTGCTGGAGTTGCTGCGCGGGTCCCTGCAGTTCGGCGGGCACGCCGGCGATATCGGCGTGGGCCTGGGCGGGCAGGGCGGCGACAGCGGCGATGGCTAGGAGGGGCAACAGTTTTCGTACATGCATCAGGGGCTCCGACAGCGCGGGGGTACCGCACCGGCGGGCTTGTCTTTCCGTCGGCGCTGTCGCTGCGCTGTTTCCTTTTGTGGATTTCTTTGTATGACAGGACATTCAGTTGGCCGCGAATCGCGGTGCGGTGCGCCGAGCGCCGGCCGGGGGCCGGTGATGCGGGCGGGGCCGTCGCGACGGAGTATTCGGACGAATACGAAACCGGGCGATAAACAGGCTTGCGGTCTGTTTTCTGGCGATCACAGAATGATTGCAGAAGATGAACAAAAGATGAACCAAAAATGAATGCAAAGTTCTATTGTGCTGAGAGAAATCGATGTACCAGGTGTTACGGCGAGATCGATCACACCGTATGCGGAGTCCTGGTTCGACTTCCGTCGAACACTACGAATTTGCCGGTAAATGATCAGCCGTAGGAAAGACCGTGCAAGGCCAGCCAGCGCTGCGGGTCGACGTGCTGTCCGTCCATGATGATCTCGAAATGCAGATGCGGTCCGGTCGAATCACCGCGATTACCCATCCGGGCGATCTGCATTCCGGCCGGCACCCGTTCGCCGACCGAGACGAAGAAGTCGTACATATGGCCGTAGACGGAGATCGACCCGTCGTTGTGCCTGATCCGGACCCACAATCCGAAACCGGCGGCCGGGCCCGCGTCGATCACTGTGCCGTCCGCGACCGCGTAGATGGGGGTGCCGATCGGGCCGGCGATATCGATACCGCGGTGGAAGGTGCCCCACCGGCTGCCGAAGCCCGAGGTGAAGGTGCCCGGTGCGGGAAGCACGAAGCCGCCGGCGCTGGGTGGAATGGCACCCGGCGGGATGGTGCCGAGCCCCGGTTCGCCCGGTGCGGTGTTGATCCAGGGCTGTTCCTGCCCGGCGGCCGCGGCGGCGGCCTCCGCTTTGGCGCGCTCCAGGGTCGCCCGCGACGCGGCGGCCACCACGGCCTGCTCACGCAGGCGCTCGCCGTTGTCGATGGCGTCCAGATAGCGGCGAACCGACGGGACCGGGGTGGACAGCTGCAGCGGATACGCGACCGCCACCCGGTGCGCGACGCCGGGCACCGGGGTCATATCGGTGACCAGGAAGCTCCCGGCCGCATCCCCGGTCGCCAGCAGCAGGGTGAGGATCAGTCCGCCGATCAGGTACCGGTGCCGCCGGGCGGTGGCCTTCACCTCTTCGGCCGACGGGCGCCGGGCCGCGAATTCGCGGAGCTCGGCCGGGGTCGGCCGCTGCCGCCAGATGTCGCGCGTCCGTTCCAGGCCCCGCCTGCAGGCGGTGGCGAGTTCCGCGCGGGTGAGTCGCGGGGGTGTGGGCGCCCGGTCCCGCCAGCCGGGCGCGATCACCAGACCGCCGCCCACCGCGGCCGCACGTCGCAGCGACACCCGCTCGTTCGCGGTGACGTGGGGGGTATCGGCGGGATCGTTCACATCCTCGGCGAGGTCCGGGCGTGTCGGTAGATCCTCGGGATGCTCTTCGGATTCCGCGCTGTCCACATCGGCGGCAGTGTTCACGCTCGCGGCGTTGTCCACCTCCGTCGCCGTATCCACCTCTGCGGCGCGCCCGGCCCCCGAACCGGGTCGCGGGACCCGGTTCCGGCGTCGGCGTCCGGCCCCGGAACCGCGGCCGGACGCGGCGGATCCGGAGTCGGAGTGGGTCGGCCCGGCGGCCGACCGGCTGGCCTTTTCGAGCATCAGAGCAGACCATAGCCGTCGATCGGCCCGATGCGGTGTTCTACCGTCGGTCGGGTGTCCACTGAATCTCGGCGCTCGACCATCCCCCCTTTCTACGTGATGGATGTCTGGAAAGCCGCCGCCGAACGCGTCAGAACACACGGTGATGTGCTGAGTCTGGCGGCGGGGCAGCCGTCGACGCCCGCGCCCGCGCCGGTGCTGCGCGCCACCCGGGCGGCGCTCGATGCCGAATTGCTCGGCTACACCGAGACATTCGGCATCCTCCCGCTGCGGGAAGCCATCGCCGGGCACCACCACCGCACCTACGGGTACTCGGTCGACGCGGACGACGTCGTGGTCACCACCGGCTCGTCGGGCGCGTTCACGCTGATCTTCCTGGCGGCGTTCGATCCGGGCGACACGGTAGTGGTCGCGCGTCCCGGCTACCCCGCCTATCGCAACACCCTCACCGCGCTCGGCTGCCGTGTCGTGGAACTGGATTGCCGGGCCGAAACCCGTTTCCAGCCCACGGTCGCCATGCTCGACACGCTGCCCGAGCCGCCGCGCGGCCTGATCGTGGCGAGCCCGGCCAACCCGACCGGCACCATGATCGACCCGGCCGAACTGGCCGCGGTGGCCCGCTGGTGCGATGCGCACGGCACGCTCCTGATCTCCGACGAGATCTATCACGGCATCGCCTACGGCGCGGAGCGCACCGCGTCGGCCTGGGAGACCTCATCCAACGCGGTGGTGATCGGCTCGGTGTCGAAATACTTCTCCATGACCGGCTGGCGGCTGGGCTGGATGCTGGCGCCGCCCGCGCTGCGGCCCGCGTTGCAACGTCTGGCCTCGAATATGACCGTCTGCCCGCCGGCGATCTCGCAGTACGCCGCGGTGCACGCGTTCGACGCCGAGGCGAAGGCCGAACTCGACGCGCATGTGAGCCGGTACGCGATCAACCGGTCGATCCTGCTGGACGGTCTGCCGGCGCTCGGCATCACCGACCTGGCCCCGGCCGACGGCGCGTTCTACGCCTACGCCGATATCGGGCATCTGACCGGTGATTCGATGGCGTGGTGCGCGCAGGTTCTGGCGCACACCGGTGTGGCCCTGGCACCCGGTCTGGATTTCGACACCGTGAACGGGCACCGCACCGTTCGGCTCTCATTCGCCGGGGCGACCGCCGATATCGAGGCCGCGCTCGGCCGCCTGGCCGGATTCCTGCGTCACCAGGGTTGATACGCAATACTGTGCGTCGACAGAAATACTGTGCGATGCAATAACTTTGCACAGTACGACACCATTGTTGCGCGGATGCGGTAGAAACATCGATGGTTGCCCTCCCTTTCCCTGATTTCGTACGGATGTACTGATGACAACTGGCACGATGGCACGGTGATAACCGCGACGACTCCGAAAGGTGAACGGCGTCGCCAGGCGCTGGTGGCCGCTGCTGCCGAATTGCTGCTGGAAGGTGGCTTCGACGCGGTGCGGCACCGTTCGGTCGCCACGCGCGCCGAACTCCCGCTCGCGTCGACGACCTACTACTTCGAATCGCTCGAGGATCTGATCGCGCGAGCCGTCGAGTTCAGTGGGAACGCCGAACTCGAGGCGATGCGGCGGCGGATCGGTGAGGTGACCCACCGCCGGCGCGGCGCGGACGCGACCGCCGAACTGGTGCTCGACCTGCTGATCGGCCCGGACGGCGTGGACGAGGGCGCCAACGCCGCTCGTGGGCGGCTGATCGCGCGCTACGAGCGCACCGTCGCCTCGGCGCGTCATCCGGAACTACGGGAGGTCCAGCTCCGACTACGCGGGCAGCTCGACGAGCTGCTTGCCCATGTCCTGCGCCGATCCGACCGGATCGTGCGCCCCGAACAACTTCGCAGACTGGTCGCGGTGGTCGACGGCGCGGTGGTCGCCGCTCTGAGCGAACCCGATCCGCAGCCCCGGCGTCTGGCCCGCGGAGCGCTGCTCGAGGTCATCGATATCGTCGCTCCCGCGACGCACCAGCCGGTGGACCGGTACCGGTCACTAGACTGACCGGACGTGACCTCCGACCTGATCCCCAACGTCCTCGCCACTCGCTACGCCAGTCCGCAGCTGGTGCATCTGTGGTCGCCCGAGCACAAGGTCGTGCTCGAACGGCGGCTGTGGCTCGAGGTGCTGCGCGCCCAGGCCGAACTCGGTATCGAGGTGCCGGCGGGGGTGGTCGACGACTATCAGCGCGTCGTCGAACAGGTGGACCTGGCCTCCATCGCCGAACGCGAGCGGGTGACCCGCCACGATGTGAAGGCCCGGATCGAGGAATTCAACGCGCTGGCCGGGCACGAACACGTGCACAAGGGGATGACCAGCCGTGATCTCACCGAGAACGTCGAACAGCTGCAGATCAGGCTCTCCCTCGAACATATTTACGCCCACGGGATCGCCGTCGCCGCCCGGCTCGCCGAGCGCGCGGCCGAATACCAGACACTGGTGATGGCCGGTCGCTCGCACAATGTCGCCGCGCAGGCCACCACCCTCGGGAAACGGTTCGCCTCCGCCGCCGACGAACTGCTCATCGGCCTCACCCGGCTGCGTGAACTCATCGACCGCTACCCGCTGCGCGGTATCAAGGGCCCGATGGGCACCGCCCAGGACATGCTGGACCTGCTCGGCGGCGACGCCGCCAAACTGGCGACCCTGGAACAGCAGGTGGCCCGGCATCTCGGATTCGCCGAGGTCCTCACCAGCGTCGGCCAGGTCTATCCGCGCTCGCTCGACCACGATGTGCTCTCCGCGCTCGTGCAGATCGGCGCCGCCCAGTCGTCGCTCGCCCACACCATCCGGTTGATGGCGGGCCACGAACTGGTCACCGAGGGCTTCCAGCCCGGCCAGGTGGGCAGTTCCGCCATGCCGCACAAGATGAACACCCGATCCTGCGAACGCGTCAACGGACTGCAGGTCGTGCTGCGCGGTTACGGGTCGATGGCGGCGGAACTGGCCGGTGCGCAGTGGAACGAAGGCGATGTGTTCTGTTCGGTGGTGCGCCGGGTCGCGCTGCCGGACGCGTTCTTCGCCCTCGACGGTATGACCGAGACCTTCCTGACGGTGCTCGCCGAATTCGGCGCCTACCCCGCGGTGATCGCCCGGGAACTGGACCGCTACCTGCCCTTCCTGGCCACCACCCGCATCCTCATGGCCGCCGTCCGCGCCGGCGTCGGCCGCGAGGCCGCTCACGAGGTCATCAAGGAACACGCGGTGGCGGTCGCCCTGGCCATGCGTGAGCAGGGCCGCGAACCGGACCTGCTGGACCGCTTGGCCGCCGACGACCGTATGCCCCTGGACCGCGCCGCCCTCGACGCCGCCCTCTCCGACAAGGCCGCCTTCATCGGCGCCGCCGACGCCCAGGTAGCCGACGTAGTAGCCCAAGTCGGCAAACTGGCCGAAGCCCACCCCGAAGCCGCCCGCTACACCCCCGCCCCCATCCTGTAGCCCCGCCCCGCCCCCTCCCATCCCATCCCATCCCATCCCATCCCATCCCCGGTAGATCCGCCCCCAACCCGGCCACCCACCCTCATCCGGATGCGCCACTCCCCAGAATCGGTCCACCCTCCCGGCGCCGAGTTCAGCGAGGCCCACAAAGGGTTCGGCCCGCGTCTGCTGTCAGCCCTCGAAGCGAGGCGGCGCAGCCGCGAGTCTCGAGGGCTGACGAGCTCGGGCGAGGGGCCTCTGCGCACTGCGCCGGTCGCGACG
>NZ_JBEZYU010000104.1:0-8710 GCF_040638875.1 Nocardia sp. NPDC024068 | reverse complement strand
CAATGCGCCGCAGGCGCGAGTATCGCGTGCTGACAGGCGACGCTCGAGGGGGCCGAACCCCCGCGCGCGCCAGCGCGCCAAAAACACAGCACCTTCACGAGCAAGGTCACCTGGCCCACCTTCGCGAGCAAGCCCTCCCCCTCACCTTGACGAGCGAGGTCACCTCCCCACCTCCGCAAGCAGGGCCACCCCCTCACCTCCGCAAGCAGGCACATCCCCACCCTCGCGACCAAGGCCACCTCCCCCACCTCCGCAAGCAGGCACATCCCCACCCTCGCGACCAAGGCCACCTCCCCCACCTCGGCGTGCAGGCCCACCCCCTCACCCCCGCAACCAAGCCCACTTCTCCGCCTCCCAACCAACCCCACCCCGAACCCTCACGCCGTGAACGACCCGACACCGAACAGGCCACCGCCCTCGCCCGCTACCTCCCGCCACACCCCCGGAACCCATGCACAATGAACCCGTGACCGATCGGACCTCCACCCCAGCCGTGCTCGTGGTCGACGACGACGAGGACGTGCTCGCGTCCGTCGAGCGGGGCTTGCGGTTGTCCGGGTTCGAGGTGAGTATCGCCCGCGACGGAGCCGCCGCCCTGCGGGCCGTGTCCGAGCGGGCCCCCGACGCGATCGTGCTGGATATGAATATGCCGGTGCTCGACGGCGCGGGCGTGGTGACCGCGCTGCGGGCCATGGGCAACGAGGTGCCGATCTGTGTGCTGAGTGCGCGTAGTTCGGTGGGTGACCGGATCGCGGGGCTGGAGTCGGGAGCCGACGACTACCTGGTCAAACCGTTCGTCCTGGCCGAACTGGTGGCCCGGATCAAGGCGCTGCTGCGGCGGCGCACCGATACCGCGCCGGCGGAGGCGCCGGACACCATCACGGTGGGGCCCTTGCAGGTGGATACCGCCGGTTACCGGGCGTTGGTGAACGGGCGGGAGATCGAGCTGACCAAACGCGAGTTCGAGCTGCTGTCGACGCTGGCGCGCAACGCGGGGGTGGTGTTGAGCCGGGAGCGGTTGCTGGAGCTGGTGTGGGGCTACGACTTCGCCGCCGATACCAATGTGGTGGATGTTTTCGTCGGCTATCTGCGCCGGAAACTGGAATCCGACGGTACGCCGCGGCTGCTGCACACCATCCGCGGTGTGGGGTTCGTGCTGCGGGAAACGAAGTGAGCGGCGGAAGTCCCGGCAGGCGACGGCGGCGGTCGTATTCACTGCGGACCCGGGTCGCCGGGGCCGCCGCGGCGGGGGCGGTGCTCATCGTCGCGATAGTGAGCGCCATCGCGGTGCCCGCGATCGAACGCAACAATCAGCAGCAGACCGATCAGCAGTTGCGGATAGCGTCCCGGCTGGTGGTGATCGATCCGGTGATCGCGGTGGGGGTGGTGAACCTGGTGGGCCCCGACCGCGATATGGCGCTGACCGTCCGGAACGACGGTGAGGTCGTCGCCTCGAGTTCGATCCGGTTGCCGGAGCTGGATCCGGGTTCGCGGACGGTCGATGTGGACGGAACCCCTTACCGGGTGTTGACGACGACGGAGAATCAACCCGCGGGGCGGACGGTATCGCTGGGTATCCCCGCCACCGAGGCGGCGGAGGCGACGGCCGATCAGCAACGGTGGGTGCTGGTCGGCGGACTGCTGGCGATCGCGGCCTCGGCGGGACTGGGCTGGCTGTTCGGCGGCCGGGCGGTTCGGCCGATCATGGTGCTCACCCGGCAGGTCGGGGCCCGCACCGGATACCGCGACGCGACTCCGGAACCCGTGGACAGTTCGGGCGTGCTGGAGGCCGAACAACTGGCCGACGCGGTGAACACCATGCTGCGCCGGGTCGATCAGGCCCAGGCCGAGACCGCCGCCGCGCTGGAGACGGCCCGGGATTTCGCCGCCGTCTCGGCGCATGAGCTGCGCACCCCGCTCACCGCGATGCGCACCGACCTGGAAGTGCTGTCGACCCTCGATCTGGACGAGTCCCAGCGCACCGAGATCCTCGCCGATGTGCAGCGCAGTCAGGGGCGGGTCGAGACCACGCTGGCCGCGCTGGAACGCCTGGCCTCCGGTGATCTGACCTCCGAACGCGACCATATCGACACCGATATCGCCGAACTCTGTGATCAGGCCGCCCACGACGCGATGCGCCACTACCCCGGTCTCTCGGTCCGTATCGACACCGACGCCGAGCTGGTGACCCGGGGCCTGCCCGCGGGGCTGCGGCTGGCCGTGGACAACGCGGTGAAGAATTCGGTGAAGCACGGCGGGGCCACCGAGGTTGTGCTGTCGGCCCACCGCCATACCGACGGCAGCATCGTCGTCTCGGTCGACGACAACGGCCGTGGGCTGCCAGTCGAAGAGCGCGAATCGGTTTTCGCCCGATTCGCCCGCGGCAGCAACGCCCGCAAAGGCGGTTCGGGTCTGGGTCTGGCCTTGGTGGCGCAGCAGGCGCAGCTGCACGGGGGCCGCGCCTATTTCGACGACGGAGTCCTCGGCGGGGTGCGGCTGGTGTTGCTCCTGCCGGAAAGGCGCGGCTGACCGGGAATTGCCCTTCGGCGTGGCCGGGAAACAGAAACACCCCCGCGTTTTCCGTGGGGGTGTCTCATGCCGTTTCCGGCGGGTATTACTTCGCGTCGAGCAGGTCGATCACGAATACGAGGGTCTTTCCGGAGAGCGGGTGCCCTCCGCCCGCGGGGCCGTAGGCCAGTTCCGCCGGGATGGTGAGCTGACGACGGCCGCCGACCTTCATCCCCGGGATACCGTCCTGCCAGCCCTGGATCAGGCCGCGCAACGGGAAGCTGATCGATTCGCCGCGGTTCCACGACGAATCGAATTCATCGCCGGTATCGAACTCCACACCGACGTAGTGCACTTCGACCGTGCCACCGGGGACCGCTTCCGGTCCGTCACCCACGGTGATGTCCTTGATGGCCAGTTCGGTGGGCGCCGGGCCCTCCTGGAATTCGATCTCCGGTTTGCTCATGCCTTGAATCCCCTTCGATTCAATCGGTGTCAGCGGTTGGTGATTTCGGCGTAGTCCCGTGCACCATAGCCGGTGTAGATCTGCCGCGGACGGCCGATCTTGATGGCCTCGCTGTGCATTTCCCGCCAGTGCGCGATCCAGCCCGGGAGCCGGCCCATGGCGAACAGCACGGTGAACATGCGGGTCGGGAAGCCCATCGCCTTGTACACGACGCCGGTGTAGAAGTCGACGTTCGGGTAGAGCTTGCGCTCGACGAAGTAGTCGTCGGTGAGCGCGGCTTCCTCCAGCGCCTGGGCGATATCGAACAGCGGATCGCTGCCGAGTTTGCTCAGAATGGTGTCGGCGTGTTTCTTGGCGATGGCGGCACGCGGGTCGTAGTTGCGGTAGACCCGGTGCCCGAAGCCCATCAGCTTCACACCGTCTTCCTTGTTCTTGACCTTGCGGATGAACTCCTTGACGTCCCCGCCGGCGGCGAGAATACCGTCGAGCATCTCCAGCACCGCCTGGTTGGCGCCGCCGTGCAGCGGGCCCCACAGCGCGTTGATCCCGCCGGATACCGAGGTGAACAGGTTGGCGTCGGAGGAGCCGACCAGCCGGACGGTGGAGGTGGAGCAGTTCTGCTCGTGATCGGCGTGCAGGATGAGCAGCATATCCAGCGCGGCGGCGATCTCCGGGTCCACCTGGTAGGGCTCCGCGGGGAAACCGAAGGTCATCCGCAGGAAGTTCTCCACCAGCGACAGCGAGTTGTCAGGGTAGAGGAACGGCTGACCCACCGACTTCTTGTACGAGTACGCGGCGATGGTGGGCAGTTTGGCCAGCAGCCGGATGGTGGAGAGCTCGACCTGCTCGGGGTCGCGCGGGTCCAGCGAGTCCTGGTAGTACGCCGAGAGGGCGTTCACGGCGGAGGAGAGCACCGGCATCGGGTGGGCGTTGCGGGGGAAGCCGTCGAAGAAGCGCTTCAGATCCTCGTGCAGCAGCGTATGGCGGCGGATCTTGTCGGTGAAGTCCTCGAGCTGATCCTGGGTGGGTAGCTCGCCGTAGATGAGGAGATAGCTGACCTCGATGAAGGTCGAATTATCGGCCAGCTGTTCGATCGGATAACCGCGGTAGCGCAGAATGCCCTGTTCACCGTCGATGTAGGTAATCGCCGATTTGGTCGACGCGGTGTTGACGAAACCCGGGTCATAGGTCGTATATCCCGTGCTCGCCAGCAGCTTGCCGAGATCGATACCGTCGTTTCCTTCGGCGGCCTCGGCGATCGTCATGGGGTATTCGCCACCGGGAAAGGTGAGAACCGGTTTGGCGTCATTGATGTGATTCTCGGGCACGGAAGGTTCCCTCTCAGGCTTATGACCATCGGCATCGCATGCGGTCGGCACACGGTGCGTTACCGGTAGACGCTAGACCTTGCTTCGGTGGGACCGGCGGGGAGGGTACCCGCGCGTCGATCTCACAATCGGTCCGCGAACGCGTGAGATTCGCCTGCTCTCGCACCCTCTGTTACGGCTGTGACCGGCCGAATCGGGCGAGCGGACCGGACCTCGAGGGCGGCGTCCGGCAGAGCGCGGATCACACCCGTGACCCACCCTCGCGACCGCGTAGGCAAACGTACCCAGTTCACACTCGCCGAAACCGTGCGGAATGTCACCTCCCCACCGGTCCGGGCCCGGTACCGCCCCGGCCGCGGGTTCCGTGCGCGCGCCGGATTCACGGTTGCAGCCGCAGTACCGTCATCCCCTGCCCGGCGATCCGCAGCACGATCCGGTTGTGCAGCCGGCCGCGCCGGCCCTGCCAGAACTCCACCTCGCCGGGCCGCAGCAGATACCCACCCCAATGCGGGGGCACCGGAATCTCGGCGGCACCGGCGAATCGCGCGGTGGTCCGCATCAGCTGCCGGTCGAGGTCGTCACGGGAGCCGATCGGCCGCGATTGCGCCGAGGCCCATGCCCCGAGCTGGGATTCCCGGGGACGCGACCGCCAGTACGTCTCGGTAACCGCGGCCGCCACCCGTTCGACCCGGCCGCGTAGATGAACCTGCCGGGCCAGGTGGGTCCAGAGGAATGTCGCCGAGGCATAGGGCGAGGCCTCCAGTTGCTCCCCCTTCGCCGAGTCGTAGTTGGTGTAGAAGACGACCCCCTCCGGCGAGAGCCCTTTACAAAGGACCGTGCGCGTCACCGGCCGGGGTGCCTGCCCCGCGGAGTCGAGGGTGGCGAGCACCATCGCGTTGGGCTCGGCCACACCCGCCACGGTGGCCTGTTCCATCCATTGCCGCAGCAAGGGCTCCCACCCGCCGGCCACCGAATTCTCGTCGAGCTCGCTGTCGTGTACGACCTGCCGCGATCCCGGGTCCCGCGGACCGGAATGCCCCGCACCGTATTCGGCCCGCATGGCCGCGAGATCGGCGCGGGTTTCCTCCACCTCAGCCATGGGCCAGACGTTACTCCTGAGTAGCAAAGCGCTAGAGTTCTGTTGAAAGGAGAGTCGCGTATGACCACCAATTCCGCGGTTTCGGGAGCCGGCGTGCCGGATGATTTCGTCAGCGGCCTGGAGGGGGTCGTCGCATTCACCACCGATATCGCCGAGCCGGACAAGGATGGCGGCGCCCTGCGCTATCGCGGCGTCGATATCGAGGACCTGGTCCGCAACCGGGTCACCTTCGGTGACGTCTGGGCCCTGCTCGTCGACGGCGAATTCGGCCACGGCCTGCCCCCGGCCGAACCCTTCCCGCTGCCGGTACACACCGGCGACGTCCGGGTCGACGTCCAAGCGGGCCTGGCCATGCTCGCACCCATCTGGGGTTATCAGCCGCTGCTGGATATCGATGCGCCCACCGCCCGGGAAAACCTGGCGCGCGCATCGGTGATGGCCCTGTCGTATGTGGCCCAGTCGGCCCGCGGCATCTACCAGCCCGCGGTCCCGCAGCGCCGGATCGACGAGTGCACCACCGTCACCGACCGCTTCATGACCCGCTGGAAAGGCGATCCGGACCCCCGCCACACCGAGGCCATCGACGCCTACTGGGTGTCGGCGGCCGAACACGGTATGAACGCCTCCACCTTCACCGCCCGGGTGATCGCCTCCACCGGCGCGGATGTGGCCGCCTCACTCTCGGGCGCGATCGGCGCGATGTCCGGCCCACTGCACGGTGGCGCACCCGCCCGGGTGCTCCCGATGATCGAAGAGGTCGAACGCAGCGGCGACGCCCGGAGTCTGGTCAAGGGGATCCTGGATCGCAAAGAGAAGCTGATGGGCTTCGGCCACCGGGTCTACCGGGCCGAGGATCCGCGGGCCCGGGTGCTGCGCGATACCGCCCGCCGCCTGGCCGCACCGCGCTTCGAGGTGGCCGCCGCCCTGGAACAGGCCGCGCTGGCCGAACTCCGCGAACGCCGCCCGGACCGGGCCATCGAAACCAACGTGGAGTTCTGGGCCGCCGTGATCCTGGACTTCGCCGAGGTCCCCGCCCATATGATGCCCGCCATGTTTACCTGCGGCCGCACCGCGGGCTGGTGCGCGCACATCATGGAACAGAAGAAACTGGGCAAACTGGTCCGTCCCGCCGCCATCTACACCGGCCCCGGCCCCCGCGCACCGCAGGACGTCGCGGGTTGGAGCGAGATAGCGGTGTAGCCGAGCGCCTCACTCTCTGCGGTCCCGACAGGCCCGGGTGTGAGCCCGGGACCTGCTCGGGCCCGCCCGGAACCTCTCATGCCCGGTCGGGTTCGGCTTCCCAATCGACAGCCACCGATTCCCCCGTATCGACCGTGAAGAACGCGACCTCCACCCGCGCGCCCAGATCGAGCAACCCGATCGCGGACAGCGGCACCGACTGAACCACCCTGACCCGCCAGGCACCGGGTTCGTCCCAGGTGCGTAGTTCCAGGTCGAGCCGCATGACCGGGTCGTCGCATCCGCAATAGTCCGCCGCGACCGGGGTGACCGCCAGGACCGTGCCGGTCGCCCGCCGCCCCTCGGCCAGGATTTTCGCCAGCCCGGCGCGACCGGGATCGGTGTCGCCGGGTAGATACAGCACCATCCGGTCGCGATCGGCGGGGTCGACCCGGCAGCACACCAGGTCACCGGGACGCATCCGGTCCAGTTCGGCGCCGGACACCCGTTGGCGCACCTGGGCTTCGTAGGGCGCGATTCCGGGCACCCGCACTCGCACCCGGAAGGTGTAGCCGGGTTCGCGTCTGCGGGTTCGTGCCGCGAGGACCGTCGCCGAGCCGGCGGTCCCGTAGGTGAGCAGATCGCGGCGGTCCGCACCCGTCGGCGCTTCACCGCGACGCCGGAAACGGCGTGGCAGCAGGTCGCGTATTCGCCGGGAAGAGGCGGGTAGGGCGGGGCCTTCGCCCGCACCACCCGCACCGTTTTCCTCGGACCCACCTCCGGCAGCGCCCCTTGACGACTGCATGCTCATACCCGGTCACGTTAGCCGGAGTGTGTTACGGGGCACAGCAGCCGCGCGGCTACGCTGTTCGCCATGACCAGTGCGTTCCCGACCATCCCCGATGACCTCAAGCCCGCCGACGGTCGTTTCGGTTGCGGCCCGTCCAAGGTTCGCCCGGAGCAGCTGCAGTCCCTGGTGGAGGTGGGTGCCTCCGTATTCGGCACCAGCCACCGGCAGAAACCGGTGAAGGATGTCGTGGCCCGGGTCCGGTCCGGGCTGCGGGAGCTTTTCTCGCTTCCCGACGGCTACGAGGTCGTCCTCGGCAACGGCGGCACCACCGCCTTCTGGGATGCCGCCGCGTTCGGCCTGGTCCGCGAGCGCTCCCTGCATCTGACCTATGGCGAGTTCAGCTCGAAATTCGCCAGTGTCACCAAGAAGAACCCGTTCCTCGGGGATCCGATCGTGGTGTCGGCCGATCCGGGCAGCGCGCCGGAGCCGGTCGCCGACCCGGCCGCCGACCTGATCGGCTGGGCGCACAACGAAACCTCCACGGGTGTTTCGGTGCCGGTGCAGCGGCCCGCGGGTTCCGGTGACGCACTCGTCGCCATCGACGCCACCTCCGGCGCGGGCGGCCTCCCGGTGAACATCACCGATGCCGACGTCTACTACTTCGCCCCGCAGAAATGCTTCGCGGCCGACGGCGGCCTCTGGATCGCGCTGATGAGCCCGGCCGCGCTGACCCGGGTCCAGGAGATCAAGGACTCCGGCCGCTGGACCCCGGACTTCCTGTCGCTGCCCATCGCGGTGGAGAACAGCCTCAAGGATCAGACCTACAACACCCCGGCGCTGGCGACGCTGCTGCTGTTCGCCGACCAGATCGATTGGCTCAACCGCAACGGCGGTCTGGACTGGGCGGTGAAGCGGACGCTGGATTCGTCGTCGCGGCTGTACTCCTGGGCCGAGGCCAGTGAGTTCGCCACCCCGTTCGTCACCGATCCGGCCCATCGCTCGCAGGTGGTCGGCACCATCGACTTCGCCGAATCCGTCGACGCCGCCGCGGTGGCCAAAACTCTGCGGGCCAACGGCATCGTGGACACCGAGCCCTACCGCAAACTGGGACGCAATCAGCTGCGCGTGGGTATGTTCCCCGCGATCGACCCCGAGGACGTCTCGCAGCTCACCCGCAGCATCGACTGGGTGGTCGAGCAGCTGTAATTTTGGAGCGGCTCCGCCGCTCGAGGTTCGGCCCTTCTGAGCGTCTGCTGTCAGCCCTCGAGACTTGTGGCTTCGCCACGTGCGCTTCGAGGGCTGACAGCAGACGCGGGCCGAACCCTTTGTGTTTGGGCCTC
>NZ_JBEZYU010000103.1:0-8855 GCF_040638875.1 Nocardia sp. NPDC024068 | reverse complement strand
CCTCGAGACTCGTGGCTTCGCCACATGCGCTTCGAGGGCTGACAGCAGACGCGGGCCGAACCCTTTCAGGGCCTCGCTGAACTCGGCGCCGAGGGGGTGGGCCGGTTGGCGGGACGGACCATACGGATCGCGGTTGGTGGCCGGGGCGTGCGCGGGCCGGGAGGGGAAGGTTTGCGGGTTGGTGGGGTGGTGCCCTCAGGGAGGTTTCCCGAGACCGGCGCGGTCGGCTCGGAGGGTCGCCGATAAACTCCACTCGGCCGGGAAAGAACTGTTTCGTTCGTATTCAGGAGAGAACATGTCTGCCCCTCGTCCGCCATTGGCGGGATTGGCCGCGGTAGCCGGTGCCGATGCCGCCTTGCGGACCGTTTCGGGGATGCTCGGGCAGTCGCCGGTGGAGTTGGTGGCGCCGGCGGCGGTGCGGTCGTTCGTGGCGGCGACCGTGGCCGGCGAGCGTCCGGTGGTGCTGGTCACCGCGACCGGACGGGAAGCCGATGATCTGACGCTGGAGCTCACCGAGATGCTGGGGGCGGCGGTGGCCCAGTTCCCGTCGTGGGAGACGTTGCCGCACGAGCGGCTGTCCCCGGGCGCGGATACGGTGGGCCGCCGGCTCGAGGTGTTGCGGCGGCTGGCGCATCCGGACGATCCGGTGTTTCCGGAACCGTTGCGGGTCGTGGTGACCACCGTGCGGTCGCTGATGCAGCCGATGGCGAGCGGGCTGGGGGATATCGAACCGATCGTGTTGCGGATCGGCGGGGAAGCCGATTTCGACGAATTGGTTTCGCGGCTGGTCGAATTCGCGTATACGCGAGTGGATATGGTCGGCAAGCGCGGTGAGTTCGCGGTGCGCGGCGGCATTCTGGATCTGTTTCCGCCGACCGCCGACCATCCGGTCCGGGCGGAGTTCTGGGGTGACGAGGTCACCGAGTTGCGGGAGTTCTCGGTGGCCGATCAGCGGTCGCTGGGGGAGACCTCGCTGACCGCGGTGGTGGCGCCGCCGTGCCGGGAGCTGCTGCTCACGGCCGCGGTGCGGGAGCGGGCGGCGGCGGTGGCGGCCGCCAATCCGGCGGACGCGGCGCTGGTGGAAATGCTGGACAAGCTGGGCGAGGGCATCCCGGTGGAGGGGATGGAGGCGCTGCTGCCGGTGTTGCAGCCCGGGGAGCTGCGGTTGCTCACCGACCAGCTGCCCGGCGGCACTCATCTGCTGGTGTGCGATCCGGAGAAGGTCCGCACCCGCGCCGCCGATCTGATGCGTACCGGGGAGGAGTTCCTGGAGGCGTCGTGGACGGCGGCATCCTTCGGTGGTGACGCCCCGCTGGGCGCGCACGGCCTGGACCTGGCCGCGTCGGCGTACCGGCCGCTGTCGGAGATCCGCGACAGCGCCGACGACCGTGAACTGCCCTGGTGGACGCTGAGCCCGCTGGCTTCGGGTGACCCGGCCGAGGTGGAGCTGCCGGTGCAGTCCGGGCCGACGGCGCGCGGGTCCGATGAACTGGTGGCGACCATTTTCGCCTCGTTGCGCGCGCATGTGCTGACCGGCGGCCGCGCGGTGGTGGTGCTGGCGGGTCACGGCACCGCGCAGCGCACGCTGGAACGTCTCGGTGAAGCGGAGGTTCCGGCGGCGCAGCTGGCGGCGGGCGCGGAACCCGAGCCCGGAGTCGTGGGCGTGCTGTGCGGTTCGCTGCACGACGGGGTGATCTTCGGTGACGCCGGTCTGGTGGTGGTCGCCGAATCCGATCTCACCGGTAACCGGGTGACCGCGCCGGGTGATGGGAAGCGGCTGCCCGCCAAACGCCGTAACCAGGTCGATCCACTGGCGTTGAACTCCGGGGACATGGTGGTCCACGATCAGCACGGGATCGGCCGGTTCGTGGAGATGATCGAGCGCACCGTCGGCGGGGCGCGGCGGGAATACCTGGTCATCGAGTATGCGCCCGGTAAACGCGGTCAGCCCGGCGATCGGCTGTTCGTACCGATGGAGTCGCTGGACCAGCTCTCGCGATATGTGGGCGGGGAGTTGCCCAGCCTGTCGAAACTGGGCGGCGCGGACTGGGCGAACACCAAACGTAAGGCGCGTAAGGCGGTCCGGGAGATCGCGGGCGAACTGGTGCAGTTGTATGCCGCCCGGCAGGCCGCCCCGGGGCACGCGTTCGGTCCGGACACCCCGTGGCAGCGGGAGATGGAGGACGCGTTCGTCTTCACCGAGACCGTCGATCAGCTGACCGCCATCTCCGATGTGAAGTCGGATATGGAGAAGGCCGTGCCGATGGACCGTGTGGTGTGCGGCGACGTCGGCTACGGCAAAACCGAGATCGCGGTCCGGGCGGCGTTCAAGGCGGTGCAGGACGGTAAGCAGGTGGTGGTCCTGGTGCCGACGACCCTGCTGGCCCAGCAGCATCTGCAGACCTTCACCGAGCGGCTCGCCGGATTCCCGGTGACCGTGCGGGGGCTTTCGCGGTTCACCGATCCCGCCGAGTCCCGCGAGGTGCTGGCCGGGATGGCCGAGGGCGAGGTCGATATCGTGGTCGGCACCCACCGCCTGCTGCAGACCGGCGTGCGCTGGAAGAATCTCGGCCTGGTGATCGTGGACGAGGAGCAGCGGTTCGGCGTCGAACACAAGGAACACATCAAGGCGCTGCGGACACATGTGGACGTACTGACCATGTCCGCGACGCCGATCCCGCGCACCCTGGAGATGAGCCTGGCGGGGATCCGGGAGATGTCGACGATCCTCACCCCGCCCGAGGAACGGCACCCGGTGCTGACCTATGTCGGCGGCTACAACGACAAACAGGTCACCGCCGCGATCCGCCGGGAACTGCTGCGCGACGGCCAGGTGTTCTATGTGCACAACCGGGTGTCGTCGATCGAGAAGGCGGCCAAGCGGATCCGGGATCTGGTCCCGGAAGCGCGGGTGGTGGTCGCGCACGGGCAGATGAACGAGGACACCCTCGAGCGCACCGTGCAGGGGTTCTGGCAACGTGAATACGACGTGCTGGTGTGCACCACCATCATCGAGACCGGCCTGGACATCTCCAATGCCAATACGTTGATCGTGGAACGGGCGGATGCGCTCGGGCTGTCACAGCTGCATCAGTTGCGCGGCCGGGTCGGGCGCAGCCGCGAACGTGGTTATGCGTATTTCCTGTATCCCCCGGAGAAACCGCTCACGGAGACGGCCTACGACCGGCTCGCCACCATCGCGCAGAACTCCGATCTCGGCGCCGGTATGGCGGTGGCCATGAAGGATCTGGAGATCCGGGGCGCGGGCAATGTGCTCGGCGCGGAACAGTCCGGGCATGTCGCCGGTGTGGGTTTCGATCTGTATGTGCGGCTGGTCGGCGAGGCGGTGGAGGCCTACCGGGCGGCCGCCGACGGGAAGCCGATCACTACCGAGGAGACCAAAGAGGTCCGGATCGATCTGCCGGTGGACGCGCATATCCCGCCCGACTACATCGCCAGCGACCGGCTACGGCTGGAGGCGTACCGGAAACTCGCCGCCGCCCATGACGATCCGGCGCTGGCCGGAGTGGTGGAAGAACTGGTGGACCGGTACGGGCCGTTGCCGGTGGAGGTGGGCCGGCTGGTGTCGGTGGCCCGGCTGCGGTTGCTGGCGCGCGAGTACGGCGTCACCGAAATCGCGGTCACCGGTACCACGGTGAAGGTGTCGCCGCTGTCGCTGCCCGATTCGAAACAGTTGCGGCTCAAGCGGATCTATCCCAGCGCGAGCTATCGCGCCGCGAGCGGCGTGGTGCAGTTACCGCTGCCGCGGGTACGCGACAGCGTCGGCGCCGACCGGCTTCGCGATGTGGCGCTGCTGCAGTACCTGGCGGATCTGCTGCTGGCACTGGACGGTAAGGCCGCGGGTGCGGTGGACCTCACCGTCGCGACCGAGGTGTCCCCGTCGCGATGACCGCCGAGCACGGATCCGCGGCCGATCCGGAACCCGGTGTCCTCGACCGGGAAACCGCAACAGTCGCGGCGGGTTTGACCGAGGCCGTCGAGGTGATGGATCGGCTGTGGCGGTTCGGCGGCTGGGAGGTCACCCAGACCCACGATTCGCTGCGCCCCTACCTGCTCGAGGAAACCTATGAGCTGCTCGACGCGATCCAGCAGGAGGACGTCGCCACCATCCGGGAGGAACTGGGCGATCTCCTGTTGCAGGTACTGTTCCACTCCCGGATAGCCCAGGCGGCCGGAGAATTCACCGTCGACGATGTGGCGGCCACCCTGGTGGCCAAGCTGGTGAATCGCAGTCCCCATCTGGTGGCGGGGCCGGAGGAATCCGGCGCCGGCGCGGCGGTCACCGTCGAAGAGAAGGTCGCGGCGCAGGAAAAGGCCTGGGAGGAACGGAAATCCGCCGAGAAGACGAGGCGCTCCTGCCTCGACGGTATCGCGATGGCGCAACCTGCCCTGGCTCTCGCCGAGAAGGTGCGCTCCCGCAGTGCTCGCGCCGGTCTGCCCGCGGAACTGATACCGGAGGCCCTTCGGGTGGTCCACCTCGGCGGCCCGGAAAGCGCGGAAGAGATCGTTCGGAAGGCGACGCTGGCCTTCGCCGCCGCCATCCGCCGGGCCGAGGATGCCGCCGAACTGGCCCGCGGCGCCCGGCTCCCACTCTCGCCCGCGGACTGGCACCGATACTGGCCCACTGCCCCCTGACCACGGAGTCCTACGAGACGGCCGTGGTCTCCTGCCCCGCGAGGGGAGTCGCCGCTGCCGCCTGCATACCGTCGAGCATGTAATGCAGGTACTTCATGGGCCGGTCGGCTACGGGCCCCGGTAACGCGTCGGGATGGCAGGTGAAGACGTTGAGCAGGTAGACGATATCGTCGCCGCGCACGTCGGGTCTGATGGTGCCGTCGGCCCGGGCCCGGCGGACGAGATCCTCGAGTTGCTGCACCCAGCGGAACCGTTCCGCGGCGAACTCCGCGTTCTCCGTGAACGCCTCGTCGGGCAGTTCGGCCAGTGCGGCGGCCAGCGCGCCCCGGCCCGACTCGGCGACCCACATGACGAACTGCCTGATCGCACTCCAGGCATCGGTGCTCTCACCGGCGGCGTGTGCCAGGGCCTGGGCGATCGAATCCAGGTAGTGCAGGCCGATGGCCGCGATCAGGGCGTTGCGGTCGGGGAAGCGGCGGTAGAGGGTGCCGACCCCGACCCCGGCCCGGTCGGCGACGGCCTTCATCGGCGCGTTGACCCCGTATTCGGCCACGACCTCGGCGGCCGCCGCCACGATCTTGTCGAGGTTGCGCCTGGCGTCCGCGCGCATGGTTCCTCCAGAAATGGACGATTGAATTCCGGTTAGTGTATCGTCTCACTGAACCGGAACTGGACGTTCCGGTTCCATTTGGTCGCACTTCAGGGAGACAGCATGATCGTGGTGACGGGCGGCACCGGGACCATCGGCGGGGCACTCATCCGGCGGTTGCGGAGCCAGGGCTTCGGCCGGGAGGTGCGGGCGGTGGTGCGCCGGCCGGTCGAGCTGGGCGTCGAGACCGTACTCGGCGATTTCAACGAACCGGAATCGATCGTCGCGACGCTCTCTGCCGGTGACCGGCTGTTCCTCAACGCCATGCCCTTCCCGCGCTTCGTCGAGACCTTCAACGAGGTCATCGACCTGGCCCGGGCGGCCGGTGTCGCACAGATCGTGGCGGTATCGGTGCTCGGTGCCGAACCCGGCAAGACCCTCGCAATGGGAGTGCACGGCGAGGTCGACGAACATCTGCGGACTTCGGGTGTGCTGTACGCGATCCTGCAGCCCACCGGTTTCATGCAGAACTTCGTCGCCGATCTGAAACTCGACCGCTTTTACGGCTCCTATGGCAAGGCGGCGGTCAACTACATAGACGCCAGAGATATCGGCGACGTGGCGGCCGCGCTGCTGACCGCGCCTGTCGGTGAGTCGCGCGACTACATCCTGACCGGGCCGCAATCGCCGACACACGACGAAATCGCCGCCGCCATGACGACCGCGCTCGGCCGTGAGATCCGGTACGTGGATCTGCCGGTCTCGGAGCTGGCCGCGCGGCTGGCCGCCGAGGGTGTTCCGGAGCCGCTCGCCACCGACCTGCCCGCCATGCAGGCGGCGATGGGCCGGAGCTGGGCGGAGGTACACCCCATGGTCCAGGAGGTCACGGGCCGTGCACCCCGGACACTGGACCAGTTCCTGGCCGACCATATTTCAGCGTTCGACGCCTGAGATCTTCCGGTGTTCCACTGGGAGGATCGGCCCCAGTGCCCCGGCGAGAGCGCCGATGCAGATATCCCGGAGTTGATCGCGGGTGCATGAGCGCTGCTCCAGCCAGTCGACCGTGAGTACCCGGACGAATGTCAGCCAGCTCATGATCACCGACGACGCCATATCGCGGAGGTCTCCGGTGAGGCCGGTGATATCGACCATGCGGTGGCGCAGTTCGCCCAGTTCGCCCCAGATGATCGCCTGGATGGTGGGATCGCCCGCGAGCTGGCGGTTGGCGGCGATCACCGAATGCGCGTTGGCCTCGAAATAGTCGATATGGGTGTCCAGGGCGGCGGCCAGCTGGTCGGCCAGCGGTCGGTGCGAGTCCAGGACGGTGTTGTCGAGCAGCTGGGCGGTCGCGCGCCGGTATATCTCGGCGAACAGTTCACGCTTGTTGGGGAAGTGGCGGTACAGCAGCGCCCGCGAGACTCCGGCGCCGGCCGCCACATCTTCCATGAGTACTTCGTCGTAGGCCCGTTCGGCGAAGAGGCGCTCACCGGCGTCGAGTAGCAGTTCGCGGCGTTCTTCCGGAGCGAGTCGACGGCGGGTGTTCATTTCGCCCAGGTTAGTTGACGCGTGTCTACCGGCCGTCGTATGGTCTTAGTAGACACACGTCAACTAACTCTGGTCGCGTGCGGCGCGCAGGGGATTCGATGGGGAGTACTCATATGGAAAAGACGCTGCGGTCGCTCTGCTGGATGATGGGCATCATCTGCACCCTGATCGGAATCGCGCATATCGTCATCGGCCCGGAGGCGGTTCCGGATACGGGGGCCCTCACGGCAACCGATGACAACCAGAACCGCTTCTTCGGCGCGATATTCGCGGGTTACGGACTCGCCTGGATCTGGGCGGTACGCCAGTCACCCATACACGGCAACGCGGTCCGGTGGCTCGCCGGAATCATGTTCGTGGGCGGCCTGTCCCGTTTCTTCTCGGTGGCCGCGCACGGCTGGCCGCACCCGTTCGTCATCGGGCTGACCGTCCTCGAACTGGTACTGCCACCCCTCTACTTCTGGCTGGTCCGCGGAGTCGAGAGCCGGCCCATTCCGGTGACGGCCTAGACGTTCACGCCGTAGTCGCGGGCGATACCGGCCAGCCCCGACGCGTAACCCTGCCCGATCGCGCGGAACTTCCACTCGCCCTGCCGCCGGTACAGCTCGCCGAACACCATCGCCGTCTCGGAAGAGGCATCCTCGGAGAGGTCGTAGCGGGCGAGTTCGGCGCCGGTGCCCAGATCGACCACGCGGATATAGGCGTTACGGATCTGCCCGAAGGACTGCCCGCGCTGATCGGCGTCGTGAATGGAAACCGGGAAGAAGATATTGGTGATCGTCTCCGGCGTATTCGCGAGGTCGACGTTGATCACCTCGTCGTCACCGTCGCCCGCACCGGTGAGATTGTCGCCGGTGTGCTCGATCGAGCCGTCCGGGGACCGAAGGTTGTTGTAGAACACGAAATGCAGATCCGAGAGGACCTTCAGATCCGGTCCGGTGGCCAGGGCGCTGGCATCGAGGTCGTGGTCGGCGCCCGTGGTGGTGCGCACGTCCCAGCCGAGTCCGACGGCGACCTTGGTCAGGTCGGGGGCCTGTTTGGACAGCGAGACATTGCCGCCCTTGGCCAGATTGACGCTCATGATCTCCTCTCCACGGCGCCGCGCGCCGGTCCGCACGAAGCCGCGGCTTCCGCCTTCAGTTCTTCTCTTCGTTCTCCGCCCAGGTTTTCAACGTCGCGACCCGGTGCTCCAGAGCGTGCAATTCGCTGTCGTCCAGGACGGTGCGCTGAATCCCCTGGGCGACCATGAAGGCCGACTGCCGGTGGTCGTCGATGGAGTCCACGTCGAGACGGACCGCGACATAGTCGTCGGCGCCGGGCATCTCCTCGGCGATCACCTTCGCCGCGCCACGTGCACACAATGCCACGTTGCCGCCGCCGAGGATCAGAAGAGCGACCTGCGGCCGCTCCCGCAGCCGGGCCAGCGATCCGCGATCGAACTTGAGACTCAGCAGAATACGGCGATCACCGGCGCGCACGGGCCACGAGACCGGAATGGCGTGCGGAGCGGGATCCGTGGTGACCAGGACAGCGATGGTCTCCTGCGGCCACTCCGGCAGCGCCTCCAGTTCAGGATGGTCGGTCGCCGGGTTTTCCGTAGGGCTGAGTCCGGGTGCCATATCGTCCCCTCCTGGATCGACGTGCCACGGCGGAGGAAATGCCGCAGCCCTCACCAGTCTAGAGGCCGGTGCGCACGGGTGCGGCATAAGTGCAGCCTTCCCACCTGCATCGGAACGCTGTGCCGCGGTACGGGATCGGTGCCCCGGAACCAAGGGGAGCCTCAGAAGCGGAGGTGGAGTTGGAATTCGGGAGGTGGGGGTGTGATTCGGGGGTGGCCCTTCGCGAAGGGCGGGAGGTGGGTTTGAGGCGGCCCCTCCGCGAAGGCACCCGCGCAACGCAGCGCATGGTCCGGTACCAGCGTCACTGCCCGGTTCCGATCCGGATCGGGCTCGTCCGGAGAATGGGTCACTTTCTCGGTGCCGAGTTCAGCGAGGCCCACAAAGGGTTCGGCCCGCGTCTGCTGTCAGCCCTCGAAGCGAGGCGGCGCAGCCGCGAGTCTCGAGGG
>NZ_JBEZYU010000102.1:0-9019 GCF_040638875.1 Nocardia sp. NPDC024068 | reverse complement strand
CGGGCCCGGCCGGATCCGGCCGGGCCCGCCGGCCCGTAGATTCGACTGTGCTGCTTTCGAACTGGAGGTGTCGCGGATGACACTCACCCACCCCGCCTACGGACAGCTGCGTGAGGTGACCACCTCGGCGTCGGTGCTGCTCGCGGATAATCCGGGCCCGATGACCCTGGACGGGACCAACACCTGGATCCTGCGGGCGCCCGGCCGGCCGGACTGTGTGGTCGTCGATCCCGGCCCGGACGATCCCGCGCATATCGCGCGGATCGCCGAAGTCACCGGCGGTGCGGTCGCGCTGACACTCGTCACCCATCGGCATCCCGACCACACCGGCGGTATCGACGAGCTGGTCCGGCTGACCGGGACCCCGGTCCGCGCCATGGAACCGGAGTTCCTGCGCGGCGATGTCGCACCGCTGACCGACGGTGAGTCGATCGAAGCGGCCGGACTGCGGATCGCCGTGCTGCACACTCCGGGCCATACCGCCGATTCGGTGAGCTTCCTGCTCCCCGACGCGGTGCTCAGTGGTGACACGATCCTCGGGCGTGGGACCACCGTGCTGGACCGTGACGGCACCCTGCGCGACTATCTGGAGTCGATGGACCGTCTGCTCGAAGCGGGCGCCGGACGGGCGCTGCTGCCCGCACACGGGCCGGATCACCCCGATCTGGAACCGGTCGCCCGGTACTACATCGCGCACCGCCGGGAACGGCTGGCGCAGGTCCGGGCCGCGCTGGACGAGCTCGGTGCCGACGCCGACGCCATGGCGGTCGTGCGCAAGGTCTACTCGGACGTCGACGAAAGCCTGTGGCCGGCCGCGCGCAGTTCGGTGGAATCCCAGCTGACGTATCTGCGGTCGGAGCGGGACACACAGAACTGAGCCGAGGCGGGACTCCCCGAGCGGCGGCCGGCCGTACCGGGGAGTCCGTCACCGGGCCCGACCGGCGCATGCGGCCGGACTCGGTCACGGCTCCCGGTACGGGGAGCGTCAGCGGGCGCGGCGGGCCAGCCGCTCGGAATCGGAGATCAGCACACTCTTGCCCTCGAGGCGCAGCCAGCCGCGGTGCGCGAAATCGGCGAGTGCCTTGTTGACGGTCTCCCGGGAAGCACCCACGAGCTGGGCGATCTCCTCCTGGGTGAGGTCGTGGGTGACTCGCAGCGCACCGGCCTCCTGGGTACCGAAACGCTGCGCGAGCTGCAGCAGCGCCTTGGCGACACGGCCGGGAACGTCGGTGAAGATCAGGTCCGCGAGATTGTTGTTGGTGCGGCGCAGCCGGCGGGCGAGTACTCGCAGCAGCTGTTCGGCGATCTCCGGGCGCTGATCGATCCAGGCCTTGAGCGCATCACGGTCCATGGTGACCGCGCGGACCTCGGTCACCGTGGTGGCGGTGGAGGTACGCGGGCCGGGATCGAAGATGGAGAGTTCGCCGAACATATCCGACGGGCCCATGATCGTCAGCAGGTTCTCCCGGCCATCGGGGGAACGCCGACCGAGCTTCACCTTGCCGGACGTGATGATGTACAGCCGGTCGCCCGGTTCGCCCTCGTTGAAGATGACATGGCCGCGGGGGAAATCCACGGGGTTCAGCTGTTTGGCGAGCGCAGCCACCGCGGTGGGCTCAACGCCTTGGAAGATGCCTGCTCTGGCGAGGGCCTCGTCCACGAATGTGCTCCTTAGGAAAATGGCTGTAGTCGTCGGCGGACCGAAGCGGTTCGACCGACAGTGCAGTCTACGCGGCCGGTCGGCGCGCAGTGACAGACACCACGTAAGGAAGGTTAACCGGGGTCGGGCCGCGGTGGGGTATCGGCCGCCCCGATGGGCGTGTACGGGCCCGCGCGGAGCCGATCAGCTCGCGCGAGCGATGTCGAGGTTCTCCCCGGCCTCCTCATTGCGGTTACGGCGGCGGCGTATACGCGCGACCGCCGCCGGTAGTCCGAGCCTGGTTAGCTCGTTGACCTCGGCGTTGCTGGCTTTGTCCAGGTAGGCCTGGACTTCCTCGTCGGGCTCGATAAGTTTGCGAAGCCGGTTCTCCACCCGTTCCATGCCGAGTGCGAACAGCATCAACACCACTGGGAAGAGCACCACAGCGAGTCCTTGCATGCCGGGTAGTAAACACGCTCGAGGTCTCAGATGGAATACGGGAGTAGAACTGACAAGGCAACGTTGTCGGACGGTTCCGTATGGTGGACGGGTGCGAATCTCCCCCTCCGATACCGCCGGAAGCGGTGTTTCCGGCGCTGCCGAGGCGGCCTCCGCGCGGTCGGCCACAGGCGGGGGCCGGAATCGGAAAACCGGTTCCCGACCGGCGGAAACCCGTTTGGGTCTGGTGCGCCGGGCCCGCCGTATGAACCGGATGCTGGCGCGTGCTTTCCCCGACGCGCACTGCGAGCTGGATTTCACCACCCCGCTCGAACTCGCGGTGGCCACGATCCTGTCCGCCCAGTGCACCGACGTGAGAGTGAACATGACCACTCCCGCGCTGTTCGCCGCCTATCCCGATGCCCGTGCCTACGCCGAGGCGAACCGCACGGAGCTGGAGGAACTCATCCGGCCCACAGGTTTCTTCCGCAACAAAGCGAATTCACTCATCGGCCTCGGGCAGGCGCTGCTCGAGCAGTACGACGGTGAATTACCTCACACGATGGCCGAATTGGTCCGGTTACCGGGCATCGGCCGCAAAACGGCCAATGTGATTCTGGGAAATGCTTTCGGTGTTCCGGGAATCACCGTCGACACCCATTTCGGCCGGTTGGTGCGCCGCTGGGAATGGACGGCGGAAGAAGATCCGGTGAAGGTCGAGCACGCGGTGGGGGAACTGATCGAACGCAAGGAATGGACGATGCTGTCGCATCGGGTGATCTTTCACGGGCGTCGCGTCTGCCATTCCCGGAAACCGGCATGCGGGGTATGTGTCCTGGCCAAGGACTGCCCGTCTTTCGGTGCCGGGCCGACCGATCCCGAAACGGCCGCGGCTTTGGTGAAAGGCCCCGAGGCGGCGCATCTGCTCGACCTGGTGGGCCGGTGAACCGGATACCGGTTTTCTGGAAATGGGCGTTGACGGTTGTCGTGGTGGCCTTGGCCGCGGCGGTCGCGCTGTGGCCACGCGGCGGTTCGGAGACCGCCGGAACCGGTGCCCCACCGCAACCCACGCGGCAGATCGACCCCGCGCTGCGGCAGCAGTCGGGTGTGGCGGACTGCCCCGCCGAGAGCCCCACCGCGCCCGCGGCCGGGCCACTGGCGGGACTGGTGCTGAGCTGCCTGGCCGACGGCGCCCCCGCCGGGCCAGGAGACCTCACCGGCCGGCCGCTGGTGCTCAACCTGTGGGCGTACTGGTGCGAGCCCTGCCGGACCGAACTGCCGCTGTTCCAGGAATACGCGGATCGCGCCGGGGACGCGGTGCGGGTGGTGACGGTGCACAGTGATCCGGACGAGGCCAAGGCGCTGTCGCTGCTGGCCGCGCTGAACGAGGATCTGCGCGCCCGGGGTCGCCCGGAGCTGCGGCTACCCGGTATGCAAGACCCCGATGCCAGCGTCCGCGCGGCGGCGAACGCGCCCACCGCCCTGCCCATCACCGTGCTGGTACGTCCGGACGGGTCGATCGCCGACTACGTCGCGCGGCCGTTCCGCGATGTCACCGATATCGCCGGCACCGTGTCCGGCGCGCTGGGAGTTTCCGCGTGAGGCGATACGCCCGCGACCGCTTCGGCCCCCGCGGATCGCATGTAGGCGCTTCGAGGGAGACTCCGTGATGCGATACCTCCGCCTCCGCTTCGGCCGCCGCGGATCGCATGTAACCGCTTCGAGGGAGACTCCTTGACCGAGGAAGATGTGCCACCCTGGCTCGACGGGGTGGCGGGACCGGCGCAGCCCGATTTCTCCGACACCCTCGGCCGGGCGCGCGCACTGCGCCGCACCCTGGCCGGGAAGGTCCGTCAGGCCGCTGTGCTGGTGCTGTTCTCCGGCGACCCCGGCGGCGATCCGGACGGCCCCGGCGGCCTCCCCGCCGACGCGGAGGTGCTGCTGACCCAGCGCGCCTCGACGATGCGCCAGCATCGCGGCCAGGTAGCGTTCCCCGGCGGCGCCGTCGATCCCGGCGACGAGGGTCCGGTCGATACCGCGCTGCGGGAGGCCTGGGAGGAGACGGGACTCGACCGTTCCGGGGTGCAGCCGCTGACGACGCTGCCGAAACTGTTCGTACCGCCGTCCCGGTTCGATGTGACACCGGTCGTCGCGTACTGGCGCGCGCCCAGCGAGGTGCGTGTGGTGGACCGGGCGGAAACCGATCGGGTGGTGCGGGTTCCGATGTCGGAACTGCTGGATCCCGCAAATCGCTTCCTGGTGCGCAGTAGTCTCGGCTACCACGGTCCGGCGTTCCAGGTGGACGGAATGTTGGTCTGGGGACTGACCGGCGGCATACTGGCCGGACTCGTGACTTCACTGGGCTGGGAATCGGAATGGGACCGAACCGACGTGCGTGATCTGGAACAGGCCTTGGCCGCCGTGGGGATGGTGTTGTGAGCTCCTCGGCGTGGCTCGATATAGCTGTTGTCATATTGGCCCTGCTGGCCGCCTCCTCCGGATGGCGGCAGGGGGCGGTGGCGTCGGCGCTGGCTTTTCTCGGGGTGGTACTCGGCGCGGTCGCCGGAATCCTGATCGCACCCCATATTCTCGTGCATATCGACGAGGGCCGCAGTCGCGTCCTGGCGGGTGTGCTGCTCATCGTGGCGCTGGTTATCGTCGGCGAGGTGGCCGGCATGGTGCTGGGCCGGGCGGCGCGCAGCGGGATGCGTCACCCCTTCGCGCGGGGCGCCGACAGCGCCGTGGGCGCGGTCTTGCAGACCGGCGCGGTGCTGGTGACCGCGTGGCTGCTGGCGTTGCCGCTGGCGACCTCCTCGCAGCCCGCGATCGCCGCCGCGATCAACGGGTCGCGGGTGCTCGCCGATGTCAACCGGGTCGCGCCGGACTGGTTGCGTCAGTTGCCGAACGAGTTCTCCAAACTGCTGAACACCTCGGGGCTGCCGGATGTGATCGGCCCGTTCGGCCGCGCCCCGATCGCCGCGGTGGAACCGCCGGATCCCAGCGTGCTGGCCAGCACGGTCGCGGGTTCGCTACAGCAGAGCGTGCTACGTATCCGCGGTGTCGCACCGAGTTGCCAGCGGGCCCTGGAGGGTTCGGGTTTCGTGATCTCCCCGGAGCGGGTGATGACCAACGCGCACGTGGTGGCCGGAACAACCAGTGTTACCGTGGATTCGGCGGCCGGCCCGCTGGACGCGTCGGTGGTGGAATTCGATCCGTCGATGGATATCGCGGTCCTCGCGGTGCCGGGGCTGACCGCGCCCGTCATCCCGCAGGCGCCGGAGCCGGCGAGTTCCGGTGAGAGTGCGATCGTGCTGGGTTATCCCGGCGGCGGCCGGTACACGGCGAGTGCGGCACGGGTCCGGGAGACGCTGGATCTGAGCGGGCCCACCATCTATCGGGACGGAACCGTCGAGCGCGAGGTGTACACCGTGCGCGGTCAGGTGCGGGCCGGTAATTCGGGCGGCCCGCTGGTGGATACCGAGGGCCAGGTGCTGGGTGTGGTGTTCGGCGCCGCGGTCACCGACGACGACACCGGATATGTCCTCACGCTCGACGAGGTCCGCCAGCGGATCACCGCCGCGCCGTCGTCCACCGATGCGGTCGCCACCGGACCCTGCGTGCTCAGCTGACAAAGGGAGGCGTGGGCGCGGTGGAGGCTGTGCCCATGGGCCCCGCTCGGTGGAGGGCGTGCTCACGGGCCCCGATCGGGTCAGGCGCCGGGGCGCCGGGGTTCGCCGTGTACGGCCAGGAGTTTGGCGATTTCGGCGGTGACAGCGTCCGGGTTCTCCTGATGCGCGAAATGCGCGGCGTCCCGGATGGTGACCACCCGCCGTCGCGGCGACAGCTGCGGGCCGCGATGCACGGTGGCGGGCAGGATGTAGCGGTCGAATTCGCCGCGCATCGACACCACCGGGATATCGATCGGCCGTCGCATCACGGCCATGAACCGGCGGCCGTCGGGCCGCCATTGGCTGCGGAACGCCCAGCGCTTGTATTCCAGGGCGCAATGCGCCGCGCCGGGGATCCGGATGGCCGAACGCATCCGGCCTACGGTGTCGGCGAAGTCGGCTGTGGCCGCCCAGGAGTCCGAGCCACGGCGGTGCAGCACCTCGGCGGCGCCGTGCCCGTCCCGGCGGGTGAGCCGGTGCTCGGGCAGCCGTGGCGGCTGGGCCCGCAGGAAATCCGGCAGCCAGGTCCGGCGCTGGGCGTTATCGCGCAGCACCGAACTCTTCAGCGCCGCCGGATGCGGCGAGGAGACCACCGCGATCGACCGGACCAGCCGCGGATGCAGAACAGCGGTCGCCCAGCACACCAGGCCGCCGTCGGCGTGCCCGACCAGGGTGGCATCGCTGTAGCCGAGTGCGCGGATCAGTCCGGCGATATCACCGGCCAGCGTCCAGCCGTCGTAGCCCCGGGGCGGTTTATCGCTGTCGCCGTAGCCGCGCAGATCCACCGCGACCGCGTGGTAACCGAGTTCGGCCAGCGCTGTCAGCTGATGGCGCCACGACCACCAGAAATCGGCGAACCCGTGCAGCAGCACGACCAGCGGCGCTTCCGGGTCCGCGGGTGCGGCGCTCGCCACGTGCAGGCGGATACCGTTGGCGTGCACATCACGGTGTGCCCAGGAACCGTCATAGCGGACGCTGGACGGGTCCGGTGCATTGTTCGACGCCACGTCGACCGAGCGTAGTTAACGCCGGGTCGTGTCCTGTTCCTGACCCGCCTACCGCGGCGACTTGTCGAGCGCGACCGCCTCGTCGTGGCTGCCGAATCCCGACGGCAGCACGGTGCGGGTCTGCTTGAGCGAATCGATGGTCTTCTCCGGTGCCCGCAGGCGTTTCACCTTGCGCCAGCCCAGCAGTGCCAGCAGCACCGTCACCAGGATCATGAGCGCGAAAACGATCCAGAACGCGGCCCACCGGGTGAGCCAGATGTCCAGGGTCTCGGCGACGGCGAAGAAGAAGAAGAAACTGCTGAAAAGCAGGACGGTGAGCGCGGTGATGAAGAAGACGCTGCCCTGCAGGCCCTTCTTGATCTCGCCGGTGACCTCGGCTTTCGCTAGCGCCACTTCGGCTCGAACCAGGGTGGAGACCTGTTCGGAGGCGTCGCGGACCAGGCTGCCGAAGCTGGCCGATCCGTGCGGGTCGATCTCCGACAGCGGTATCGAGGTGACCGCGCCTCGTGCACCGTCTCCGTTACCGCCCTGTGTGACACTCACGTCGTCGACCCTCTCCCTGTCCGAACCTGGTCGGTCCTACTGTTCTGGTTCTAGCGCATCCGCGTCCCGCCGTGCTTGGTGGACACGCCCACGCCGCAACAGTAGCGCCGAACCCGCCAGCGATGCGCCCATGGAGGTCACCAGGACCGCGGCCTTGGCCAGTTCCGCGGAAGCCGGGTAATCCTCGAGCGCCAGTTCTGCCACGAGCAGGCTAACGGTGAACCCGATCGCGCCGAGTACCGACAGGGCGAACATATCCCGATACCCCAGATATGCGGGACGTTTGGCGATACCGAGGCGGATGGCGGTCCAGCTGATACCGAAGATTCCGATGGTCTTCCCGAACAGCAGGCCGAGAATGATGGCCAGCGACAGTCGTTCGGTGAACAGGTCGCCGAGCACCTCGGTGTTGAACGGCACCCCGGAGGCGAACAGTGCGAACAGTGGAACGCACAGGCCGGCCGAGATCGGCTGGACCCGGTGCTCCCAGCGGGTGGCCGGAGCCTCGTGTTCCCCCTCATCTGGCCGCACGCGGGTGAGCAGACCGCAGGCCACCCCGGCGATTGTGGGGTGGATATGCGCTTCGTGCAGGGCATACCAGCACACGAGCCCGATCGCGATATAGATCAACGGCGAGGTCCACCGCCGCTTCTGGGCGAACCACCAGGCCGCGCAGCAGGCCAGCGCGGCCAGCAGCCAGGTGAAGGCCAGGCCGGTCGTGAAGAGGACGGCGATGAGCGCTATCGCCATGAGGTCGTCCACCACGGCGAGACTGAGCAGGAAAACACGCGCGCTGGCCGGGATCCGGGAACCGGTCATGGCCAGTACGGCGAGCGCGAAGGCGATATCGGTGGCGACCGGGATGGCCCAGCCCCGATCCATCCCCTCCACGCCGAACCCCACGCAATAGGCGATGATCGCCGGGGTCACCACGCCGCCGACGGCGGCGATGATCGGCAGCGCGGCCCGCTTCGGGTCCGCGAGTTCACCGACCACGAGCTCGCGTTTCAGTTCGAGCCCGGCGACGAAGAAGAAGATGGCGAGCAGACCGTCCTTGGCCCATTCGGCGACGGTCAGATCCAGATGCAGCGGCGGGATCGGCAGATGGGTGTCCGACAGGGTTGTGTAAGCATCGCCCCACGGAGAGTTCACCCAGAGCAACGCCACCGCAGCCGCGATCAGCAGCAGTGAGCCGCCGACGGTTTCGGTCCGGAGATACCTGGCGAGTTCCGACTGTGGGCGACTGAGCACGGGAAACCTTCCGGTCGACGGACAACTACCGCACCCGCCCGGGCGGAATCACCTGCCGCGGGCGCGCACCAACTTCGCCGACCAGACTTCCCGGCACACCGCAGGTAATGATAGTTGGAGCGGCTCCGTTGCTTCGAGGACGGGTGGGGGGTGGGTTGAGGCGGCCCTTCCGTGAAGGGGGGTGGAGCGACCGCTCTGGTGAGGGTTGGGGAGGTGGGTTGAGGCGGTTTCTCTGCGAAGAGGGGGTTCGGAGCGACCTCTTCGTGAAGGGTGGGGGAGGTGGGTTGAAGCGGCCCTTCCCGCGAAGGGGGGTTTGGAGCGACCGCTCTGCCGAGGGTTTGGGGAGGTGGGTTGAAGCGATCCCACCGCGAAGAAGGGGTTCGGATCGACGCCTCCGCCAAGGGTCGGGCTGTGATTTTGGAGCGGCTCCGCCGCTCGAGGGTGGGGCCCTATTAACCCGGTTCTTCACTCCC
>NZ_JBEZYU010000101.1:0-9734 GCF_040638875.1 Nocardia sp. NPDC024068 | reverse complement strand
CTGGGCGCGGGCCAGTTCTGCACCAACCCCGGGCTGGTGCTCGCCGTCGAGGGTCCGGGCCTGGACGCGTTCGTCGCTCCGATCGGAGGGGCGCCGCCGGATTCGGTGCCTAGTGCTTACGGCGGGATTTGGGTCCCTTGCCCTGTTTGGTCTGCGCGCGGGCCGCCTCCCGGCGTTCCCGCCGGGTGCCCTGTGGCTGACCGTCGTCGCCGTACTCCTCGGTGTCGCTGTGTACCGCGGTGCGGCCGCCCTCGTCCGGTCCGGAGTAGCTCAGACCGCGTGGACCCGACTGGTCGATACCCCGGGCCCGCAGCGCGGGGGGCGCGCCGTTGATGATCGGCAGCTTCTCGGTCGGGTACTGGCTCTCGGGCGGCGCCTGGGCTCCGGACAGCGGCGCACCGACCGGTGAACGCAGGCCCTGGCCGACCTGGACCCCTTCGGGCTGCGGCTGCTGCACCTCGACCTGGACGTTGAACAGGATGCCGGCGGCGTCCTCCTTCAACCCCTCGAGCATATTGGCGAACATATCGAAGCCCTCGCGCTGATATTCCACCAGCGGATCGCGCTGGGCCATGGCGCGCAGGCCGATACCTTCCTTGAGGTAGTCCATCTCGTAGAGATGCTCACGCCATTTGCGGTCCAGCACCGACAGCAGCACCTGACGTTCCAGGGTGCGCATGCTGCCTTCGCCCGCGAGCCCGTCGATCTCGTTCTCGCGCTGTTCGTAGGCGGCGTGCGCATCGTCGAGCAGGGTGTCCAGCAGATCGTCGCGGGTGAGTTCGCCCGCCTCCCCGACCTCGGTTTCACCGGTGAGTTCCTGGTGGGTCAGACTCACGGGGTAGAGGGTCCGCAGCGCGCCCCACAGCTTGTCCAGGTCCCAGTCCTCCACGTAGCCCTCGGCGGTGGCGCCGTTGACGTAGGCGGTGATCACATCGGTGATCATGCTCTGGACCTGGCCCTCCATATCCTCGCCGCGCAGGATACGGTTGCGCTCGTCGTAGATGACGGTGCGCTGCTGGTTCATCACCTCGTCGTATTTGAGCACGTTCTTGCGGATCTCGAAGTTCTGCTGCTCGACCTGGGTCTGCGCGCTCTTGATGGCCTTGGAGACCATCTTCGCCTCGATCGGCACATCGTCGGGCAGGTTGAGCCGGGTCATGATCGACTCCAGCGCGGCGCCGTTGAAACGCCGCATCAGCTCGTCGCCCAGCGACAGGTAGAACCGGGACTCACCCGGGTCACCCTGACGACCGGCGCGGCCGCGCAGCTGGTTGTCGATACGCCGGGAATCGTGACGCTCGGTGCCGAGCACGTACAGGCCGCCCGCGTCACGCACCGCCTCGGCATCCTCGGACACCTGCTTCTTGACCTTCTCCAGGGCGTGGAACCAGTTGGCCTGGTACTCCTCCGGCGTGTTCACCGGATCCAGGCCCTGCTGGCGCAGCAGGGTGTCGGTGATGATGTCGGGGTTGCCGCCGAGCACGATATCGGTACCACGACCGGCCATATTCGTCGCGACGGTCACCGTGCCGGGCCGACCGGCCTCGGCGATGATCTGCGCTTCCTTCTCGTGGAACTTCGCGTTCAGCACATTGTGCGGAACCCCGCGCTTGGTGAGCTGCTTGGACAGATACTCCGAGCGGTCCACGCTGGTGGTACCGATCAGCACCGGCTGGCCGGCTTCGTAGCGTTCCACCACATCGTCGACCACGGCGTTGAATTTCGCCTCTTCGGTCTTGTAGATGAGATCGGCCTGATCGGCCCGGACCATGGGCCGGTTGGTCGGGATCGGGATGACGCCCAGACTGTAGATCTGGTGCAGCTCGGCCGCCTCGGTCTCGGCGGTACCGGTCATACCGGACAGCTTGTCGTAGAGGCGGAAATAGTTCTGCAGGGTGATGGTGGCCAGGGTCTGGTTCTCCGGCTGGATCTCGACCTCTTCCTTGGCCTCGATCGCCTGGTGCATACCCTCGTTGTAGCGGCGGCCGACCAGGATGCGCCCGGTGAACTCGTCGACGATGATGACCTCGCCGTCGCGGACGATGTAGTCCTTGTCCTTGGTGTAGAGCTCCTTGGCCTTGACGGCGTTGTTCAGGTAGCTCACCAGCGGCGAGTTGGCCGCCTCGTACAGATTGTCGATACCGAGCTGATCCTCGACGAACTCCACCCCGGCCTCGTGCACGCCGATCGTGCGTTTTTTGATATCGACCTCGTAGTGCAGGTCCTTTTTCAGCAACGGCGCAATTCGGGCGAATTCGGCATACCACTTACTGGACGCGTCCGCCGGGCCGGAGATGATCAACGGCGTACGGGCCTCGTCGATCAGAATGGAGTCGACCTCGTCGACCACGGCGAAATTATGACCACGCTGGACGAGATCATCCAGCGAATGGGTCATATTGTCGCGCAGATAGTCGAAGCCGAATTCGTTGTTGGTGCCGTAGGTGATATCGGCGTTGTAGGCGTCACGCCGCTGCGCCGGGGTCATCCCGGACAGGATCGCGCCCACCTCGAGACCGAGGAACCGGTGCACCCGGCCCATCCACTCGGAGTCACGTTTGGCCAGGTAGTCATTGGTGGTGACAATATGCACACCGTCACCGCTGATCGCGTTCAGATACGCGGGTAGCACCGAGGTGAGGGTTTTACCCTCACCGGTCTTCATCTCGGCGATATTTCCCAGATGCAGCGCCGCGCCACCCATGATCTGCACCTTGTAGTGCTTCTGCTGCAGCACCCGCCACGAGGCCTCGCGGGCCACGGCGAAGGCCTCGAGCAGCAGGTCGTCGAGGGTTTCGCCATCGGCGTAGCGCTCCCGGAACTCATCGGTTTTCGCCTGCAGCTCGGCGTCGGACAAAGGCTCGTAGTCGTCCTCGAGCCCGATCACCTCGTCGGCGAGATGGGAGAGACGCTTGACCATGCGGCCCTCACCAAAACGTAGCAACCTCGACAGTGTCAGCGCAGGCACGAGTCTCGTCAGTCCTCTGGGTCGGTTTCGGCTCCGATGTTCACTCACTGCCGCACGGTCCCGGCGACGGGCCCGTAGCCGCAGCTTGCTTCATGGTAATGCGGCACCCATGGTAGGCGCCGCCGCATACCCGGCCGGTGCGCCCACGTCACAATCGGCGGCTACGACCACGGCCCGATATCCCACGGAGAGCCGGTACGCAAGGTCTCCAAATGCTTATCGAAATATCGCACACAATCGTGCGGGAACACCTGTCGGCTGGTCACAATGGAGTGCGGATTCCGGACTCCGAAGGAGCAGACACCAGCGTGATAGCGAGGCTGACAACGCAGGACGCGGACTTCTTCCGGCTGGAGTCGACCACCCACCCGGTGCATATCGGGTCGCTCGCCGTACTGGAGAACTCCACCGCGGACGGCGACCGGATCCTCGACTACCAGGGGCTGGTCGACCTGGTGGAATCACGGCTGCCGCTGGTACCGCGCTACCGGCGCAAGATCCGGGAAGTGCCCTTGTCGCTGGGGCGGCCCGTCTGGGTCGAGGACAGCCATTTCGATATCACCTACCACCTGCGCCGCTCCGCGCTGCCCTCCCCGGGGAGCGACGACCAGCTGCACGAACTGGTGGCCCGCCTGGGCTCGCGCCCGCTCGACCCGAGCCGGCCGCTGTGGGAGATGTATCTGATCGAGGGCCTGTCCGGCGGCCGGTGCGCGATCTACACGAAATCCCACGCCGCTCTCGTCGACGGCCGGGCGGCCCTGGAGATCGGCCATGTGGTCGTGGACCCGGACGAATCCCCGCGCGAGGTCGCCGACGATCTGTGGCGCCCGGGCCGCGAGCCCAGTGATACCGATCTGCTGGTGGGCGCACTCGGTCATCTCGCGACGCAGCCGGGCTCGGCGGTGGAGGTGCTGCGCGAGGCCGGAGCCAACGCGGCCGGCCTCATCGGGGCGGCGGGCCGGACGCTGGACTCGGTGGTGTCGGCGGTGCGTTCGGCGGCGAGCGGCACCCCCGACAGCCCGCTGAACGCCCGCACCTCCCGGCAGCGCCGGGTCGCGGTGGCGGTCACCGATCTGGCCGACTACCGGCGGGTGCACCAGCAGGCGGGATGCACCATCAACGATGTGGTCCTGGCCGTGGTGACCGGCGCGTTGCGCAACTGGCTGCTGTCGCGGAACAAGGGGCTCACCGAGTCGACGGTGCTGCGCGCGGTGGTGCCGATGTCGGGATACGGCAGCGATCCGGGCACGGGGCGCACCCTGCCCAACGAGATCACCCCGTTCCTGATCGACCTGCCGGTCGGCGAGCCCAGTCCCGTGATGCGTCTCTCCCATATCGCGCACGCCACCACCGAGGACGGCCGGCAACGACACGCGGTGCGTGCCCGCACCCTGATTCATCTGGCCGGCTTCGCTCCACCCAGCCTGCACGCGATGAGTGTGCGGGCGGCGAGTACGTTCGCAGACCATACGTTCAATGTGGTGATCACCAACGCGCCGGGCCCGCAGACGCCCATGTACGTCGGCGGCGCGCGGATGCTGGAGATGTACCCGGTTCCGCCACTGCTGCGCAACCAGGCGACGAGTATCGGGATCACGTCCTACGACGGGCGGGTCTGCTACGGACTCAATGCCGATCGCGAGGCGATGGCCGATATCGGAGTGCTGGCCGCGTCGGTGCCCGAATCGATGGAGGAGATACTCGGTGCCTGCCTCTGAGCGCAAGACAATGCGCGTGTACGTGCCGGCCACCGTGCCGATGCTGCGCGAACTCGTGGACAAACGTGAATTGCACGCGGTCGGGGGGACGGCCTTCGCGCTCACCCCGGCGCTGCGTGAGGCCTACGCCTCAGGTGACGACGAGGAATTGTCCGAGGTCGCCATCGGGGAGGCGGCGCGGGCCTCGCTGCGGCTGCTGGCCGACGAGATCCACAGCTCTTCGGCGCCGATGTACCGGCGCGCGGTCATCGCGGTCGACGCCACAGGTGTCACCCTGCGGCCCGACCTCGACGATGCCGTGGTGAAACTGGACGGGCCGATCCAGTACAAACGCATCGGCTCGGTGCATATGGATCTGGCCGAGGCCGAACCGGCGGTGGCCAAGGCGGTCGACATCATCGACGCCGCGGATCTGGGCGACGAGGACGCCGAGTTCGTCCTGGGCGATGCCGAGGACCACCAGCTGGCCTGGTATGCCACCCAGGAACTGCCCTTCCTGCTCGAACTGCTCTGAGCGCCGGGCCCGGCCCGACCGGATCCCGCGCGACCTGTGACCGGACGCCTTTGTGATCCGTCGCAGTCGCGACGCCATGGGCCCCGTGCGAACCTACGATGCCGTAACCTGACGTCGAGCGGTCGCCGACGGCGACCACGACGACAGAAGGACGAAACGGCAGCGATGGTTCTCAAGAATGTCCGGGAGTGGCTCGAGGCACCGGCCGCGAACGTGGCCGAACGCGGTGGCCGCCTCAACGTGCTACGCGGCGCGGTCGCCCGGGCCACCACTCCGCTGCTCCCCGACGACTACCTGCACCTGGCCAACCCGCTGTGGTCGGCACGGGAACTGCGCGGCCGGGTCGTCGACGTCCGCAAGGAGACCGCCGATTCGGCGACCCTGGTCATCAAACCCGGCTGGGGTTTCGACTTCCGCTATGAACCCGGGCAGTACATCGGGATCGGAATCCTGGTGCAGGGCCGCTGGCACTGGCGCTCCTATTCGCTCACCAGCCCGCCGGAATGGGAGGACCCGCAGCACGGCAGGAAGGTCATCGCGATCGCGGTGAAGGCGATGCCGGAGGGTTTCCTGTCGAGCCATCTGGTCAACGGTGTCTCCCCCGGGACCATCGTGCGGCTGGCCGCGCCGCAGGGCGCGTTCGTCCTCCCCTCGCCGCCGCCGCCGAAGGTGCTGTTCCTCACCGCGGGTTCCGGGATCACCCCGGTGATGTCCATGCTGCGTGCCCTGGACCGCCGCAACGCCGTCACCGACGTCGTGCACGTCCACTCCGCGCGCACCGCCCAGGATGTGATGTTCGGCACCGAACTCGCCGACCTGCACGACCGACACCCCGGCTTCGTCTCCCATGTCCATCTCACCGGAGAACAGGGCAAGTTCGCCCCGGCCACACTGGACGAGCTGTACCCGGACTGGCGGGAACGCCAGACCTGGGCCTGCGGCCCGCTGGGGATGCTCGCCGACATCGAACGGCACTGGCAGGACGCGGGTCTCGAATCCCGGTTGCACGTGGAACGTTTCGAGGTGGAGCGTTCGGCGAACGCGGAGGGCGGCACCGTCACGTTCGGCAAAACCGGCCGCACGATCACCGTGGACGGCGCCACCACACTGCTGGAGGCCGGCGAGTCGGTCGGCGTTCAGTTGCCGTTCGGCTGCCGGATGGGTATCTGCCAGACCTGTGTGGTGACCTTGAGTTCGGGTCACGCCCGCGATCTGCGCAACGGTACGGAACGCTTCGAGGGCGAGAAGGTCCAGACCTGCATCTCGGCCGCGGCCGGGGACTGCACACTCGAGGTGTGAGCGCGACCGGCCACAGGGTCGGTGAATCCACCCGGCACGGGTACCCTCGAACCGAAACGGAGGTTGCTTCCCGACCGGGAAGATCTTCCTTATCCGTTCGCCGTTTCCGGCCCGGGTCCCACACAGACCGGCAGTGCTGACGGCAAAATCGGCATACGAACGCGCAAGGCCGGGACGACGGCGGGACGGCCGCCCGACTCGCTCTCGTTTCCGCAGACAGCGCCTACAGAAAGGGACGCCGGTGGCCATCACCGACATCAGAGCCTTTGCCCACCTCACGGCCGCCGATGTCGAGACGTTGGGCCAAGAGCTCGACGGGATCCGGCGCTCGGTGGAGCAATCCCTGGGTGAGCGCGATGCCCGCTACATCCGCCGGACCATCGCCGCCCAGCGCGGCCTGGAACTCGCGGCCCGCGCGGTGCTCTTCGGTAGCCGCAACCGGTGGGCCTGGGTGGCGGGCACCGCGATGCTGTCGGTGGCCAAGATCATCGAGAACATGGAGCTGGGGCACAACATCAGCCACGGCCAGTGGGACTGGATGAACGATCCGGAAATCCACTCCACCAACTGGGAGTGGGATATGACCGGGCCGTCGGCGCAGTGGCGGCGAGCGCACAACTACTCCCATCACACCTACACCAACGTCCTGGGCAAGGACGAGGACCTGGGTTTCGGCATCCTCCGCATGACACGGGACGAGCCGTGGCGCCCCGTGCATCTGGTGCAGCCGGTCGCCAATGTGGTTCTGGCCGCGTTGTTCGAATGGGGCATCGCGCTGCACGATTGGAGCATCGAGAAAGAACTCGCCGGGGTCCCGCGCCATCAGCTCGGCTCCGAACCGAACCGGGCCTTCGCCCGCAAGATCACCCGGCAGGTCGCGAAGGATTTCCTGGTCTACCCGGCCCTGACCGGCCCGGCGTTCATCTCGACGCTGAAGGCGAACGCCACCGCGAATCTGGTCCGCAACCTCTGGGCGTACGCGGTGATCTTCTGCGGGCATTTTCCCGACGGCGCCGAGAAGTTCACCGAGGAACAATTGGTCGGCGAGACGCCCGGCGAATGGTATCTGCGCCAGATGCTGGGCAGCGCGAACTTCTCCGCCGGGCCGGTCATGGGCTTCATGAGCGGGAATCTGAGCTATCAGATCGAGCACCATCTCTTCCCCGACCTGCCGAGCAATCGTTATCCGGAGGTCGCGAAGCAGGTACGCGCGCTGTGCGAGAAATACGATCTGCCGTACACGACCGGGTCGCTGGGAAAGCAGTATCTGCTCGCCTTCCGCACCATCCACAAACTCGCCCTACCGGATCGATTCCTGCGACGCACCGCCGACGACGCCCCGGAAACGTCCTCCGAACGGAAATTCGCCGGGATCACCCTGCACCCGGATTCCGAGCACCGGCCCTGGAGCATCGACCCGGCCACCGGCAAACGACGTGGACTGCGATCGGCGCTGCACGAGGCAAAGGTGGCACTGCGCGCCAAAGCGGAGCACGAAAAGGAAGTGCTGCGCGCCGCCGAGCGGAATCTGCGGGCCAAGGCCAAACAGGAGCGGGAACTGCTGCAGGCCAGGGCCCGGCAGGAGCGGGCCCTGCTGCGGCGCGCACGGTATGCGCTGCGTAAGGCGAACGCACCCTCCGTCTGACGGACACCTCGCATCCGGTGAATGTTCCCCGCCGATATCGATTCGTGATGTAACGTGCGCCCGAGACCGGCCGATCATGCAATCGAGGTCCTGGAGTGATCCGCGTCAACAGCGATTGCTCTCGACCTAACATCCGCCTTTGGGACGCGCAATAGGGTCCACGCCACATTTTCTGCGGAAATCCCCAAACCTACGGTGCCGTAACTTACGGTAGGGTAGCCCCCATGGCTATTTCGGACGTCAAGGAATACGCGCACCTCACCGAGGCGGATGTGGAAGCGCTGGGAGCGGAGTTCGACGCGATTCGCCGCGACATCGAATCCACCCGCGGCGAACGAGACGCCCGCTATATCCGCAACGTCATCCGATTGCAGCGCGCGCTCGAGATCAGCGGCCGCACAGTTCTGTTCGCAGGCTTCCTACCGCCGGCCTGGTTCGCCGGCGTGGCCCTGCTGGGCACCGCCAAGATCATCGAGAACATGGAGATCGGGCATAACGTGATGCACGGTCAATGGGATTGGATGAACGATCCGGAGATCCACTCCAGCCACTGGGAATGGGATAACGCCGGCCCCTCCAAGCACTGGAAGCACACCCACAACTTCCTGCATCACAAGTACACCAACGTCCTGGGCATGGACGACGATATCGGCTACGGCCTGCTGCGCGTCACCCGCGATCAGCGGTGGAAACCCTTCAATATCGGCAACCCGGTCTACAACCTGGTGCTGCAGTCGTTCTTCGAATACGGCGTCGCCATCCAGCATCTGGAACTCGGCAAGGTCGCGGCCGGCAAGGTGAAGCCCGGCAGCCCCGAACGCGCCGAATTCGACCGTAAGGTCGACGAGGCACTGGCCAAGATCAAGAAGCAGGCCCTCAAAGACTATGTGGTGTTCCCCCTGCTCACCGGCCCGTCGTTCTTCCACACCCTGACCGCGAACTTCACGGCCAACGTGATCCGCAATATCTGGTCCAACGCGGTCATCTTCTGCGGTCACTTCCCCGACGGCGCCGAAAAATTCACCAAGGCCGATATCGACAACGAATCCCAGGCCCAGTGGTACCTGCGGCAGATGCTGGGCAGCGCCAATATCTCGGGCGGCAAACTCATGCACTTCATGACCGGGAACCTGAGCCACCAGATCGAACACCACCTCTTCCCCGACCTGCCCAGCAACCGCTACGCCGATATCGCGGTCCGGGTGCGCGAACTCTGCGATAAATACGATCTGCCCTACACCACCGGTTCGCTGCCGGTCCAGTACTTCAAGGCCTGGCGAACCATCCTCAAACTCGCGCTGCCCAACAAATACCTCCGCCACACCGCCGACGACGCCCCGGAAACGGCCTCGGAACGCAAGTTCAACGGACAAGCGGTCAGCACGATCGACCCGGCCACCGGAAAACGCCGCGGACTCCGCACAGCAATCGCGAAAGGGCGCGCTGCATTTTTGGCGGCGCCTTCGGCGCCGCGGGGTTCGGCCCTCTGAGCGTTTGCTGTCAGCCCTCGAGACTCGCGGCTGCGCCGCCTCGCTTCGAGGGCTGACAGCAAACGCGGGCCGAACCCTTTCAGGGCCTCGCTGAACTCGG
>NZ_JBEZYU010000100.1:0-10364 GCF_040638875.1 Nocardia sp. NPDC024068 | reverse complement strand
CCTCGAGACTCGTGGCTTCGCCACATGCGCTTCGAGGGCTGACAGCAGACGCGGGCCGAACCCTTTCAGGGCCTCGCTGAACTCGGCACCGAGAAGGTGACCCATTCTCTGGAAGGGAACGATTCGGATCGGAACCGGGTGGTGACGCTGGTAGCGGGCCCGTGCGCTGCGTAGTGCGGGGTGGCTTCGCGGGGATCTCACGTTTTATCCGGATGGTCGCAATCCGTGCTGGGTGGGGCCCGCCCGGTTCTGGAGCGACCAGAGGGAGGGAGCGCAGCGACTGACCGGCGGGAGTGAAGAACCGGGTTGATAGGGCCCCACCCTCGAGCGGCGGAGCCGCTCCAAAATTACAGCCCGACCCTTCGCGGATGGGTCGATCCGAACCCCCTCTTCGCGGTGGGGCCGCTTCAACCCCCTCCTACTTTCCGCGAAGGGTCCGCCCCAAAACACTGTTCCCCGGAGCCGACGATTTCCCGGCCCCTGCCGCATAGGCTCGGAAGTATGGCCTCAGTAACAGAAGTACTCGAATCCGTACCGAAGAAGTTGTGGATCGGGGGGCCGGTCGATGCCGCCGGCGGGGGGACGTTCGCCGTGCACAACCCGGCGAACGGCGATGTCATCGCCGAGGTGGCGGACGGGGCCCCTGAGGACGCCATCCGGGCGCTGGATGCTGCGGCCGCGGTGCAGGAGGAATGGGCGGCGACCTCCTCGCGGGAGCGCGGGGAGATCCTGCGCGCGGTGTTCGAGCAGGTCACCGCGCGGTCGGAGGAGTTCGCCCTCCTGATGACCTTGGAAATGGGTAAGGCGCTGCCGGAGAGTCGCAATGAAGTGCGTTACGGCGCGGAGTTCTTCCGCTGGTTCAGCGAGGAGGCGGTGCGGGTCAGCGGTCGGTATCTGCATGCCCCGTCCGGTACCGGGCGGATCATGGTGCACAAGCAGCCGGTGGGGCCCTGTCTGGCGATCACGCCGTGGAATTTCCCGCTGGCGATGGGGACCCGCAAGATCGGTCCGGCCTTGGCGGCCGGGTGCACCATGATCGTCAAACCGGCCTCGGCGACCCCGCTCACCATGTTGCTACTGGCGAAGCTGTGTTCCGAGGCAGGTCTGCCCGACGGCGTGCTGTCGGTGCTCACCTCGCGCCGGTCGGGCGCGGTGACCCAGGCCCTGATCGACGATTCGCGGTTGCGCAAGCTCACCTTCACCGGTTCCACCGAGGTCGGGCGCACCCTGGTCGAGAAGTCCGCGGGCGGCTTGTTGCGGACGTCGATGGAGCTCGGTGGCAACGCACCGTTCGTGGTGTTCGACGATGCCGATATCGACGCGGCCGTCGAGGGCGCCATGCTGGCCAAGCTCCGCAACGGCGGCGAGGCCTGCACCGCGGCGAACCGGTTCCATGTGCAGCGCGGGGTGCTGGCGGAGTTCACGGATAAGTTCGTGGCGGCGGTGAACGAGAAGGTCCGGCTGGGGCCGGGCACCGATCCGGATACGACGCTGGGCCCGTTGATCAACGAGGAGCAGTTGACCACCGTTTCCGAGCTGGTGGACGACGCGGTATCCGGTGGGGCGACGGCTCGGGTCGGTGGTAAGGCACCGGGCGGTCCGGGCTGGTTCTATCCCGCCACCGTGCTCACCGATCTCCCCGCGAACGCCCGGATCCTGCGTGAGGAGGTCTTCGGGCCGGTCGCGCCCATCGTCGCCTTCGATACCGAGGAGGAAGGGCTGGCAGCGGCCAACGATACGGAATACGGGCTGGTCAGCTATGTCTACACCCGGGATCTGGATCGGGCGCTGCGGGTGGCCGAGGGGCTGGAGACCGGGATGGTGGGCGTCAACCGCGGGGTGATCTCCGATCCGGCCGCTCCGTTCGGCGGTGTGAAGGCGTCCGGCTTCGGCAGGGAAGGCGGTACGGAGGGGATCGAGGAGTATCTGTCGACCAAGTACATCGCCATGCAGTAGGGCGGCGGGAGGCCGCGCATACGAACCGCCCCGGGGCACGATCACCCGGGGCGGTTCGTGGGAGTGCGGCGGTCTGCGGGCCGCCGCAGCGGTTCGTGTGGTCTAGCGACCGAGCCGGCCGCGACCGAGACGCAGCAGCAGCATCGCCAGTGTATGACCCTCTTGGCCGAGTTCGCTGAACCGTTCCAGCACCTTCATCTCCCGGCTGTGTACCAGCCGGGTACCGCCGGATGCCATACGGGTTCGCCCGATCACCCGCGAGATCTCCGTCCGGCGCTTGATCGCCGCCAGGATATCCGCGTCGAGTTGATCGATCTCCTTACGGAGTTTCTCGATCTCGGCTTCGTTCCGAGGGAGCTCCGATTCCGGGCCGGTTGTCGAATCCGACTCGGTCGCAGTAGCGGGTGTGCTCATCATTCATCTCCTCGTGTCAGAACCTGGATCGGCGCCGAGGCGCTTCGTGTTACCGGTCCAGAGCTCCTTCACCGTGATAAGACCCGGCGGGTCCGGTGCTGCTTGTAATCCCCCTACCTGCCCGGATGGGACTCAGGTCCCCCGTCTGCGGTGCCGCGGTCCGTACAGCCGGAGCGGGTGTTGCGCTACAGGGCAAACCATAATGCCAGTTTGCCACGGTCCGCGAGGTATGCAAAACGGTCACGGTTGGGTATACCGGTCCGATGCCCCGGGTTGCGGCACAGTAGCCGGTGAGACCGCCGAATTCGGCCGAGTGTTCGATCGTGTCGGGTCGCGGCGGTAGCGTGAACAGACGATGGACACCACAGCGGCAGCACCTCGTTCGGATTCGCCAACTCCCCGCGCACAGCACTCCGGTGCCGGCTCGCCGGAGCCCGGCGCGTCCGATCGTGGGCGAGGTGCGCCGCAGCTACCCGGTCTCGAATACCCGGATGCGCGACAGCCGGGCGATTCCGTGTCGGGTGGCCGGGAGGGCGGCGCGGCGCCGGGTGGGCTGGCCGCACTGCAGCGCCGGGTCCAGAACGAACAGACCCAGCGGCGTACGGATGCGGCGCAGCGGCGCGAGGAGGAGGCCGCGGCGCTGCTGGAGGGCCTGAACCCGCAGCAGCGCGCGGCGGTTCTGCATACCGGTCCACCGCTGCTGATCGTGGCCGGCGCGGGTTCGGGCAAGACCGCCGTGCTGACCCGCCGGATCGCTTATCTGCTCGCCGCCCGCGGGGTCACTCCGGGGCAGGTGCTCGCCATCACCTTCACCAACAAGGCCGCTGCCGAGATGCGGGAGCGGGTCATCGAGCTGGTGGGCCCGCGCGCCGCGAGTATGTGGGTGTCTACCTTCCATTCCAGCTGTGTCCGCATTCTGCGCACCCAGTCCGTGTTGCTGCCCGGGATGAACTCGAACTTCTCCATCTACGACGCCGACGATTCCCGCCGCCTGCTCACCATGATCGGCCGGGATCTCGAACTCGATCCGAAGAAATATTCGGCACGCCTGCTCGCCACGGCCATCTCGAATCTGAAGAACGAACTGATCGGCCCCGATAAGGCGGGCTCCGACGCCGAGTTCGACGACGCCGACCTGCCCCGTATCGTCGCCCGCGTCTACGCCGAATACCAGCGGCGGTTGCGCGCCGCCAACGCGCTGGACTTCGACGACCTCATCGGCGAGACGGTGGTGCTGCTGCAGAAGCATCCCGAGGTCGCCGAGTACTACCGCCGCCGGTTCCGGCATGTGCTGGTGGACGAGTACCAGGACACCAACCATGCTCAGTACGTGCTGGTACGGGAACTGGTGGGCCATCACGGCCGCGATACCGAGACCGCCACCGAGACCTCCGATACCGAGGCCGGTGCCGCCGCCGCGGATCCCGCCGCCGAATCCGCGGACCGGGACGACGATCCGCGCGCGGTACCGCCCAGTGAACTCTGCGTGGTGGGTGACGCCGATCAGTCGATCTACGCCTTCCGCGGCGCCACCATCCGCAATATCGAGGAATTCGAACGCGATTTCCCCGACGCCGAGACCATCCTGCTCGAGCAGAACTACCGCTCCACCCAGAACATCCTGTCCGCCGCGAACGCCGTGATCGCCCGCAACACCAACCGCCGTGACAAGCGGTTGTGGACCGAAGCCGGTGAGGGCGAACTCATCACCGGCTATGTCGCCGACAACGAGCACGACGAAGCAGCTTTCGTGGCCCGCGAGATCGACCGGCTGGTCGATGCGGGGGAGGTCGCCTACTCCGATATCGCGGTGTTCTATCGCACCAACAACAATTCGCGGGCCCTGGAAGAGATCTTCATCCGGATGGGCCTGCCGTACAAGGTGGTCGGCGGGGTTCGGTTCTACGAGCGTAAGGAAGTGCGCGATATCGTCGCCTACCTGCGTGTCCTGGAGAACCCCGATGATGCCGTGAGCCTGCGCCGCATCCTCAACACCCCGCGTCGCGGGATCGGGGATCGCGCCGAGGCCTGTGTGGCCGTGCACGCCGAGCAACGGGGTATCGGTTTCGCCGAAGCCCTCCGCGATGCCGCCGCCGGTGAGGTCGCGCTGCTGAACACCCGGGCCCGCAATGCCATCGCCGGGTTCGTCGCGCTGCTGGAACAGATCCGGGCGGCCGGCGAGCTGGACGAACTGGATTTCCCCGATGTGGGGGCGGTGGTGGATGCGGTACTCGACCGCACCGGGTACCGCGCCGAACTGGAGGCATCCGACGATCCGCAGGACGGCGCGCGGCTGGACAATCTCAACGAACTGGTCAGCGTGGCCCGCGAATTCAGTTCCGAGGCGCGTAACGCGCTGGAGGCGGCGCGGGCCGAGGGCATCCTGCCGGAAACCGGTGAGGGCGAACCGGAGCCGGGATCGCTGGCCGCGTTCCTGGAGCGGGTGTCGCTGGTGGCCGATACCGATCAGATACCCGACGAAGGGTCGGGGATGGTCACCATGATGACCCTGCACACGGCCAAGGGGCTGGAATTCCCGGTGGTGTTCGTCACCGGCTGGGAAGACGGGCAGTTCCCGCATCTGCGCGCCCTCGGCGACCCGGCGGAATTGGCGGAGGAACGGCGCCTGGCGTATGTGGGGATCACCCGGGCCCGGCGGCGGCTGTACCTCACGCGCGCCGTGGTGCGGTCGGGGTGGGGGCAGCCGGTGTTCAACCCGGAGTCCCGGTTCCTGCAGGAAGTTCCGGATCATCTGATCGACTGGCAGCGACTGGAGCCGAAACGCCCGTCGGCGCCGGAACGATTCGGACGCCGGCGTGGCGCGGAGTCCGATGACACCGACTGGACCGGCGGCTGGCCGCAATCGCGGGAATCACGGCCCGGAATACGGGACAGCCGGCCCGGCCGGCCCGGGGTCGCCCGCAACAATGTGGGATTGGTGCTGGCGGTCGGGGATCGGGTGAGCGACGACAAATACGGGCTGGGCAGGGTGGTCGCGGCCGACGGAGTCGGCGATATGGCGAGCGTGACGATCGACTTCGGTACCGGCGGCACCATCCGGCTGATTCCGAAGTTCAGCCAGACCCTGACCAAGCTGTAGCGGCCGCCCCACAGCGCGCGGCGGGTTGGATTTGGGCCATGAAGTCCCTTGCACAGCATCTGTTGTGGTTCGTGCCGATGCTCTGGCTCGGTATGGTGCTCGCGATCTCGTTCCTCGAGGCGCCGCTGAAGTTCCGTGCGCCCGGAGTCACCACCGAACTCGGCCTGGGAATCGGCCGTCTCGTCTTCCGGGCCCTGAACACGGTGGAGTCGGTACTCGCGGCGCTGCTGGTGGTATCCGCGGTCGTCCTCCGGCCCGCCGGTGGGGTCTGGACGTGGGCAGCGGTGGCGGTGGGAATCCTGACCGTGCAACTGGCCGTGGTGCGGCCGCCGCTGTCGCGCCGCTCGGATCGGGTACTCGCAGGTGAAGACCTACCACGATCGACAGGGCACTACTGGTACATCGCGTTGGAGGTCGCGAAAGTGATCGCGCTGATCGGACTGGCGATCACCGCGGCGCCCTGACAGCCGGTGCCCCGGCCCGTCGAACCGGCCCGGCCGAGAGTTCCGTGTCAGTCGCCGCTGCCGTTGAGGCCGATGCCGCGGGTCGCGAGCCAGGGCACGGGATCTACCTTGTCGCTGCCGTTCAGCCATACCTCGAAATGGCAGTGCGGGCCGGTGGAGAAGCCCCGGTTGCCCATCGTGGCGATCTGATCGCCCGCGAACACGTACTCGCCGACCCCTACCGTGGTGGTATCGACGTGCCCGTACACCGTGACGGTGCCGTCGGCGTGCAGTAGGCGTACCCACATACCGAAGCCCGACGCGGGACCGGCATCGATCACCTCACCGTCGGCCACCGCGTAGATCGGGGTCCCGATCGGCCCGGCCACATCGATACCCAGATGCTGGACGCCCCAGCGGGCACCGAACCCGGAGGTGTACGAGCCACTCGCGAAGCGAGCGAACAGCGGCCGGAACTTGGCCTCCTCCGCCTGTGCCAGGTTGTGCGCGAATTCGGCGCCGTTGGCCAGCATTTCACCGAACCGGCCCGCGTCGACCGGAGCGCCGGCGCCGAGCATCTGCGGGGATTTGGTCTCACCCACCGCGGCGGGGTCTTCGGTGGCCATGGACTGGGCGGCGATCTCGTGTACCGAGCCCGCGGCCTCGTAGTCGGTGGCCTGCTGCTGCTTCTGTTCGCCGGGCGAGGCGGTGGCGCACTGACCGGCGGCGACGACCGCGCCCGCCGCGACCGCGACGACCGCGGCCCGGCCCTTGAGGGCGGAGGGCGGAGCGGCCACCCGGTGCGCGCCGCGAGAACGGGACTGCTTGCTCTCCTCGACGGGCTCGCCGTCGTCGGGCACGCTCTCGAGCGCCTCGGCGATGGTGGCCGGCCGGACCCTCTCACCGGGCTGCGCGTGATCCGCGGACTCCCGGGCTGCGGGATCGTCGGCCCAGGGCTGGGGGTCGGTCCAGCTCTGGTGGGTGTTCCAGTTGGGATCGCTGTGCCAGGCGGGTTTTTCGTGCTGCTGCCAGCTGCCGTTGTCCTGCCAATCGGCACGGGCCCAGTCGCCGCCCTGCGAGGCGTTCCAAGTCTGCTGCTCCGCGGGCGCGTCCCACGCCTGCTGCTGCGCGCCCGGGGACCACGACTGCGGCTCCGGGGCGGCGTCCCACGTCTGCTGTGCGGCCGGCGCATCCCATGGCTGCGCGGCGTCCTGGGAATCGGCCCAGCCCTGGTTGGTGGCCCAGAAATCGTCGGCCGCGGCGCGATGGGAATCGGCGGCGGCGGACGCGGCGGCGGTGTTCAGCGGACGGCGGCGCGCGCGGCTGTCCCCGGGGGCGCCGAACGCGTTGAACGGCTGCGGCCCCTGGTCCGCGGAATCGCGATGACGCCGGCCGGCTCGGTTGTCGTACTGGGGGTTCAGTGTCCCGCGGTGGTTCATCGGCCGATCCGATTGCGGACGATGGCACCGATGAATCCCTCGGCGGTGCGATGCGGCCCCGGGGTGGCGACCGCCGAACGGCCCTGCGACTGCGGAGCGGGGTGCTGCGTCAAGCTGCCGTCCTCTCTCAACCTGCTCACGGGAGCATAATCCTGGAGATCTCTACCCGCGCGATAACCGGGTGCGCAAGCGTCCACGCCTGAGCACGCTCGTGATCGAGCTGTGACATCAACGGTTCGACGGTAACGAAACGATTGCGACGCGGCAAGCGGTAGGCCGTACTCAAACGTTACTGTGACATTGATCACCTTCTGGTGGATCAATTGCTCACTGCCGGAAACTCTGAACGGTGATTTCACGTGCCACGTTCACGGCCGCCGGACCACATGTGCCGGACCGCCTGCGGAAGTGGTAGAAGCTACTCGCCGGTAGCCTTGGCCTGCGTGTTTCAGGTCCCCGCGGCGAGGCCCGTGACCTGCGCCACTTAGGATGAACGTGCCCGATCGGCCGTCCCTATGAATGGTTAGAGTCCGAGCGACCCGCTACCGACGTCGGGCCGCCAACAAAGACGTTGTCATAGCAACGCAGACGAGACGGTGAGTACATGGATCTCTTCGAATATCAGGCGAAGGAGCTCTTCGTAAAGCACGGAGTGCCCTCGTCGGAAGGCCGCGTGACCGACACAGCCGATGACGCGCGTGCGATCGCCGAGGAAATCGGCAAACCGGTGATGATCAAGTCCCAGGTGAAGGTCGGCGGCCGCGGCAAGGCGGGTGGCGTGAAGTACGCCGCCACCCCGGACGACGCGCAGACCCACGCCAACAACATCCTCGGCCTGGACATCAAGGGCCACGTCACCAAGAAGATCCTGGTCGCCGAGGCGAAGGATATCGCCGAGGAGTACTACATCTCCTTCCTGCTCGATCGCACCAACCGCACCTACCTGGCCATGTGCTCGGTCGAGGGCGGTATGGAGATCGAGGAGGTCGCCGCCACCAAGCCCGACCGGCTGGCCAAGGTGCCGGTCGACGCGGTCAAGGGCGTCGACCTGGCGTTCGCCCGCTCCATCGCCGAGCAGGGCCACCTGCCCGCCGATGTGCTCGACGCCGCGGCGGTGACGATCCAGAAGCTGTGGGAGGTCTTCGTCAACGAGGACGCCACCCTGGTCGAGGTCAACCCGCTGGTCCGCACCCCGGACAACGAGATCCTCGCGCTCGACGGCAAGGTCACCCTGGACGAGAACGCCGAGTTCCGGCACGCCGACCACGCGGAGTTCGCGGACCGCGACGCGACCGATCCGCTGGAGCTCAAGGCCAAGGAGAACGACCTCAACTACGTCAAGCTCGACGGCGAGGTCGGCATCATCGGCAACGGCGCCGGTCTGGTCATGTCCACCCTGGACGTCGTCGCCTACGCCGGCGAGAACCACAAGGGTGTGAAGCCGGCCAACTTCCTCGATATCGGCGGCGGCGCCTCCGCGGAGGTCATGGCCAACGGCCTCGACGTCATCCTCAACGATGTGCAGGTCAAGAGCGTCTTCGTCAACGTGTTCGGCGGGATCACCGCGTGTGACGCGGTGGCCAACGGCATCGTGAAGGCCCTCGAGATCCTGGGCGGCGAAGCCAACAAGCCGCTCGTGGTCCGCCTGGACGGAAACCGGGTGGAAGAGGGTCGCAAGATCCTCGCCGAGGCCGCGCACCCCCTGGTGACGCTGGCGCAGACCATGGACGAAGGCGCCGACAAGGCCGCCGAACTCGCGGCCCGCTGAGCCGACCTACCAGGGCACGCCCAGTAAAGGACAAAAAGAACTATGTCAATCTTCCTCAACAAGGACTCGAAGGTCATCGTCCAGGGCATCACCGGCGGCGAGGGCACCAAGCACACCGCCCTGATGCTCAAGGCGGGTACGCAGGTCGTCGGCGGTGTGAACGCGCGTAAGGCGGGCACCACCGTCGCGCACACCGACAAAGACGGCAACGCGGTCGAACTGCCCGTGTTCGCCACCGTGGCCGAGGCCATGGAGAAGACCGGTGCCGACGTCTCCATCGCATTCGTGCCGCCGAAGTTCTCCAAGGACGCCATCATCGAGGCCATCGACGCGGAGATCCCGCTGCTCGTGGTGATCACCGAGGGCATCCCGGTGCAGGACACCGCCTACGCGTGGGCCTACAACGTGGAGAAGGGCGCCAAGACCCGGATCATCGGCCCCAACTGCCCCGGCATCATCACCCCCGGCGAGGCGCTGGTCGGTATCACCCCGGCCAACATCACGGGCAAGGGCCCGATCGGACTGGTCTCCAAGTCCGGCACCCTGACCTACCAGATGATGTACGAGCTGCGCGATTTCGGCTTCTCGACCTCCATCGGCATCGGCGGCGACCCGGTTATCGGCACCACCCATATCGACGCCATCGAAGCGTTCGAGAAGGACCCCGAGACCAAACTGATCGTCATGATCGGTGAGATCGGCGGCGACGCCGAGGAGCGGGCCGCGGCCTACATCCAGGCCAACGTCACCAAGCCGGTCGTCGGCTACGTGGCCGGCTTCACCGCCCCCGAGGGCAAGACCATGGGCCACGCCGGCGCCATCGTGTCGGGCTCATCGGGCACCGCCCAGGCGAAGAAGGACGCGCTGGAGGCGGCGGGCGTGAAGGTCGGCAAAACGCCTTCGGAAACCGCCGCCCTCGCGCGCGAGATCCTGGAGAAGGCAGCCGTCACCGCCTGACCCGGCCACACCCAGAGGCCGCCCGCCATATGTGACGGGCGGCTTTTGTTTTGGAGCGGCCCCTCCGGAAGGGGGGTTCGGATGGACCCCGCGAAGGGTCGGGGAGGTGGGTTGAAGCGACCCCTCCGCGAAGAGGGTTCGGATCGGCCCCTCCGTGAAGGGTCGGGCTGTAATTTTGGAGGCGCTCCGCGCCTCGAGGGTGGGGCCCTATTAACCCGGTTCTTCACTCCCGCCGGTCGGTCGCTGCGCTCCCTCCCTCTGGTCGCTCCAGAACCGGGCGGGCCCCA
>NZ_JBEZYU010000099.1:0-10966 GCF_040638875.1 Nocardia sp. NPDC024068 | reverse complement strand
GTCAGCCCTCGAAGCGCATGTGGCGAAGCCACGAGTCTCGAGGGCTGACAGCAGACGCTCAGGGGGCCGAACCCCGCGCGCGCCAGCGCGCCAAAAACACAGCACCTTCGCGGGCCGGCGCGATACGTACCGCGCCTCCGTACTCATCCCGATACCTCGTCCACCACTCAGGCGAAGCCGACGGCGCGTTCTCCCCAGGCGGTGAGCAGTTCGCCTTCCGGGTCGGGGACCACGCGATCTACCGTGTCGATCAGCAGCGTGTCGCGGGACTCCGGGTGGTAGGGCGGCCAGTGTTTCGAACCGTCGAGCGCGGCCGGGACCCCGTGCTCGGCGAAGGCCAGCCAGCGGCGCATCATCCGGCCCGAGACCTCGACCGCCTGTCTCCGGCCGCCCAGCCAGAAGGTGGGATCGTGGTCGAAGGTGCCGAAGTTGCCGAACACATACGGCAGTTCCGTGGCGTGACCCGCGCCGACCCGGGCGGCACGCAACATCGGGGTGGCGTGGTCGAAGCGATACATCCAGGTCCGGGAGTGCTGGGCGTGGCCGTCGGCGACCCACAGCGCGGGCATCCGGAAGGCGGCGTCGGTGGACATGGCCAGGGCGCCGCGCGGTTTGGCCAGGTCGGGGTAGACCGAGGTGATCTCCGCGAGCCGTTCCGCCGAGAGTCCCGGATGGCCGGCCTGCACCTGTTCGAGCATGGTGTTCACCGCCTGCGGGGTGACCGGCATGATCGGTGAGCGGAACAGCCGGAACAGCGAGGCCTCGTCCTTGTTCGTGCCGATGATGAGCGGCACCCGATGCGAGCGACCGTCCCGGAACCGGTCGGTGGGATAGCCGGGGAGCAGATCTTCGTCGACCACCGGCGCGGCCGCCAGCGTCCCGGGCGACAGCAGCGGCACTTCGTCGATCAGGACCGCGGCCGCCCGTACGATCCGTTCGATCGGACAGGTCAGGAGTTCGTCGATCCGGGCCCGGGGCAGGTCGACCAGTTCGCGGAACCGTTCGGCCACCCCGGCGGCACGTTCCCGGCCGTAGACGGTGGTGGCGGGCGGGCTCTGCGCGATGGCGCGCTGGAACAGGCCCGCCGCGCGCGGGGCGGTGAGCAGCGCGGTGACGCAGCCGGCGCCGGAGGATTCGCCGAACAGGGTCACATTGCTGGGGTCGCCGCCGAAATCGGCGATATTGTCGCGGACCCATTCCAGTGCGGCGAGCTGGTCGAGGAGGCCGAGATTGGGGACGAACTCGTCGGACAGTGAGGAGAGGTCCAGGAAGCCCAGGGCGCCGATCCGGTAGTTCACCGTGACCACCACGACATCGCCGGATGCCGCGAGATGGCTGCCGTCGTATACCGCCTGCGCGGCCGAGCCCAGGCAGTAGGCCCCGCCATGCAGCCAGACCAGCACCGGACGCGGTTCGGCCGATTCGGCCGGGGCCCAGATGTTGACCCAGAGGCAGTCCTCGCCCATGCGAAGGGAGCGGTCCATGGGGACGGTGTTGTCCATATCCTGCGGCGCGATCTGCCCGTCCGTGAAGCAGTCACGGACCCCCTCCCAGCGTTCCCGGGCCCGCGGCGGCCGGAATCGGCGCGAACCCGCCGGAGCGGCGGCGTACGGAATTCCACGCCACACAGACAGGGAGCCCTCCCGGGTGCCCCGGACCGCGCCGAACTCGGTCCGGGCCACCGGAGCGGACTCACCTGTCTCAGGTGCCACCCCGAAGAACTGGACGTTCATCGCAGACCTCCTCTACCTGTGCATTCGAGGGTACGGGTGAAGTGGTTACACCTTGGTTTCGGATTTGTCGCGTTGCTCCCGAATTTCCGGTACCGGGGCATCCCTACAATGCGGGTATGCCGAGTTACGAGTTCCGCTGTCGCGAATGCGGCGACACCTTCGAGGTCAAACGTCCGATGGCGGAGTCGTCGGATCCCGCGGCCTGCCCCGGCGGCCACGACGACACGGTGAAACTGCTGACGACCTTCGCCACCGGCGGGCGGGCGGCCGCGCCGATGGCCCCGGCACCCACCACCGGCGGCGGTGGCTGTTGCGGTGGCGGTTGCTGCGGCTGAGCCGTTCAGCTCGCGCCGGATGATGCCGGACCTCGATCACGGTCGGCGTGCCCGAGATCACGATCCGGGGCGATCCGGTCGCGGACCCGTTGCTTGAGTACCGCGATATCCGGGAAGCCACCGTCCGCGCGGCGCTCCCACACCTGGGTCCCGTCCACCGTGATCCGGAAGATTCCGCCCTCGCCGGGTATCAGGGCGACCTCGCCGATCTCGGTGGTGAAGGTACTCAGCAATTCCTGCGCCATCCAGCTCGCGCGCAGCAGCCAGCGGCACTGGGTGCAGTATTCGATGGCGATCCGCGGCATGGTGCGCAGACTACCGTGGTTGCACTCGGATGCCCGGGCGAAGGACGGCTCGGCCGGTCAGGCCTCGAGTTCGCCGTCCAGATACAGCCATCCGGCTGCCGACCGGACGAAGCGGCTGACCTCGTGCAACGTGGCGCGAACGGTGGAATCTCGGTAGTGGGCGATGAATTCGACGATTCCGGAATCGTCGAACGGACCGCCGGCCTCGCTGCGCAGGATTTCCAGGAACAGCCAGCGGCGATCCGGGTCGAGGTCGAGATCGGCCGGACGGGTGCGGGGATGCCAGGTGCGCAACAGATACTCGGCGTCGCTGAGCGCGAACGCGGTATAGCGAGAACGCATCAATGACTCGGCGCTCGGCGCCGGCCGCCCGGCCAGCAGGGGCCCGCAGCACGCACCGAAGGTGTCGCCGCGGCGGCAGGGGCACAGTGTCGTATCGTCCACGCCCCGATTCTGCGCGGCACCGGCCGCCGCGGCGACGACGGGGCACCGCCTCCGGCGTCAGGGTTCGGCCGCGGCCAGGTCCTGCGCGATACGCGCGGTGTCGTCACGCCAGCGACGCAGTTCGGTCACCCCGGGCGCCAGTTCATAGTCGTGATGGTGGGTGGCATGCGACAGCGCGGTCCACAGGGCGGCGACCCGGGCCGCGGTCGCGGGATCGGCGAGCACCCGCAGGGCGAGCAGCTGGGCGCGCATCGGACAGCGCATGAGATCCGGTTCGGTACGCGACCACAATTCGTCCACCGACTGTTCCAGCGCGATCCGCAGAATCCACGCGGTGGCCCGGGACCACACCCCGCCCGCCGCCGGCACCGACCCGTCGAGCAACCGGTCCACCACCGCCAGCCGTTCGGGCACGGTCGGCCGGGGCCCCGGCGGTAGCGCGTGGTCCCGCGGACCGGTCCGGCCGTCGCGGCGGGCGCGCGTCCGCCGGCGCGCGGTCCCACGACGGCCCTCGGAACCGGGTGCGGTCACCGCGCCAGCCAATCGACGAAACGCCCGGTATCGGCGATCAACTCGCCCAGATCACGCGAGATCGGAATATGTGCGCCCGCCGTGGCGTCGCGGACCACCTCGACCGCCCACCGGCCCTCCTTGGCGAGTTCCTTGTTGAGATCGTCGATTCGGCGGCCGGGCCCCAGCACGGCCAGCGTCACCATGGCGCGGGTCGACTGGGCGGTATCGATGCGGCGCTGCACATCCCGGTGGTCCATCCCGCCGGCGAGCAGCACCCGTTTGGCCCGGGCCAGGCTCGCCGCCTCCAACGCCGAACGGCAGCAGGTGGCGACGAGTTCGTCGGCGATGGACCGCGGCAGCTGCGGGGTACGCAGCAGGGCGCGGGCGTCGTCGAGATAGCGGCGCACCGGGTCGCTGGACAAGCGAACCTCCACCACCGACCGTTCCCGCCGCTGCACCTCCAGGATCCGGGCGTCGATCTGCATCCGCCGCACGGCCTCGGCGAGGCGATCGTCATGGGTGAAGACCACCACCTGGCGGTCCCACGCCACCGCCGCCAGCACCCGGGCCAGGCCGTCGACCTTGGCCGGGTCCATGGCCTGCACCGGATCGTCGATGACGACGAAACGGAACGGGCTCGCCGCCACCGTGGCCCGCGGCAGGAACAGCGCCAGGCCCAGCGCGTGCAGTTCACCCTGGCTCATCACCCCGAGCGCGGCGCCGTCCACCTCGTCCACGGTGACCTCGAGCTGCACCCGGCGGGCGGTGTTCACATTGCCCTGCAACCGGATTCCGCCGAGTTCGATGCTGCTCTGCTGGCGCAGGCTCTGCCACACCCACCGCGCCGTACTGGCCAGCGGGGTCATCCGCTCGTCGCGGGCCTGCGCGGTCGCCGTTTTCAGCCATTCCTCGGCCGCGCGCGTGGTCTGCAACTCGGCGCTCTGGGCGGCGACCGTCCTGCTGAGCTCCAGCCAGTCGCGCAGCCGCGGCGCGAACGGGGCCCACACCTCGTCGAGGCGGTCCAGTTCCTTACCGGCCCGGCGACGCACGAACCCGAGTTCGGCGGCGACGCGCTCGTAGACGGCGGGCAACCGGCCGGGCGGATCTTCCGCTGATTCCGGCAGCGCCGCCCACTGTTCCCACGCCGCGCGCAACGCCGCGGTGTCGAGATACGCCAGTTTCTCGGCGGCCGCCAGCTCGGCCGGTACCGCCTCGGTAAGCGCCCGGAGTTCGGCCAGTCCGGCAGCGAGTTCGCCGCGGGCCCGCACCAGATCGGCCGTCCGCCGGGTCAGTTCGGAGATCACGAGGGTGGTCTCCCGCAACCACCGCTCATCCAGTTCGCCCCGGCCGCAGACCGGGCACGGGCAGGCGTCTGCGGCGGCCTGCCCGGCACCGGGCCGTACATGGTGATCCCGGCCGGGCCCGGCCGGATCGGATCGGATCGCATGGTTGCGGGCCGCCTGCAGCAGCTCGAGTATCCGCAGATCGGCTTCCGTCTCCGGCGTGCTCGCCACCCGGACCGCGGCGCGCGCGGCGGCGAGCCGGTCGGCGAGTGCCGCCACCCGCTGCGCCGGTGGGAGTTCCAGTGCCAGCAGCGCGCGCAGCGCGGCCGGTTCCGGCCCACCGGAGGTCCGCTCCACCAGGCGATCCAGTGCGACCAGATCCGGTGCGTGCGCCCGCAGTATCCGGCCGGCGTGCAGCGCGCGTTCATCGGGAATGCCGGTGAGATCGGCCCGCAGTGCCAGGCGTTCACGGCGGGCGGCGCGGGCCGCACGTTCGAGTTCGAGGCGGCGGGCGCGGATCCGCTCGTGCGCCAGAATCAGCTCGTCCAGGCCGAGAAGCTGATGCAGGGCGTCGAACAGTTCACTCGGTTTACCGTCGACCAGCGCGCCGAGTTCGCTGTAGGACAGGAACGGCCGGTACAGCTCCATCGGTACGGCCCAGTCGGTACGGGCGAACCCGGCGGGGGGTCCGTCGCCGCGCCGCTGGGTCCAGCGGCCGCCGGGCAGGGCATCCTCGGACGACCATTCCCTGGCGACCGTCAGCGGCGCCCGCGCGCCGTCACTACGCATTTCCAGCTCGACCCGGACCGGACCGCTGTGATGCAGATTGCGCCAACCCTCCCGCCAGGCGGACGAGCGGCCGTCCCAGCGCCGATTTCCGCCGGTCAGCGCGAGTTCGGCGGCCTCGGCGAAACTCGATTTCCCGCTGCCGTTGCGGCCCGTGACCACGGTGAGTCCGGGTCCGTCGGGCAGTTCGAGCACGGTTTCCGGCCCGATACCGCGGAAGCCCCGGACCCGGATGGCCCGCAGGAAGATCCCCTCGAGACCGAGGCGGGCCGAACCCGCCGCGGTGTCATCGGACGACCTGGATTCGGGCGGATTCAGGGCGGCACGAACCACGGCCGCAACCGCGTCGGGGATATCCGGATCCGCGTCGACACGGCGCGTCACCAGTTCGCCGGGAGGCAGCGGCGTTTCCCCGGATTTCGCACGCACAGATTCCACGAAACTTCTCCACCCCCTCGAGACCACACGTAACCCCGGCCCCCGGTGCGGTCGAACGGTCGAAAGCTGAGCGGAACGCTACCCGATGGCACTCGATTCTGATAGTGGAGCCCGGGTCGGGCGTCCCGGACGGTCGCCTCGAACGGCGCTGTCCGTTGGACGTTTCCGGACACAATGCCGGAACACTCGACCTGCCCGCGGGGATGGGATCTGGTCATCGGCGCTGCGCGACCGCACGCCGATGGCCACCCCTCGCCAACCCCGTCGGGCAGCTCGCTGGTGTGTCACCCTGCTGGGGTGGCTCGGTCTGGCCGAACAGGACAGAATGCCAGAGCGACACCGATCACGCAATATTTACGATCCCGCACACCTCCTCGAATATGGCTCGGCGCCAAGCTTTTCCGTGGCCACCGGGCCTGCGTCCGGAAACTGTCGGTGCCGTGCGATAGAAATCTCGCGACCGAGGAACGGGGGCACGATGACCGACCGATACGAGACCGCCGAATGACGCAACGGTGGTCGGAGAACCAGGTGAGCGCGCTCGCGCCGGATACCGGCTCACTCACCGCGGCACGCAAGCTGGCCGGGAAATGGTCCGGAACCGGGTGGCACGAGACCGCGCTGTGGGGGTTGTGCAAGGGCAGCGGGAGTACCCCGTACCAGACGATCGTGGACTTGGCCGGACCTGCGTTCCGGTGCTCGTGCCCGAGCCGCAAGTTTCCCTGCAAACATGCGTTGTCCCTGCTCATGCTCTGGTCAGCGGGCACCGTGGCGGAAGCCGCGGAAACCGCCGATTTCGCCGCCGAATGGCTGGACCGCCGCGCCCGGCAGGCCGCCGCCCCGGCCCGGCCCCCGCGAACGGGCGCCGCGACCCCCACTCCGCAGCGGCGGGAACGGGTCGCCGCGGGGCTGGCGGAGCTCGATATCTGGCTCGCCGACCAGATCCGCACCGGATTGGCCCAGACGGATCGTTCGCATGCCGCCTACGAGGCCGTGGCCGCGCGGATGGTGGACGCCCAGGCACCCGGTATCGCCGCGGCGCTGCGCCGGCTTCCCACGGCCGTCGTGCTCGCCGCGGACTGGCCACAGATCGTGCTCGGCCGGTTCGCCTGGCTGCATCTGCTGATCCGCGCCCACGCGGATCTGGATACGCTGCCGGCCCCGCTCGCCGCGACGGTCCGCGGCCATATCGGGTATCCGGTTCCGGCGGATTCGGTGCACACCGAACCCGCCGTCCGGGATCGCTGGCTCACGATGGGAACGCGCACCCGGGAGGAGGATCGCCTCTACACCCGCAGCAGCTGGCTGTACGGGCTGGATACCGGGCGCTGGGCGCTGATCCTCGATCATTCGCACGGCACACCGTCCTTTCCGTCCCGGGTCCCGCCGCCGGGTCTGGCGACCGAAGCCGATCTGCACTTCTACCCGGGCGCCGCGCCGCTGCGCGCCGTGGTCGGGCACACCCCCGGCAGCGAATCCGTGACGAAGTCACCTTCGGCTGCCGACCTCCGGGCCACCGGCGCGGGCACCATCGCGGCGGCACTGGATGATTTCGCGACCGCCGCGGCCGCGGATCCCTGGCTCGAGTCCCGGCCGGTGCTGCTGCACGACGTGATACCCGCCCGGACCGGCGCGGATCTGCTGGTCACCGAACCAGACGGCGCCGCACTGCCGTTGGCGGCCGCCGCCGAGCCGTGGCGGCTGCTCGCACTCTCCGGAGGGCGGCCGGTCACCGTCTTCGGCACCTGGACCGGACGGCGGCTCGACGTGATCTCCGTACTGGTGGCCGACGAGTTCCACGATGCGGGCCCGCGGGCCGAATTCCCGGAAACCGCGATCGAGGCGACGGCGGAGGCCGCGTCGGTCGCACTGCTCGGTACCGCTCGCGGGGCCGGTGGGCCGGATCTGCCGGGACCGGTGGGCGCGGCCGTCGCGGCGCTGCCGGAAACAGACCCCGCACACCGTTTGCTGGCCACGGCAGCTCTGGAAATAGCGTGGTCACGCGGCGGGCGGCTGCCGGAGCGTACCGAGGTTCCGGCGGACCCCGCCGCCGTGGATCCGCGCCCGCTCCTGCCCGGCGCCGCGGCCGATCAACTGGCGCTGCTGATCGAAACCCGCCAGGACTTCCTCCCGGAATGGTTCGCCGCCGCCCGCCTACACGACTACCGGGCACCCGATCGGCTGGCCGGACCGCTGCTGGAATTCGCCGCACGCGATGCGGTGTCACGGGAGTCCGCGCTGCGGCTCGCCGGCACCCGCGGTCGCTGGCTGGCCGGCCGATTCGAGCGGTGGCACCAGCTGGTCCGGCGTGATACCGCGGAACCGGAACCGGGCGAGGAGACCTGGCGGCTCGGCGCGGATCCCGAACGGTTGCACTGGCTGAGTGTGCGACGCCGGCAGGATCCCGCCGCCGCGCGAATCGCCCTGGAAGAGGCGTGGCCGCGCGAATCGGGCCCCGTCAAGGCCGGACTGCTGGCCGTGCTGGCGGACGGTCTGGGCGCGGCGGACGAGGAACTGCTGGAGCGGGCACTGGACGACCGGCGCGGCGATGTGCGGCGCACGGCCGCGGAACTGCTGGCCGGGCTGCCCGATTCGGCCTTCTCCGCCCGGATGACCGCCCGCGCCGCGGCCTGGGTGAAGTACGCGGGCGACGACGCACCCGGACCGGGGCGCGAAATGCTCGTCGATATTCCGGCGACCCTCGACGAGGCGGCCGCGCGCGACGGTTTCACCGACAGCACCACGGAATTCGGCTACCGCTGGGAAGGGCTGCCCGATATCGCCGCGACCCGGCTGCGCAGGCTGGTCGCCGCACTGCCCCCGGCCTGCTGGACCGAGCCCCTGGGCACTCCCGACCGGGCCGTGTCCACCCGGATCGACGACCGGTTCCGGCAGCCGCTGTTCGACGGGTGGATGGACGCCGCACTCGCCCACCGCGATCCCGCGTGGGCGGCGGCACTGTTCGCCGCGGGGATGCCGTCGAACCTGGCCATCCTGCGCCGCCGCGAGCTGTTCGCTCTCATCCCGCCCGATGACCAACTGCGTCATCTGCTGCGACTGGACAGCTCGTGGCTGTCCGAACTCGAATCGCTGCTCCCGGCGGTGGCGCAGCCGTGGCCGCCGGAGCTGGCTCGTCATCTCCTCCGGCTGTTCGAGGAGCGGGCCCGGACGGCGGCGCGGCGGCCGGGCGCCCCCGGAACCCATCCGAACGCGCACCGGTCGCTGCTGCACACCGCCGCACTGCATATGCCGCCCGGCTGCGCGGGCGAGGTCTCCGCGCTGGCCGGACGGCGCGACGACGAACACTGGACGGCCGCGCTCGGCGTACTCGCCCACGACCTGCACCAACGATCCGTAATGCTCGAGGAGCTGAAGTGACCACCACCGGAACCGAACCCGCCCCGCAGTTGCTGCGCCCCCATGCCGAGCAGGCCTTCGCCGACGAACTGCGCGCACTCACCGCCGCCGACGACCGCCCGCGCCCGCCCTCCTGGACCATGTCGCCCTGGGCAGTGGTCACCTACCTGCTCGGCGGCACCCTGGCCGACGGCACGGTGATCACCCCGAAATACGTGGGTCCGCGCCGGCTGATGGAGGTCGCGGTGGCGACCCTGGCCACCGACCGCGCCCTGTTGCTGCTCGGTGTGCCCGGTACCGCGAAAACCTGGGTCTCCGAACATCTCGCGGCCGCCGTCAGTGGTTCGTCGACCCTGCTGGTGCAGGGGACCTCGGGTACCGCGGAGGAGGCCATCCGGTACGGCTGGAACTACGCCCGGCTGCTCGCGGAGGGTCCGAGCGACGCGGCATTGGTGCCGTCGCCGATTCTCAACGCCATGCGCGGCGGCGCGATCGCCCGGCTCGAGGAACTCACCCGCATCCCGTCGGACGTGCAGGACGCACTGATCACGATCCTTTCGGAGAAGACCCTGCCGGTTCCCGAACTCGGGATGGAGGTCCAGGCGGCCAAGGGATTCAATGTGATCGCCACCGCCAACGACCGCGACCGGGGTGTGAACGAACTGTCCTCGGCGCTGCGCCGCCGGTTCAACACCGTGGTGCTCCCGCTGCCCGCCGGGGAATCCGAGGAGATCGAGATCGTCACCCGGCGGGTCGCGCAGCTGGGCGCGGCGCTGGAACTGCCCGAGGTCCCGGCGGCGGCCGAGGAGGTACGCCGGGTGGTGCGGATCTTCCGTGAGCTGCGCGCGGGGATCACCGCCGACGGCCGCACCAAACTCAAATCGCCGTCGGGCACCCTGTCCACCGCCGAGGCCATCTCCGTGATCACCAACGGCATGGCGCTGTCGGCGCATTTCGGCGACGGTGTGCTGCGCGCCTCCGATATCGCCGGTGCGGTGATCGGCTCGGTCATCAAGGATCCGGTCGCCGATTCGGTGGTGTGGACCGAGTACCTGGAGGCCGTCGTGCGGGAACGCCGGGAATGGTCCGATTTCTACCGCGCCTGCCGGGAGATCGGCGGATGAGTACGGACTCCGGGGAAACCCGCGTGTTCGGAATCCGGCATCACGGCCCCGGTTCGGCCCGCTCGCTACGGCTGGCCCTCGAGGAATTCCGGCCGGACACGATCCTGATCGAAGGCCCCGCGGACGCCGATCCGCTGGTCGCCTTTGCCGCGGCCGAGACCATGGTTCCGCCGGTCGCGCTGCTCGGGTATGTCGCCGACGAACCGGCCCGGGCGGCGTTCTGGCCCTACGCGGTGTTCTCGCCGGAATGGCAGGCCCTGCGCTACGCGATCACTCACGAGATCCCGGTGCGGTTCTGTGATCTGCCCGCTGCCCACGCGCTGGCCGTCGACGACCGCACCGGAGGCCGGGACGCCCTGGGCGAGCTGGCGGTGGCCGGCGGATACGACGACGCCGAACGCTGGTGGGACGCGGTGGTCGAATCCAGCAGCGATACCCGGACCTTCGAAGCGATCACCGAGGCCATGGCGGCCCTGCGTGATACCGCGATCGTCGAGGAGATCGCCGAGCCGTCCGGCGGCGAGCCGGCCGGGGAGTCGGCGGACGGCGCCGCTGAAAGACCCGGACAACATCTGCCTGATGCTGCTCACCCACGCGCACTTCTCGATGTTCAGCCGCCGGCCCATTGCCGACACGCAGGCGGCCACC
>NZ_JBEZYU010000098.1:0-11285 GCF_040638875.1 Nocardia sp. NPDC024068 | reverse complement strand
ATGGTACTGCACTCGACAGGGTGTGGGAGAGTAGGACACCGCCGGAACATACATTCCCTTTGGGGGCCCACATTGTGGGCCCCCAAAGTGCGTTTCGGGGATGAATCCGTGAGATCGGATGACCGAAAACCGATTGCCGGTAGCCGCCTGTGGTGCGACCATCGCGGCAATGGAAGCAATGCGGAACAGTTCGCTGGATCGGGAACCCTTTCCACTGCGCGGCCGGATCGCGTTGGTTACCGGGGTGAGTCGCCGGGCCGGGATCGGCTATGCGATCGGGTGCCGGCTCGCCGCGTACGGAGCGAGCGTATTCGTCCATCATTTCCGGCCGCACGATCAGCAGCAGGCCTGGGGTGCGGACGATCTTGGGGCGGTGCTGGCCGGGATACGGTCGCACCTGTGGGACGATTCTGCTCGAATCGCCGATATACAAGCGGATTTCGCGGATCCCGCCGCTCCTCAAGCGGTGGTCGACGCCGCGGTTGCGGAATTCGGGCATCTCGACATCTTGATCTGCAACCACGCTTCGTCCGGTTCCGACGGTCCGCTGGGAGATCTGTCGGCCGCGGACCTCGATTCGCACTGGGCGGTCGATGCCCGCTCGTGTCTGCTGCTGGCCCAGGCCTTCGCGAATCAACACGACGGCCGCGCCGGCGGGGCGGTGGTCTTCATGACCTCGGGGCAGCATCTCGGGCCGCTTCCCGGTGAGGTGGCGTACGGGACCGCCAAGGCAGCGCTGGAGGGGATCACCGTCACGCTGGCCGACCAGCTCGCTGACGCCGGTATCCGCCTCAACACCGTGAACCCCGGACCGGTGAACACTGGCTACCTCGCTCCGGAAATGTGGGAGCAGCTCGCGCCGATGTTCCCGTTCGGCCGCCTCGGTGAGCCCGACGACCCGGCGCGACTGATCAGCTGGCTGGTGACCGACGAGGCGCGATGGATCACCGGCCAGGTCATCAACAGCGAAGGCGGTTTCGGCCGCTGGCGACCACACGGCACCTGACCGCCACATCGGGGGACACGAAGTCTGCCACCGGTTCATCAGCCGTGCAGCAGGGCTTCGGGCGGAGTCGGTACGGCTCGCGGGTGCGTGCGCTGGACGGTGCGGACAGCGCCTAGACTCTGCCGGATGCGCCTTGTGATTGCTCGTTGCCAGGTCGACTATGTGGGGCGGCTGACCGCCCACCTGCCGATGGCACGCCGGCTTCTGATGATCAAAGCGGACGGATCGGTGCTGGTGCATTCCGACGGGGGGTCCTACAAGCCACTGAACTGGATGAGCCCGCCGTGCTGGTTGGAAGAGCGGGATCCGGATCCGGCGGCGGAACAGTTCAAAGCCCTCTGGGTGGTGAGTAACAAGGCCGGCGAGGAGCTGCGGATCGGGCTCGAGGAAATCGAACACGATTCCAGTCACGAACTCGGGGTCGACCCGGGTCTGGTGAAGGACGGGGTGGAGGCGCATCTGCAGGAACTGCTGGCGGAGCATGTGGAGACGCTGGGCGCCGGATACAGCCTCGTCCGCCGGGAGTACATGACGGCTATCGGACCGGTGGACCTGTTGTGCCGGGACGCCGACGGGCGGACGGTAGCGGTGGAGATCAAGCGGCGCGGTGAGATCGACGGTGTGGAGCAGCTCACCCGCTACCTGGAATTGCTCAACCGTGATCCACTGCTGACACCGGTGGCAGGCGTGTTCGCGGCGCAGCAGATCAAGCCGCAGGCCCGCACCCTCGCCGAAGACCGCGGAATCCGCTGTCTCACCCTCGACTACAACGCCCTACGTGGCACCGAGAGCAACGAATTCCGCCTCTTCTAGTCTGGAGGGCATGCCACGACGGAAACCGCGCGAGGGGCGCTCGGGGGCCCGGCCGCCGGCGCCGGGCACCGGGCTGGGGGATGTGTACCGCAGGACCGAAGCCGGGCCGGACGGTGACGAGTACGTGGTGCGCACCGTGCCGGGCGCGCGAGCGGTGAAACGGTACCGCTGCCCGGGCTGTGACCACGAGGTCATGCCGGGGGTGGCGCATGTGGTGGCGTGGCCGGTGGGCAGCGGCGAAAGTGATCGCAGGCATTGGCATCGCGGATGCTGGAACGGGCGGGGAACGCGGGGGATCACCCGGCGCTGGTCGTAGCGGCGGGTAACGGCAACCGCCGGGTTGTGGATATGAGGAAGGCCGCCCCGATGGGGCGGCCTTCGTTGTGAATTTGCGGTGTCGCCGTGTGCTTCCCGACAGCAGCCCTGGAGCCAGGGGCTAGTTGCTGATGTCGGCGTTCTCGCGTTCATCTTCGACGATGTCATCGGACTCGTCGTCGGCGCTCATCTCGGGGATCGCCTTCTGCCGCGAACCGGACACCGGCTTGTTCTGACCGCTGCCGAGGGACTTGCGCGGCTGCTCCGGCACACCGTCGAGCAGTTCGCTCTCCCGGTTCACCGCGGCGAGCATGGCGGGCACCGAATCGAGCTGGCCGCGGATACCGAGCAGCTGGGCCAGAACCCGGCCGCGCAGCACGCGCATCTCCTCGGCCAGTTCCTTCGCGTGCGCGATCTTGCGCTCGGAGGTCTGCGTGGCGGAGGTGATGAGACGGTTGGCCTCGTCGGTGGCGTCCTTGATCCGCTGGGCGGCCTCGGCGCGGCTGGTGGCCTCCAGCTCCTCCATGGCGCGGGTCAGCTTGGTACGCCGCTCCGCCATGGTGACCTCGAAGTCCTGCTGAGTGGCCTTGCGCTTGGCGTCGGACTCCTTGGCGAGGCGCTCGGCGTCGGCCTGGGAGGCTTCGATGATCTTCGAGGATTCGGTACGCGCGTTGGCAAGCGTCTGCTCGTACTCGATCTCGAGAGCTTCGCGCTTTTCCTTGGTCTCGGCGAGCAGCGATTCGTACTTACCGCGCATCTCCGCGGCCTGCTGCTCGGCGATGGAGACCATTTCCGCCGCCTCGGCCTGCGCGAGCGCACGGACCTCGGACGCCTCGTCGGAGGCCAATCGCAGCATCCGGGAGATGCGGTCGCTCATCCCTTCCGCGGTGGTCGGCGGAACGGACAGCCGGTCGACCTCCTTGCGGAGTTCGTCGATTTCGTCGCGGGCGTCTTCCAGCTGACTGGCGAGGTTCCGGGCCTGAGCGGCGGCGGCATCGCGGTCGGTGGCGGTGACCCGCAACTCGGCATCGAAGCGGTCGAAATAGTTACGTACCTCGTCTTGCGCATAACCCTTGCGCACGACGGTGAAGGGCAGCGCAACGAAGCGATTGCGATCGGACTCGGGTGACGACATGGCCAACAAACTACAGCCTGAGACCCGGCCGTGGTGAGTCGACCGGGAATGTTATCGGAGCGTCTCCTCAGCGCTCGAAGATGATACTAGTGCGTAACATTCGGATCCGGTTCCAGTAACTCCACCAGCACACCGCCAGCATCCTTCGGATGGACGAAATTGATGCGGGAATCGGCGGTGCCGCGGCGCGGCGCCTCGTAGAGCAGTCGCATACCGCGATCGCGCAGGAATGCGGAAACGGCCTCGATATCGGTCACCCGGAAGGCCAGCTGCTGCAGCCCGGGCCCGCTCCGGTCGATGAATTTCGCGATCGTGGAAGTTTCGTCGAGCGGAGCCAGCAACTGCAGAGCAGTCGAATCGTCCTCGGCGGCGGGCGCGGACAGCATCGCTTCCTGAACGCCCTGCTCCTCGTTGACCTCGCGATGGGTTTCGACCAGGCCGAGATTCTCTGCGTACCAGGCGACGGCCGCGTCCAGATCCGGGACGGCGATACCGACGTGGTCGACCGCGACGATGTAGTCGGCGGGGATGAAATCTGATGACGGGATAGCGGTGCTCACTATTCGAACGTAGCGCGATGTGCGGTAGACCGTACATGGGGTGCGGCCTTTGAGCACTTGCACGATCGCGGGACCTACTCAGGTTTTCCGGGGGCGGATGAGGGATTCGGGGTGGTTTGCCGAGGTGGCCGCATCGCGGGGGCGGGGTGAACAGAGGGCGCATGCCTTCAAATGTCCGCGGCGTGATCTGCGCATCCCGGCTCTCCACGTTGTCGCGATCGCAAGCTACCGTGGGGTAGTTCCGCAGCCCGGGGGTGCAGATGACCAGACCGCAGATCGTGGCCGGTCAGCGCTGCCGGGTGCGGTTCCTACCCGGAACTCGACGGTGTGACAGGGCCGGTTCCTCGCGTTCTATCCGGACGGTCGCATCCATGGTCGGGGCCCGCCCCGAGTCTGGAGCGACCAGAGGGAGGGAGCGCAGCGACCGACCGGCGGGAGTGAAGACTCGGGGTTAATAGGGCCCCGACCCGCCCCGCCGGAGGCGGGGCAGAAAATACAGGAGGTTCGTCGTGACCAAATCCGTGATCGTGGCCGGTGCGCGCACCCCGGTCGGACGGCTGCTGGGTGGCCTGAAGGGCTTCAGCGGTTCGGATCTGGGTGGGTTCGCCATCGCGGCCGCGCTGGAGAAGGCCGGTGTCCGCGGCGACCAGGTCGATTACGTGATCATGGGTCAGGTGCTGACCGCCGGGGCGGGGCAGATTCCGGCCCGGCAGGCGGCGGTCGCGGGTGGTATCCCGATGGATGTCCCGGCCCTCACCCTCAACAAGGTGTGTCTGTCCGGAATCAACGCGATCGCGCAGGCGGATCAGCTGATCCGGGCCGGCGAGTACGAGATCGTGGTCGCCGGCGGGCAGGAATCGATGAGCCGTGCTCCGCATATGCTCGAGAAGAGCCGTGAGGGTTTCAAATACGGCGATGTGACCCTGCGTGACCATATGGCCTACGACGGGCTGCACGATATTTTCACCGATCAGGCGATGGGCGCGCTCACCGAGCAGCGCAACGATCGCGATCCGATCACCCGCGCGGATCAGGACGCGTTCGCCGCGGCCTCGCATCAGCGGGCCGCGGCCGCCTGGAAGAACGGTGTCTTCGAGGACGAGGTCGTGCCGGTGGAGGTGCCGCAGCGTAAGGGGGATCCCGTGGTGGTGGCGCAGGACGAGGGTATCCGTGCCGATACGACCGCGGAGTCGCTGGCGAAACTGCGGCCTTCCTTCAGCAAGGACGGAACCATCACGGCCGGGTCCGCCTCCCAGATCTCCGACGGCGCCGCGGCGGTCGTGGTGATGAGCAAGGCCAAGGCCGAGGAGCTGGGGTTGAGCTGGATCGCCGAGATCGGTGCGGCCGGTGTGGTGGCCGGGCCGGATTCCACATTGCAGGATCAGCCGGCCAACGCCATCGCGAAGGCCTGCGCCAGGGAAGGGATCGCGCCGGCCGATCTGGATCTGGTGGAGATCAACGAGGCGTTCGCGGCTGTCGGGATCGCCTCGACGCGTGCGCTGGGTATCGATCCGGAACGGGTGAACGTCAACGGCGGCGCCATCGCTCTCGGGCATCCGCTGGGGATGTCGGGTGCGCGCATCGTGCTGCATCTGGCGTTGGAGCTGAAGCGGCGCGGTGGCGGGATCGGCGCCGCGGCGTTGTGTGGCGGCGGTGGTCAGGGTGACGCGCTGATCGTCAAGGTCTAGACGGTTCCGGGGCCCGGGTATCCGGGCCCCGCTGCCCGGTAAGTCCGGTCCGACCGATGTGACCGGTTCGACTACGACGCCGTGTAGTGATTAGGGCACAATGGTGCGCATGAACTTCCTTGGTCTGCGCACCACCGCCGGTCGGTTCCGTTTCTTCGCGGTGCTCGAGGCGATCTCCTGGCTGGGCCTGCTGGTGGGAATGGCGTTCAAATACCTCCCCGACCCGGGTAACGAGATCGGCGTGAAGATCTTCGGCCCGGTGCACGGCGGTGTCTTCGTCCTGTTCGTGCTGACCGCGCTGCTGGCCGCCCGTGAGCTGGAATGGAACTGGAAGACCACGGTGCTGGCCCTGCTGTCCAGCATTCCGCCGTTCTTCACGGTGATCTTCGAGGTGTGGGCGGTGCGTACCGGCAAACTCGGCGAACTGAGCGCGCCCGCGACCGCGGAGTCCCCGAAGACTCTCGCGGCGTCCTCGTGACAGACTGGATGCTGTGACTCGACCAGCATCTCGCCGTCCTTCACCAGCCGCAGCCGCCGCCATGTCCGGGGCGGTTGATCTGTCCGCCCTGAAACAGCCGCCCGCGGGCGCGCCGGCCGCCGGTGACGGCGGTGGCGGTGACCACGCGGTCAACGAGGCGGACTTCGAGACCAAGGTCCTGCGGCGCTCCATGCAGGTACCGGTGGTCGTGGCGCTGTACTCGCAGCGCAGCCCCGGCAGTATCGAACTGGTGCAACTGCTCGAACGCCTGGTGGGCGAGGCCGGCGGTGCCTGGGATCTGGCCGCGGTCGAAGCCGAGAGCAATATGCGGATCGCGCAGGCCTTCGGCGTGCAGGGGATCCCGACGGTGATCGCGGTGGCGGGCGGGCAGCCGCTCGCCGATTTTCAGGGTGGGCAACCGGAAGCCCAGGTCAAACAGTGGCTGGCCGCGGTGGTGCAGGCCGTCGAGGGCAAACTCGAGGGCGACCCGGAGGCGGCCGAGGAATCCGAGCCGCCCGCCGATCCGCGCTTCGCGACCGCCGAAGCCCTGCTGGAGCAGGGGGATTTCGCCGGTGCGGAATCGGCCTACGAATCGATCCTGGAGCAGGAACCCGGTAATGCCGAGGCCAAAGCCGCGCTGCGGCAGGTGAAATTCCTGGGGCGGGCCCAGGAGCTGCCGGAGTCGGCGATCGCGACCGCCGACGCCGAGCCGGGCAATGTCGCCGCCGCCTTGGACGCGGCCGATGTGGAGCTGTTCCATCAGCGGCCCGAGGCGGCCTTCGACCGGCTCATCAAGATGGTCGCGCGTACCGCGGGCGACGACCGCACCGCCGTGCGCACCCGGTTGCTGGAACTCTTCGAACTGTTCGACCAGGCCGAGCCGTTCGTGGTGGCGGCCCGCCGGAAACTGGCGACCGCGCTGTACTGACCGGTACGCGACCGGGCCTCGAACCGGCTCGGTCGCGGGGTCAGGGCCGCGGGATCAGCCAGAGCACGCTCAGTGGGCCGAGAGTGATCTCGGCCGACGCCGGGCGTCCGTGATAACCGATTTCCTCGGCGTGCACGACACCGGCATTGCCCGCGCCTGTTCCGCCGTATTCGATCGCGTCGGTGTTCAGGATCTCGATCCACTCGCCCCCGGCGGGCAGGCCGATCCGGTAGCCGGTGTGGACGGCGCCGGAGAAGTTGCAGATACAGGCGAGGGTGCTGCCGTCGGCCGCGTGGCGCAGGAAGGCCAGCACATTGTTGCGCCGGTCGTCACCGGCGATCCAGGAGTGGCCCCCGGGAGTTGTGTCCTGGCTCCACAGCGGCGGCTGTGCGCGGTAGGTCCGGTTGAGGTCGCCGACCAGCACCCGGACCCCGCGATGCAGTGGATTGTCCAGCTCGTGCCAGTCCAGGTCGTGGTCGTGCCACCACTCGCGGAAATGACCGAACTCCTGGCCCATGAACAGCAATTTCTTACCGGGATGGGCCCACATGTAGGCCAATAGCGCGCGGACGCCGCAGGCTTTGTCGAATTCGTCGCCGGGCATCCGGGTCCACAGGGTGCCTTTGCCGTGCACCACTTCGTCGTGACTGAGCGGAAGGACGAAATTCTCGTCCCAGGCGTACATGAGCGAGAAGGTGATCTCGTCGTGGTGGTGGCCGCGATGCACGGGGTCGTGGCGTAGATAGGCGAGCGTGTCGTGCATCCAGCCCATATTCCATTTCATGGTGAAGCCCAGCCCGCCGACCTCGGTGGCCCGGGTGACACCGGGACGGGTGGTGGAATCCTCGGCGACGGTCAGGACTCCGGGGTAGGCGCTGTGCACACTGTCGTTCAGTTCGCTCAGGAAGGCGACCGCCTCCAGGTTCTCGCGCCCGCCGTGGATATTCGGTTCCCAGCCGCCGGCCGCCCGCCCGTAGTCGAGATGGAGCATGGCGGCCACCGCGTCCACCCGCAGGCCGTCCACATGGAATTCCTCGATCCAGTACCGCGCATTGGCGACCAGGAAATTCCGCACCTCGGGGCGTCCGTAGTCGAAAACGTAGGTTCCCCACTGGGGTTGCTCACCGCGGCGCGGGTCGGGGTGTTCGTAGAGCGGGGTGCCGTCGAAGCGGGCCAGGGCCCAGGCGTCGCGCGGGAAATGGCCGGGTACCCAGTCCAGGATTACCCCGATACCGCCGGCGTGCAGGCGGTTCACGAAGTCACGGAAATCGTCGGGACTGCCGAAGCGGGCGGTCGGCGCGTAGTACGACGTCACCTGGTAGCCCCAGGAACCGCCGAAGGGATGCTCGGTGACCGGCATGAGCTCGATATGGGTGAAGCCGAGTTCGCGGGCGTAGTCACCGAGCTGCTCGGCGAGCTCGGTATAGGTCAATCCGGGACGCCAGGACGCGAGATGGACCTCGAAAACGCTCAGCGGTGCGCGAGCCGGATCGGTGCGGGCCCGGGCGGCGAGCCAGGCCTGATCGGTCCACTCGTGTCTGGATTCGGTGACGACCGAGCTGGTGGCCGGCGGGAGGGCGGCGGCGAAGGCGAGCGGATCGGCATGGTCGACCGCGCGGCCGTCGGCGCCGTGCACGCGGTACTGGTAGCGGTCGCCCGGGGCGGCGCCGGGTACGAAGACCTCCCAGACACCGGAGCGGCCGAGGGTACGCATCGGCCAGGTGCCGCCCTGCCAGTCGTCGAAATCGCCGAGCACCGTGACGCCGCGTGCGTGCGGAGCCCACACCGCGAACGACACCCCGGCGACCGCGCCGTCGAGCCCGGGGTAGCTGCGCGGATGGGCGCCGAGCACCTCCCAGAGGCGCCGATGGGTGCCCTCGTTGATCAGGTGCAGGTCGAGATCGCCGAGGGTCGGCAGATAGCGGTAGCCGTCGGCGGTGACGGTGACCGGGCGCCCCGGGGCGGTGGCGGCGATCCGGTAGTCCAGCACCTCTGGATAGGGCAGGGTCGCGGCGAAAACACCGTGGCCCAGCGGCTCCAGCGGGTGTTCGGCGGCGCCGATCAGAACCGAAACCGATTCCGCTGTCGGTCGCAGGACCCGTACCACGGTCCCGTCCGCGTATCGGTGGACGCCCAGCACGGTATGCGGGTCGGGATGCGTGCCGGCGGCGAGCAGCAGCAGATCGCGCCGGTTCACCGGCGCCTCACCGGAAGGTCCGCCGGTAGGCCAGGCCGGCCCGGGCCTCGTGCGGAACGGGCGGCAGCGCGACGATATGGGCGACGGCGCGGGCCGGGTCGAGACGGATGTAATTGGTCTGCGCCCAGTGGTATTCCTCGCCGCTGATCTCGTCGTGCACCACGTGGTCGTGCCATTCGCGGCCGAGGGCGGGCAGGTCCAGCGAGAGCATGCCCTGTTCGGCGGTGAACGGGTTGAGATTCACGACCACCAGTACCGCATCACCGGAAACCGGATCGATTTTCGAATACGCCAGCAGGTTGTCGTTGTCGATGTGGTGGAAATGCAGGCACCGCAACTGCTGCAACGCCGGATGCCGGCGCCGGATCTCGTTCAACCTGGTGAGCAGCGGCTCCAGCGATTCGCCGTGCATCCGGGCCGCGGCGAAGGGGCGTGGGCGCAACTCGTACTTCTCCGAATCCAGGTACTCCTCGCTGCCCGGCCGCACCGCCTGGTGCTCGTAGAGCTCGTACCCCGAGTACACACCCCAGCTGGGACCGAGTGTCGACGCCAGGACGGCGCGGATCGCGAACATCCCCGGACCACCGTGCTGGAGGCTTTCGTGCAGGATGTCCGGGGTGTTGACGAACAGGTTGGGGCGCGCCTCGTCGGCCTTGGCGGCCAGTTCCAGCCCGAACTCGGTGAGCTCGTGCTTATGGGTGCGCCAGGTGAAGTAGGTGTAGGACTGGCTGAACCCGCGGCGCGCCAGACCGTAGAGCCGGGCCGGATAGGTGAACGCCTCCGACAGCAGGATCACTTCGGGATCGGTGGCGCGCACCGCGGCGATCAGCCACTCCCAGAAATCGGCGGGTTTGGTGTGCGGATTGTCGACCCGGAAGATCCGCACACCCAGCCCGATCCAGTGCCGCACCACCCGCAGCACCTCCGCGTACAGGCCGTCGGGATCGTTGTCGAAATCCAGCGGATAGATGTCCTGGTACTTCTTGGGCGGATTCTCGGCGAACGCGATACTGCCGTCCGGCAGCGTGGTGAACCACTCCGGATGCGCGGCCACCCACGGATGGTCGGGTGCGCATTGCAGCGCCAGATCGAGCGCCACCTCCATACCCAGATCGGCGGCGGCGCGCACGAACGCGGCGAAATCCGCCTCGGTGCCCAGTTGCGGGTGGATCGCGTCGTGCCCGCCCTCGGCCGATCCGATCGCCCACGGCGACCCGGTATCGCCGGGACCTGCGGTGAGTGCGTTGTTGCGGCCTTTCCGGTTCACCACCCCGATCGGATGGATCGGCGGTAGATAGACCACGTCGAATCCCATGGCCGCGATCCGCGGCAGATCGCTCGCCGCGGTCGCGAAGGTGCCGTGCACCGGATTGCCGTCGGCGTCCCGGCCGCCGGTCGACCGGGGAAAGAACTCGTACCAGGAACCCGTAAGCGCCCGCGGCCGCTCGACCAGGACAGAGAACTGCGGGCCCCGGGTCACCAGATCCCGCAACGGATCGCGGCGCAGAATCTCGGCGACCTCGTCGGTGAACGCGGGCGCCACCCGGGCCGGCAGCGGATCGCCGGACCGCAGCGCGGCGGCCACGGCGCGCAACCGTTCGAACGATTTCTTCCCGACCGCCTGCGCCGCCCGCTCGAACAACCGCGCCCCGGACTCCAGGTCGTTGGCCAGATCCGCCGCACCCTGCCCGACCGCCAGCTTCGCCTCCACCGCCGACCGCCAGGTCGCGAGGGAATCGGCCCAGCCCTCGACGCGGTAATGCCATAGACCCGGGGTGTCGGGGGTGAAGATCCCGTTGAAGACATCGGGCTCGAAATCGGGAGCCATCGAGATCCGCTTGGACCGCGACGAGCCCGGGGCCCGCACCGCCAAGGTGGCCCCGACGGCGCCGTGTCCGTCCCGCCACACGACGGAACGGACGGGGAACACCTCCCCGACCACCGCTTTGGCCGGATAACCTCCGGGGATGAGCGGGGCGGTGTCATCTATGGCGATGCGGCCGGTCATCACAGCAACAATATTGGCGCGGCTTCTCCGTGCGGGGGTGGGGAGGTGTTTTCGGCGCGGAGTGCTGAATCGCCCCGGCGAGTCCGGAGACTTACTGGTGTGACAGCTCAGCGGTGGGCTGGGCTGGTTGTCGACTGTAGTAGGCCGCTTCCGTCTC
>NZ_JBEZYU010000097.1:0-12025 GCF_040638875.1 Nocardia sp. NPDC024068 | reverse complement strand
GAGTGAAGAACCGGGTTAATAGGGCCCCACCCTCGAGCGGCGGAGCCGCTCCAAAATTACAGCCCGACCCTTGGCGGAGGGGTCGATCCGAACCCCCTCTTCGCGGAGGGGCCGCCGCTTCAACCCACCTCCCCGACCCTTGGCGGAGGGGTCCATCCGAACCCCTCTTCGCGGTGGGGCCGCTTCAACCCGCCTCCCCAACCCTCCGCGAACGGGTCGCTCCAAATCCACCCATCGTGCGGCGAGGTGGCGTCGGCGGGCACTACTAAGCTCTTGCGGATGAAGGCACTGCGTCGGTTCACGGTTCGCGCCCATTTGCCGGAGCGTTTGGCGGCGTTGGGCGAGTTGTCGGCCAATTTGCGCTGGTCGTGGCATGGGCCTACGCAGGATGTGTTCGCTGCGCTGGATCCCGCGCGGTGGCGGGAGATCGGGCCCGATCCGGTGCGGATGCTGGGTGAGGTGCCCGTCGAGCGGCTGACGGAGTTGGCGGCGGATCCCGGGTTCTGTGCGCGGGTGGACGCGGCGGCGGCGGATCTGCGGGAGTATCTCGGGCGGCCGGGGGCCGATCTCGGGGTACGGGGTATCGCGTATTTCTCGATGGAGTTCGGGGTCAGTGAGGTGCTGCCGAACTATTCCGGGGGGCTGGGGATTCTGGCCGGCGACCATTTGAAGGCCGCGTCGGATCTGGGGTTGCCGTTGATCGGGGTGGGCCTGCTGTATCGGGCGGGGTATTTCCGCCAGTCGCTGACGCTGGATGGGTGGCAGGCCGAGCGGTATCCGGTGCTGGATCCGTACGGGCTGCCGTTGCGGCCGCTGACCTCGGGTTCGTCGCCGGTGCTGGTGCACGTGGCGATGCCGGATCGGCGGGTGCTGGCGGCGCGGGTGTGGATCGCGCAGGTGGGACGGGTGCCGCTGTTGCTGCTGGACTCCGATATCGCGAGCAACGATCCCGATCTGCGGACGGTCACCGACCGGCTGTACGGCGGTGATCAGGAGCATCGGATCGCGCAGGAGGTCCTGGCCGGTATCGGCGGGGTGCGGGCGGTGCGCGCCTACACTGCGGCGGCGGGGTTGCCGGATCCGGATGTTTTCCATATGAACGAAGGTCATGCGGGGTTCTCGGGTCTGGAGCGGATCCGGGAGTACCTGGCGGCGGGCCACGATTTCGAGACCGCGCTGGCGGCGGTGCGGGCGGCGACGGTGTTCACCACTCATACGCCGGTTCCGGCCGGTATCGACAGGTTCCCGGTTTCCCTGGTGCATCGCTATTTCGGGGGTGCGTCGGGGGAGCGGGATTCGCCGCTGTTGCCGGGGATCGAGGTGGACCGGATCGTCGCGCTGGGGCGTGAGGCCGATCCGTCGGTGTTCAATATGGCGCATATGGCGTTGCGGCTGGCGCAGCGCGCGAACGGGGTGTCGCGCCTGCACGGCACGGTGAGCCGGGAGATGTTCGCGCCGTTGTGGCCGGGGTTCGATCCGCCCGAGGTGCCGATCGGCTCGGTCACCAACGGGGTGCATGTGGACACCTGGGCGGCCCGGGAGTGGGGCGAGCTGCGCGGCGCCGGTGCGGACGCGGAGGGGGAGTGGATCCGGGATCCGGATCCGCGCGCCGTGTGGGCGGTTCGTAGCCGGTTGCGTGGGCTGCTCGTCGAGGATGTGCGCCGCCGGGTGCGGGAGTCGTGGACCCAGCGTGGTGCCGCCGCGGCCGAGTTGACATGGACGGAGTCGGTTTTCGACCCCGATGTGCTGACGGTGGGTTTCGCCCGCCGGGTGCCGACGTACAAGCGGTTGACCCTGATGCTGCGTGATCCGGGTCGGTTGCGGGATCTGCTGCTGGATCCGGAGCGGCCGGTGCAGCTGGTGGTGGCGGGGAAGAGTCATCCCGCCGATGAGGGCGGGAAGGCGCTCATCCGGGAGTTGGTGCGCTTCGCCGACGATCCGGCGGTACGGCATCGCATCGTGTTCCTGCCCGACTACGACATCGCGATGGCCCGGTATCTGTATTGGGGCTGCGATGTCTGGTTGAACAATCCGCTGCGGCCGTTGGAGGCGTGCGGTACCTCGGGTATGAAATCGGCGTTGAACGGCGGGCTGAACCTGTCGATCCGCGACGGGTGGTGGGACGAGATGTTCGACGGCGCGAACGGGTGGGCGATCCCGACGGCCGACGGGGTGATCGACGAGGAGCGCCGCGACGATCTGGAGGCCACCGCCCTCTACGAGCTCGTGGAACGTGTGGTGGCGCCCCGGTTCTACGACCGCGACGCCGACGGGCTGCCGGCGCGCTGGCTGGAGATGGTGACGCACACCCTGAGCGATCTGGGTCCGAAGGTGCGGGCAGACCGGATGGTGCGCGAATACGCCGAGCGGTATTACGTTCCGGCCGCCGCCGCCTCCCACCGGGCCGTCGAGGCGGATCTGGCGGGCGCGCGGGAGATCGGGCGGTATAGCCGCCGGGTGGCGGAGGCCTGGCCGCGGGTGCGGGTCGTGGGTGTCGATGCGGCAGGGCTTCCGGACGATCCGGAGCTGGGCGCGCCGCTGTCGCTGACCGCCCGGGTGGAGCTGGGTGGGCTGGAACCGCACGAGGTGCTGGTGGAGGCCGTGGTGGGCCGGGTCTCATCCGAGGACGACCTCACCGAGACCCGAACGGCCCCGATGACCTGTACGGGCCCCGCCGATTCGGGGCCGGCCCTGTTCACGGTGCGGATCCCGCTGCCGCTGTCCGGGTCCGTGGGCTATCAGGTGCGGGTGCTGCCGGTGCACGAACTGCTGGCCTCGAGCGCGGAGCCGGGTCTGGTCACCACTGCCTAGCGGGTCGCGGGCCGGAGGCCGCCGGGCCGCGCCGTGATCGGCCGCACGCGGCGCCGACTTCGGTTCGTCACGACTTTCCGATACCGTTCCACTGGCGCTGCCGGGCCCGATCCGCCCTCCGTCTGCGTGTGGCCTGCGCCCGGACACAGGTCACGCCCGTACCGACTGGAGGTTCCATGGCCACAGGTCCACAGACCCGCACCCAGGGCCGCGTCGATTCGTTCTTCGCCATCGGCGTGCACGGGTCGACCGTGAAACGGGAGCTGATGGCGGGGACGGTGACGTTCCTGGCGATGTGCTACGTACTCGCGGTGAATCCGGCCATCCTCGGTGATCAGGGCGACCTCGGGGAACAGGGCATTCCCACGCAGGCGGTGTTCACCGCGACTGCGGTCGCGGCGGTGGTGGGCACGCTGGTGATGGGGTTGTGGGCGCGCTATCCGATCGCGCTGGCGCCCGGGATGGGGCTGAACGCCTTCTTCGCGTATTCGGTGGTGCTCGGGATGGGGATCCCCTGGGAGGTCGCGCTGTCGGGCACCTTCCTGTCCGGTCTCATCTTCTTCGTGCTCGCGATCACCAAGATCCGCGAGAAGATCCTCAACGCGATCCCGTTCCAGCTGAAACTGGCCGTCGCGGCCGGGGTGGGGCTTTTCGTGGCCTTTCTGGGCCTGAAGAACGCGGGGATCGTCGCGGCCAGCGACACCACGCTGGTGACGCTGGGCGATTTCACCGAGGGCACCACCGTGCTCGCCCTGTTCGGTCTGGTGATGACCGTGGTGTTCCTGGTGCGCGGCTGGCACGGCGCGGTGCTGTACGGGATCGTGCTGACCGCGGTGATCGGGATGATCGCCGGTCTGGTGGATGTGCCCGACGGGGTGGCGGCGTTGCCGCAGGGGTTGGACCAGACGTTCGGGCAGGCGCTGGCGCATCTGCCCGACGCGTTCACCGCGCAGATGGCGGTGGTGGTGCTGACCATGCTGTTCGTCGATTTCTTCGACGCCTCGGGAACGTTGATCGGCGTCGCCAATCAGGCGGGCCTGCTGAACGAGAAGGGGGAGCTGCCGCGGGCGTCGAGCGCGCTGTCGGCGGATGCGGTGGGCACCATGGCGGGTGCGGTGATCGGTACCTCCACCACCACGGCGTATGTGGAGTCGACGGCCGGTGTGTCGGCGGGCGGCCGGACGGGTTTGACGGCGGTGGTGACGGCGGCCTGGTTCGCGGTGGCCATGTTCTGTTACCCGCTGTTCGCGGTGGTGGCCGGTTCCGGGGCGGTGACCGCCGCGGCGCTGATCGTGGTCGGGGTGCTCATGGCACGTTCGCTGGGTGATATCGAGTGGCAGCGGCTGGAGTTCGCGGTGCCGGCGTTCATCACCATCGTCATGATGCCGCTGACCTATTCGATCGCGAACGGGCTGGCCATGGGGATGATCTTCTATCCGGTGGTGATGGTGGCGCGGGGTCGTTTCCGTGAGGTGCATCCGGTCATGTGGGTGCTGACCGTGATTTTCCTCGGGTATTTCTTCTTCCTCGCGGAATAGGTTCGGCGCGGCCGCGGCGGTGCTCCGAGGTCAGACGGACGCGGCGGCGGCCAGCCTGGTGAGTGCGCGCGCGACCACTTCCGGATCGGCCGTTTCCCAGTACGGGGGCAGTGAGGCGCGCAGGTAGCCGCCGTAGCGGGCGGTGGCCAGCCGGGGGTCCAGGACGGCGACCACTCCGCGGTCGTCCACGCTGCGCAGCAATCGCCCGGTGCCCTGCGCCAGCAGGAGTGCGGCATGGCTGGCCGCGACAGTGAGAAAGCCGTTGCCGCCGCGGGATTCGACCGCGCGCTGCCGGGCGGCCAGCAGGGGATCATCGGGACGGGGGAAGGGTATGCGATCCAGGATCACCAGGCTCAGCGACGGGCCGGGAACATCCACGCCCTGCCACAGCGAGAGGGTGCCGAACAGGGACGTTTCCGGATCGTCGGCGAACTTCCGGACCAGAGCGCCGGTGGAATCCTCGCCCTGGCAGAGGATGGGGGTGGCCAGGCGACCGCGCAGCGCCTCGGTCGCGGCCTTCGCCGCGCGCATCGACGAGAACAACCCGAGGGTGCGGCCGCCCGCCGCGGAGACCAGGCGTTCTATTTCGTCGAGATAGGCCGGGGGGAGCCCGTCGCGGCCGGGAGTGGGCAGATGTTTGGCCACATAGAGGATTCCGGATTTCGCGTGATCGAACGGGGACCCCACGTCGACCGCGGTCCAGCGCACGGTATCGCTGTCGGAGGGCGCCTCCGCGCTGTGTGCCATCGCCGGGTCGACCTTGCCGTGCGACTGCGCGGGCAGGCCCCAGGTGCGGGCCAGGCCGTCGAAGGAGCCGCCGATCTGCAGGGTCGCGGAGGTGAGGACCACCGTCGCCTCGCCGAACAGACGGCTGCGCAGCAATCCCCCGACGGCCAGCGGAGCCATCCGCAGGGTGCGCCGGGTGACGCCGCGGATCTCGTCGGCGGACAACCACACCACATCGCGGCGGGCCGCGGGATCGGGTTCGTCGAAGGCCGTGAGGGCGCGGACCGCGCTGTCGTGGATCTCCTCCACCGCGGCCACCGCCATATTCCGCCCGGCCGCCGCCTCCGGATCGCCGCTCGGCCCGCCGCCCTGCGGGTTCAGTGCCGTGCGGGCGTTCCAGGCGGCATCCCGGATCAGGGCCAGGACCTGCCCGATTCCCTGCGGTAGGGCCTCCCAGCGGCTCGGGCCCAGATCATCGAGCGCGTCGTGCCAGGCCTCGGCGGCGGCGTCGAGGCGGTCGATCTCCTGCTCGTCGATGAGCTTGCCGCAGCGCCGGGCGGCAGCGGTGATCGCGGTGGCGGAGAGTTCGGCGGTGGCCACGCCGGTGACGCGGTCGACCAGTTCGTGTGCTTCGTCGACCACCACCACATCGTGTTCGGGCAGTACCTGCACGCCGCTGATCGCGTCGATGGCCAGCAGGGCGTGGTTGGTGACCACGACATCGGACTGCGCGGATTCGGCGCGGGCGCGTTCGGCGTAACAGTCCTGTCCGAAGGGGCACCGGGATTTCCCGAGACATTCCCGCGCCGAGACGCTGACCTGCCGCCAGGCCCGATCGCTCACCCCGGGGGCGAGTTCGTCACGATCACCGGTTTCGGTATCGGAGGCCCATTCGTTGAGCCGTTTGACCTCGCGGCCCAGCCGGGAGACGGCGAAGGCGTCGAACAGTTCCGCTTCGGCCGGTTCGTCGGGAATCGCGCTGTTGATCTTGTTGAGGCAGAGGTAGTTGTTGCGCCCCTTGAGGATCGCGAATTCCGGCGTACGCCCGAGCGGCCCGGCCAGGGCCTGCGCGAGGCGGGGCAGATCGCGATCGACCAGCTGGCGCTGCAGGGCGATGGTGGCGGTGGAGATCACCACGGTGCGCCCGGTCCGGACGGCGTACCGCAAGCTGGGGATCAGATACGCGAGGGATTTACCGGTACCGGTCCCGGCCTGGACCGCCAGATGTTCCTTGGTCTCGATCGCGTGGTCCACCGCGGCCGCCATGGTGATCTGGCCGGGGCGCTCCTTGCCGCCGAGCGCGGTGACGGCGGTCGCCAGCAGGGCCGATACGGGCGGAAGTTCGGGCACCCGGGCAGCCTACTGCGCACCACCGACACCTGTGCGGCCGGTCGAGAACCCGGCGGGGCGCCACGAATGCGTGGGCCGTCCACCGGCTCGCGGGGGCTCCCTACTTCCCAGCGATCTTACTCGGAAGTAAGGTCTGACCATGGCGTGGAAACCTGATCAGATAGCCGACCAGACCGGCCGCACCTTCGTCGTCACCGGAGCCAACGGCGGCCTCGGCGCCGAGACCACCAAGGTGCTCGCCGCGAAGGGCGCCACCGTGGTGCTGGCCTGCCGCAATACCGAGAAGGCGCAGCAGGTCGCCGATTCGATCGGTGGCGACCTGCGGGTGCGCCGGCTGGATCTGGCCGATCTGGCCTCGGTCCGGGAATTCGCCGAAGCCACCGGAGAATTCGATGTACTGGTCAACAACGCGGGACTGATGAACGTACCGTTCTCGCGCACCACCGACGGGTTCGAAACCCAGTTCGGCGTGAACCATCTGGGCCATTACGCGCTCACCGGGCTGCTGCTGGACCGGATCCGCGATCGGGTGGTGACCCTGGCCAGTATCGCCCACAAACAGACCCCCAAACTGTGGATCGACGACCTGAACTACGAGAACCGGCGCTATCAGCGCAACCTCGCGTACGCGCAGGCCAAACTGTCGAACCTGATGTTCGCGCGGGAACTGCAGCGGCGTCTGTCGGAGGCCGGTTCGGCGAAACGGTCCTACGGGGTGCATCCGGGTGTGTCGGCGACCGAACTGTTCACCCGCACCGAGACCCCGCTCGATTGGGTCAGCAAACCGGTGATCAAGCTGGTCGGGCACGCGCCGGCGAAGGCCGCCCATTCGACCCTGTTCGCGGCCACCACCCGCGACGCGGACCCCGAAACCTACTGGGGCCCCACCCGGCTGTTCCAGTCCCAGGGGCCGGTGGAGGCCTCGCCGTCCACCCGGCTGTCCAAGAACACCGACCTGTGGCAGCGGCTGTGGTCGGAATCGGAGCGGTTGACCGGGGTCGTCTACAAGTTCTGACCGGCGGCGATACCGGCTGCCGCGATGCCCACCTCACACTACGGCCGGTGTAGTAGACGGGTACCGTGGTAGCCGTGTCCGCAACACCCCGCCGCACCGTGCACCGACCGGCCCTGGTTCTTCTGGTGGTCGTGGTCGCGGTGGCCGCGCTGGCGCTGGGCTGGTGGCAGTGGGAGCGGTTCTCCTCGGCCAGCGGTACGGCACAGAATCTCGGGTACGCGATGCAGTGGCCGCTGTTCGCCGGATTCGCGCTGTTCGCGTATTTCCGGTTCGTGCGGTTGGAGCAGGAGTCCGGAGACCAGGCGGGCAACGAGAACGACACCGCGGGCGCGGCGGGACAGCCGATCGCCCCGGCCGGTGCCACCGGGCCGGACGCGTCGTCCGGCGCGGCGGGCACCAGGAACAGGCGTGGCGGTCTGTTCGGCGGTCGCGGCGCGCGGGAGACGGACGGCCCACGGGAGATCCCGGCCGGGTTCCTGCCCGAACGCCCGCGGGCGGCGCGCGAGGACGATCCGGCGCTCGCCGAATACAACACCTACCTCGCCCGGCTGCACGCCGAAGACGGCGGCGCGGGTAGCACGGCGGGCGTCGCCCGCGATACCGAGAGGAGCGCGGGTTGACCGCGAGCGAGAAAGCCACCACCGCACCCGAGGCGCCCGCCGGGCCGACCGGCGACCGGCGGATCGCCGGGGCGCTGCTGCGCTACCGCGTCCTCGCCTGGATCACCGGACTCTGGCTGCTGTTCCTCACCGCCGAGATGATCGCCAAATACGGGTTCGGGGTGGATACCCCGAGCTGGATCGCGGTCGTGCACGGCTGGGCGTACTTCATCTACCTGATCCTGACCGCCGATCTGGCGGTGAAGGTCCGGTGGCCGATCCAGCGCACCATCGGCACCCTGCTGGCCGGCACCGTTCCGCTGCTGTCGTTCTTCGTGGAGCACCGCAACACCAAGCAGGTCAAACAGGACTTCGGGGTCTGAACCAGCGTCGGCGCGCGGTTCCGGGATTCCGGCACGCGCGCCGACAGCGTGAACTCAGGGCGCCGGCGCGAGAACTCCGAGCGCAGCCGGCGCGGGTCGTTGGTTCAGCGCGCCAGCGCTGTGAGTGCGGGCAGCAATTGAGCCAGCGCCCGGCCGCGATGAGAAGCGCCGTCCTTCTCGGCCGGGGTCAGTTGCGCCGCACTGCGCTCACCGCCGTCGGGATGGAACAGCGGGTCGTAGCCGAAGCCGCCCTCGCCCTGGGGTGCCCGCCCCACCGTGCCGGGCCATTCGCCGCGCACCACGATCTCGGCGCCGCCCGGGATCACCAGGGCGCAGGCGGAGACGAAGCTCGCGCCGCGGCGTTCGTCGGGAGTATCGGAGAGCTGGGCCAGCAGCAGCGCGTTGTTCGCCGCGTCGTCGCCGTGGCGGCCGGCCCAGCGGGCCGACAGCACACCCGGCATCCCGTTCAACGCCTCGACGGTGATACCGGAATCGTCGGCGATACACGCCAGCCGGGTGGCCCGTGCCCCGTCACGTGCCTTGGCCAATGCGTTCTCCTCGAACGTCGCACCGGTTTCCGGGGCCTCCGGATACTCCGGCACATCGTCGAGCCCCACGATCTCGAGCCCCTCCACCCCGGCATCGGCGACGATCCGGCGCAATTCATTCAGTTTCTTGGTATTACGGCTGGCGAGCAGAACCTGGCGGCTCATCACTTCTTCTTCGTCGGTTCGGGGGTCTCGGGCAGCACACCCGGGTAGGGGAGAGCGAGCGCTTCCTTCTGCACCGCGAACAACCGCTCGCAACCCGCCAGCGCGGAATCCAGCATTTTGTCCAGAGTCGAACGCGGGAAGGTCGCGCCCTCGCCGGTGCCCTGGATCTCCACCAGCGTTCCGGTGTCGGTGGCGACCACGTTCATATCGACCTCGGCGCGCGAATCCTCCTCGTAGGGCAGATCCAGCCGGACCCGGCCGTCCACCACCCCGACACTGACCGCCGCGATCGCGCACGAGATCGGCTGCGGATCGGCCAGACCGCCGGCCGCCCCGAGATAGGTGACGGCGTCGGCCAGCGCGACATAGGCGCCGGTGATCGCGGCGGTGCGGGTACCGCCGTCGGCCTGGAGCACATCGCAGTCGACGGCGATGGTGTTCTCGCCGATGGCGGCCAGATCGATGCAGGCGCGCAAGGACCGGCCGACCAGCCGGCTGATCTCCTGAGTGCGGCCGCCCACCTTGCCCTTGACCGATTCCCGCCCGCTGCGGGTGTGGGTCGCCGCGGGCAGCATGGCGTATTCGGCGGTCAGCCAGCCCAGCCCGGAATCGCGCCGCCACGGCGGAACGCCCTCGGTCACGCTGGCCGTGCACATCACCCGCGTCTGGCCGAATTCGACCAGCACCGAACCGGCCGGGTGCGTGGTGAAGCCCCGGGTGATCCGTACCTCGCGGAGTTCGTCGTCCGCCCTGCCATCGGCTCGTCTCGACACGGGCTCAGCGTAGTGGGGGACCCGCGCCCGGAGATGCCCGGGCCTACAGGTCGAAGGTCTCCCCGGGGGCCACCGCGTGCACGGGGCCGGTGAATTCGGCCTTGGCCTCGGCGATGACGTCCTCGCGGGAGGTCCACGGCGGAATATGGGTGAGCAGCAGTTCCTTCGCGCCGGCCGTTGCGGCGATCCGGCCGGCCTCGGTGCCCGAGAGATGAATGCCTTCGGGGCGATTGGCGGGGTCGTGGGTCCACGACGCCTCGGCCATCAGAACGTCGGCGCCCTCGGCCAGCTCCTGGACCGCCCCGCAGACCGCGGTATCGCCCGTATAGACGAAGACGCGGCCGGTATCGGTGACGATCCGGAGACCGTAGGACTCCGGCGGGTGGAACATCCGCCGGGCCGTGATCGTGTGGCCCGGTCCGAACTCGACCGTCTCGCCGTCGGACCAGGGGCGGAAGTCGATCACATCGGACCAGTCGTCGCACTGGCCGCCGACCTCGGCGGACGCGTTGCCGATCCGCAGCGGCGCGTCGGACGGGCCGCGGACGATCGCCTTCCCGGCGGGCGGGGACGGGTGGTAGCGCCGCCACACCAGCAGCCCGGGCAGGTCCAGGCAGTGGTCGGCGTGCAGGTGGGTGAGAAAGATGTCGACCTCACCGGGGTCGGCGAAGCGTTGCAGCGCGCCGAGGATCCCCGGCCCGAAATCGATGACAACCGGCGCCATATCCGGGCCGGTCAGCAGATAACCCGACGCTGGGGAATCCGGGCCGGACACACTGCCCGAGCACCCGAGGACGGTGAGGCGCATACCTTCATGCTGCCACGATGTTTCCCGCTTCAAGACCGCATCCCCCGAAAATATCGGCCGCACCCGCGGTCACCGGGGAGACAGGGGCGCCCCGGTGCGCGACTGACGGCGGTGTCGACGTTCATCACTGGAGAGTACCCACCCGGCCAACAGTCCACCCATTGCGCCGAAAAGGTGTCCCTGCCAGGAGATTCCGTCCTGACCGGGGAGAACGCCCCACAGCAGGGAGCCGTACAGGACCAGTACCACCAGGCCGAGCGCGATCTGACCGGCCTGCCGGAGGAACCAGCCGCGGCAGATGAGATAGGTGAGCCAGCCGAACACCAGCGACGACGCGCCGATATGCACGGTGTTCTCGCCGCCGGTGAGCCAGGTCCCGGCCCCGGCCACGATCCAGACGATCGCGGTGGCCGCCAGCCCGCGCCGGATACCGGTGGCCAGGGTGAGGAAACCGAGGATCAGCACCGGCAGGGTGTTACCGATGAGATGGTCCCAGCCCCCGTGCAGCAGCGGGGCGAACAGGATGCCGTCGAGCCCGTCGGCGTCCCGCGGCTGGATTCCGGCGGTCCGGTCGATGCTGTAGTCGATGAGGGCATCCACCATCTCGATCGCGTACAGCAGAACCAGGAACGTCAGGGTCAGGATCCCGGCACGGGACCAGGTGCGCCGGGTAGTGGCGAACCGGGCCGGCGGGGGTGTGCCGGGCGGCGGTCCGCCGGTTTGCGGCCGCAGCGCGGCGATGCGATCGGGATCGAACGAAGCGCCCAGGGGTGCACCGGTCATGGCATCCTCCGTAATTTTGGAGCGGCCCCTCCGCGAAGGGCGGGAGGTGGGTTGAAGCGCGCCCTCCGCGAAGGGGAGTTTGGATCGACCCCTCCGCGAGGGGTTGGGGAGGTGGGTTGAAGCGACCCCACCGCGAAGGGGTGTTCGGATCGGCCCCTCCGTGAAGGGTCGGGCTGTAATTTTGGAGGCGCTCCGCGCCTCGAGGGTGGGGCCCTATTAACCCGGTTCTTCACTCCCAGCGGTCGGTCGCTGCGCTCCCTCCCTCTGGTCGCTCCAGAACCGGGCGGGCCCCACCCTGGACGGATGCGCCCATCCGGATAAAGACGTGAGATCTCCGCGAAGGCACCCCGCACAACCCAGCGCACGGCCCCGCCACCCGCGTCACCACAGGTACCGATCCGAACCGGGCTCGTCCACAGAATGGGCCACCCCCTCGGTGCCGAGTTCAGCGAGGCCCTGAAAGGGTTCGGCCCGCGTCTGCTGTCAGCCCTCGAAGCGAGGCGGCGCAGCCGCGAGTCTCGAGGGC
>NZ_JBEZYU010000096.1:0-12258 GCF_040638875.1 Nocardia sp. NPDC024068 | reverse complement strand
ACCGCCTGACGCTGCATATTCGCACCCATCAGGGCACGGTTCGCGTCATCGTGTTCCAGGAACGGAATCATCGCCGTCGCCACCGACACCATCTGGCGCGGGGAGACGTCCATGTAGTCGACCTCGGTGGCGTCGACGAATTCCATTTCCTCGTTACCGCGGCGGCACAGCACCCGATCCTCGATGAAATGGCCGTCGGCGGCGACCGCGGAGTTGGCCTGGGCCCGGACGTGCCGGTCCTCTTCGTCGGCCGTCAGGTACTTGACCTCGTCGGTGACGCGGCCGTTCTCCACCTTGCGATACGGCGTCTCGATGAAACCGAACGGGTTGACCCGCGCGTACACCGACAGCGAACCGATCAGGCCGATGTTCGGGCCTTCCGGGGTCTCGATCGGGCACATGCGGCCGTAGTGCGAGGGGTGTACGTCACGGACCTCGAGTCCGGCGCGCTCGCGGGACAGACCACCCGGGCCCAGCGCCGAGAGACGGCGCTTGTGGGTAAGGCCCGACAGGGGGTTGTTCTGGTCCATGAACTGCGAGAGCTGGGAGGTTCCGAAGAACTCCTTGATCGCGGCCACGACGGGGCGGATGTTGATCAGGGTTTGCGGCGTGATCGCCTCGACGTCCTGGGTGGTCATCCGCTCGCGGACCACACGCTCCATCCGGGACAGGCCGACCCGGATCTGGTTCTGGATGAGCTCGCCGACGGTACGCAGACGACGGTTGCCGAAGTGGTCGATATCGTCCACATCGACCGGGACCTCGACGCCGCCGGGGGCGGTCATGGTCCGGTCGCCGGAGTGCAGCCGCACCAGGTACTCGATGGTGGAGACGATGTCCTCGCGGGTCAGTACCGACCCGTCGATGGCCTCGCCCGGATGCAGGCCGAGCTTCTTGTTGATCTTGTAGCGACCGACGCGCGCCAGGTCGTAGCGCTTCTCCTTGAAGAACAGGTTCTCCAGCAGGGTCTGCGCGGATTCCTTGGTAGGCGGCTCACCCGGACGTAGCTTGCGGTAGATGTCGAGCAGCGCCTCGTCCTGGCCGGCGGTGTTGTCCTTCTCCAGGGTGGACATCATGATCTCGGAGAAACCGAAACGCTCGGTGATCTCCTCGTTCGTCCAGCCGAGGGCCTTGAGCAGCACGGTCACCGGCTGCCGCCGCTTACGGTCGATACGCACACCGACGGTGTCGCGCTTGTCGACGTCGAATTCCAGCCACGCGCCACGGGACGGGATCACCCGGACACTGTGCAGATCCTTCTCGGTGCTCTTGTCCACCGAGTGGTCGAAGTACACACCCGGCGAACGGACCAGCTGGGACACCACGACACGCTCGGTGCCGTTGATGATGAAGGTGCCCTTATCGGTCATCATCGGGAAATCACCCATGAAGACCGTCTGGCTCTTGATCTCGCCGGTGTTGTTGTTGATGAACTCCGCGGTGACGAACAACGGCGCCGCGTAGGTCATGTCCTTGTCTTTGCACTCGTCGATCGAGGCCTTGACCTCTTCGAAGCGCGGATCGGAGAAGGACAGGGACATCGAGCCGGAGAAGTCCTCGATCGGAGAGAGCTCCTCGAGCACCTCCTCGAGCCCGCCGACCAGTCCGCCGTCACCGCGCGCGGCTGCCCGCTCACGCCAATCCGGCGTGCCGACCAACCAGGCGAAAGATTCCGTTTGTAGATCGAGAAGTCCGGGCACCTCCAGCGGCTCCCGGATCTTCGCGAAAGACACCCGCAACGGAGCCCCGGGGATACCTCCCGAAACTCCCAGCTTCGTATTGGCGCTTGTCTGGGTGGAGACTGCCAAGATGCGTCCTTCCAGCACCTCACGCGCGTCGCGTGGTGGTCCGCGACCGTCGCTTGTCTGCTACATTTTTGGATTCTCGCTGGTCACAACCCGAACGAGACTCGAACAGCAAACAACGGAAGCAACACCGGAAGGGTGGGACTTTCGTAGTGCGATCAAGGAATGGACAGGAGGCAGCCAGCGCAACGTCCAAACCTACACCTACCTATACGGAGGTGTCAAAGTACCACCCCGGCGAGCCGTTGGGCGGCTGACTCGCCGGACCGGTTCGCTGGCTGCGTTCCGGTCCGCGGTCCGAGCCGCCGACAACAGATTCGGCGCTGGCGGTCACGCACTCTCGGTGACGATCGAAACCGTCTCCAATAGCGTGACGGGTCGGGCGAAAGTCGTCAAGTGCCCGTGCCGACCTGCTGGTCCTCGGATCAGTTGCCGCAGTACAAGATCACCCGAAACACCGGCGGCGGGCGCGTCGCGGGGGTGCGGCGGCGGCGGATCTACGGTCGGCGGGGCCGGGCGTGTCCACCGCCGCGGCCCGGGCGGGTCACCTCGGCGGAGCCGCGTGGGCCTCCCCGGCCGAGCCGGGCGGGGAGACGGAAAACAAACAGCGCGCCGGGTGTGACCCGACGCGCTGCTCTCGGAGCAAGCCTGTTACAGCTTGGGGTACTGCGCGGTCTCGAAGTCCGAACCGGGGAAATCGTTACCCGCGTCACGGCCGGCCGGCTGCCGGCCGGAGTTGTACGACATGACCATCGTCTCGTCGTTCTCGTCCAGCGATTCGCGGATGGCCACCTGCGCCGCATGCGGCAGCAGATGCATGCCCTCGCGGACACGATCCTTACGCCGCTGCACCGCCTGACGTATCGGCATACCGGGGGTGGCGCGCATCTGCGGGATGATGCCGTCGACCTCTTCGGCGCCACCGTGATGGTGACCGGCGTCCACGAGCGCCTGCTCGCGCGCCATCTGCGCCTCGTCCTTCTCCTCGGACATACCGATCGGGCCGATCATGCGGCCGTTGAGGAACTGCTTGACCACCGGCTCCTCGCTGGTGAGCAGTACCTCACGCGGACCGAACATCACCAGCTGGCGCCGGAACAGCATGCCGATGTTGTCGGGCACGGTGCGGGCCAGGTTGATGTTGTGGGTCACGATCAGGATCGTGGCATCGATCTGCGCGTTGATATCGATGAGCAGCTGGCTCAGGTACGAGGTACGCACCGGGTCGAGACCCGAGTCGGGCTCGTCGACCAGGATGATCTGCGGATCGAGCACCAGCGCGCGGGCCAGCCCGGCGCGCTTGCGCATACCGCCGGAGATCTCCCCGGGCAGTTTGCCCTCCGCACCGAGCAGACCGGTGAGTTCGAGCTTCTCCATGACGATCTTGCGGATCTCGGACTCGGACTTCTTCGTATGCTCCCGCAGCGGGAAGGCGACATTGTCGAAGAGGTTCATCGAGCCGAACAGCGCACCGTCCTGGAACAGCACGCCGAAAAGTTTCCGAATTTCGTAGAGCTCCTTGTTGGAGCAGGTGGTGATATCGGTACCACCGATGAAAATGGACCCGCGCTCCGGCCGCAGCAGGCCGATAAGCGACTTCAGGAATACGGACTTACCAGTGCCCGACGGGCCCAGCAGCGCGCTGACCTCACCGGCAGGCAGGGTAATAGAAACGTCCTGCCAAATCCGCTGTGAACCGAACGACTTGGTTACACTCTCGGTCCTGACCTCGACGCCCACGCCAACCTCCACATTTCTCAGCGAGCTGCCCACTTCGGCACCGCAGACCCGGTAGCGGTGCGTCTCACGTCACAGTGGGTTCGGCCACTGTATCTCATGGCACACCCATAGCACACCCGACCTGACCGAAGAGTAACCATCGGTGACGTCTGCCAACCGGAAGAATCACCGTTAACCAGCGCGGTAGCGATTTTCCCGGAAAAGAGAAACGGGCGGCCCCGAGGGACCGCCCGTTTCCGGCTGTGCCGGTCGGAATTACTTGACCGAGACCTTCGCGCCCGCGCCTTCCAGCTTCTCCTTGGCGGCGTCGGCGGCGTCCTTGGCGACCTTCTCCAGGATCGGCTTCGGAGCACCCTCGACGAGGTCCTTGGCCTCCTTCAGGCCCAGGCCGGAGACGATCTCACGGACCACCTTGATGACCTGGATCTTCTTATCGCCGGCACCCTCGAGGATGACGTCGAACTCGTCCTGCTCTTCGGCGGCCTCGGCGGCGGCCGGGGCGGCACCGGCGGCGGCGACGGCGACCGGAGCGGCAGCGGTGACCTCGAACTTCTCCTCGAACTTCTTGACGAAGTCCGACAGCTCGAGCAGGGTCATGTTGCCGAAGGTTTCGAGCAGCTCATCAACGTTGGCCATTGATATTTCCTTTCGATAGTGAATGTCTGTGCGGGCGAGCCGGAGCCGGCCGTTCCGCGAATGGGGATGCGGAAGGTGTCACTCCGCGGCGGCTTCGCCGCCTTCGGCCTGCTTCTTCTCCTGCAGTGCGGCGGCCAGACGGGCCACCTGCGAAGCGGGAGCGTTGAACAGACCGGCGGCCTTGGCCAGGTTGCCCTTCATGGCACCGGCCAGCTTGGCCAGCAGGACCTCGCGGGACTCCAGGTCGGCGATGCTCTCGACCTCGGCCACGGACAGCGGTGCGCCGTCCATGTAGCCGCCCTTGATGACCAGCGCCTTGTTGTCCTTGGCGAAGGTCTTGAGCGCCTTGGCCGCCTCGACCGGTTCGCCCGAGATGAACGCGATCGCGGTGGGTCCGACGAACAGGTCGTCCAGACCCTCCACGCCGGCCTCGGCCGCGGCACGCTTCACCAGGGTGTTCTTGGCGACGGAGTACGTGGCATCGGCACCGAGCGCCCGACGCAGCTGGGTCAGCGCACCGACGGACAGGCCACGGTATTCCGTGACCACTGCGGCCGTCGAGCCCTTGAACTGCTCGGCGATCTCCGCGACCGCGGCAACCTTTTCGGGTTTCGCCATACTTCGCCTCCTCTCTGATGTCGGTTCGGGTATGCCCTACCGAATCAGGGGCCGGCGAAAGAACAAGCGCCCCGAACGCAGAGCGTTCCGGGGCGCGTAAGAGTATCGGGATGGCGGGTGCGAACCCGCATTCCACTCCCAGCCTCGGCTCTCCCTGCGCGGGCCGCCGGCACTTTCGCCGGACCTTCGACCGATTCCATACGGAATCGGCGACCAACGGTCTTCGGTAGAACGGATGGGTGGTCGCCGAACATGTCGACAACCGTCGATCAGACTACCTCGCGACCGGCCTATCTGGCAAAACGCCCTCACAGGCCCCTTCCAGAGCGCCCCCGACGCGGCCATACGGCGAAAACGCGACGGCGGGAGCATCCCGGAGAATGCTCCCGCCGTCGCGGGGTAATACCTGGTAGCGCTTACGCTTCCTCGTCCAGGAGGTTGCGGGTGCGGTTCGGGTCCACCGGGATGCCCGGTCCGGTGTTCGTCGAAACCGTCACCTTCTTGACGTAACGCCCCTTGGCGGTCGACGGCTTGGCACGCAGGATCTCGTCCAGCGCGGCGCCGTAGTTCTCGACCAGCTTGTTGTCGTCGAACGACGCCTTGCCGATCACGAAGTGCAGGTTGGCCTGCTTGTCGACGCGGAAGTTGATCTTGCCGCCCTTGATGTCGTTGACCGCCTTGGTCACATCGGTGGTGACCGTGCCGGTCTTCGGGTTCGGCATCAGCCCACGCGGGCCCAGGACACGCGCGATGCGGCCGACCTTGGCCATCTGGTCGGGAGTGGCGATCGCGGCGTCGAAGTCCAGCCAGCCGCCCTGGATCCGCTCGATCAGATCCTCGGCGCCTACCGCGTCCGCACCGGCGGCCTCGGCCTCGGCGGCCTTCTCGCCGGCCGCGAACACGATGACGCGGGCGGTCTTACCGGTGCCGTGCGGCAGGTTCACAGTGCCGCGAACCATCTGATCGGCCTTACGGGGATCCACGCCGAGACGGACGGCGACCTCGACGGTCGCGTCGGTCTTGGTGGTGGAGGTCTCCTTGGCCAGCCGGGTAGCGGCGAGCGGGGAGTACAGCTTGTTGCGATCGACCTTCTCGGCCGCGGCGAGATACGCCTTGCTTCGTTTTGCCATGTTTCTCTGTCCTTGTCGTCAGATGTGGTTATCGGGCCTGGCCGGCCCTCCCACCGAAAACGGGATCAGCTGTGGTGCCGAATGGAAGGCTCCGCTGCGCCTACGTGTGACGCTGCGCTACCGCCTCCGGCGCCGACGCTTCAGCCTTCGACCGTGATACCCATCGAGCGCGCGGTCCCGGCGATGATCTTGGCCGCCTGATCGATATCGTTGGCGTTCAGATCTTCCTGCTTGGTCTTCGCGATCTCGCGCACCTGATCCATGGTCACCGTGGCGACCTTGTTGCGATGCGGTTCGGGCGAGCCCTTCTGCACACCGGCGGCCTTCAGCAGCAGCCGGGCGGCGGGCGGCGTCTTCAGCTTGAAGTCGAAGGACCGATCCTCGTACACCGAGATCTCGACCGGCACGACATTGCCGCGCTGCGATTCGGTCGCGGCGTTGTACGCCTTGCAGAACTCCATGATATTGACGCCGTGCTGACCGAGCGCCGGGCCCACCGGGGGAGCCGGATTCGCCGCGCCGGCCTGGATCTGAAGCTTGATGATCCCGGCGAGCTTCTTCTTCTTGGGGGGCATCTTTCTTTCCTAGTTGTGTGTGGTTCCTTGCTCTCTGCAAGTTCCGGCCCGAGACTCGCGGCCTCGGGAGCACAGGCGCCGCCTACTAGATCTTGGCGACCTTGGTGAATTCCAGTTCGACCGGAGTTTCGCGACCGAAGATCGAGACCAGCACCTTCAGCTTCTGCTGTTCGGCGTTGACCTCGGAGATGGTCGCGGGCAACGTCGCGAACGGGCCGTCCATCACCGTCACCGATTCGCCGATCTCGAAATCGACCTCGATGGCGGGCTTGGCCGCGGTCTCGCCGGCGCCCTCGTGCGAGGACGCGGCGGCAGCCGGCGCCTGCGCCTTCTTCTGCTGCGAGGCCGGGACCAGGAATTTCACCACTTCATTGATGGTCAGCGGCGAGGGGCGCGAGGTCGCGCCCACGAATCCGGTGACGCCCGGGGTGTTGCGGACCGCGCCCCAGGATTCGTCGTTCAGATCCATCCGTACCAGGATGTAGCCCGGCAGCACCTTGCGGTTCACGCTCTTGCGCTGGCCGTTCTTGATCTCGGTGACCTCTTCGGTGGGCACCTCGACCTGGAAGATGTAATCCTCCAGGTCCAGGTTCTGCACACGGGTCTCGAGATTGGTCTTCACCTTGTTCTCGTAACCGGCGTAGGAGTGGATGACGTACCAGTCACCGGGAGAGCGCCGCAGGACGGCTTTCATCTGCTCGACCGGGTCCGGCTCCTCACCGTCGTCGTCGGATGCGGGTGCGGCCTCTTCGGCAGCCTCGGGCTCGGCGTCGGACGCCGGCTCCTCGACGGATACGGCGGCCTCCTCGGCCGTCTGATCGTCGACCGGGAACTCGTCGGTGGTGTCGTTCTCCGGGGTGCTCACTGGGCACTCGCTTCCTGTGTCGTCACGTGCATCCTCTGCGTGCCGGGTTCGGGCGCGGCGGTTCGGTCTGGCATCCGGCCCGCGGCGCGGATCGGTTACCGGCGCCGATATCGCCTGGCTAACCGAACAACCAGTCGACACCCTTGATGAACGCCAGATCCAACCCACTGATGAACGCGACCATGAAGATCACGAACACCAGCACAACGGTCGTATAGGTGACCATCTGCTTCCGGTTGGGCCAGATAACCTTCCGCAGTTCCGCGATCACCTCACGCAGGAACTTGAACAAACGCTTGAACGGATTCCGGGACCGATCACGTTCGGATCGGCCCGACTTCGTCTCGGCCTTACGTTCGGGCCGATCGATGGTAGCGATCGAACCGGTATCGGACGCGCCCGACGAGGCGGACCGGCTCCGCCGGGCGGAGCGCTTTCCGCTCGGCCGCACGGCGGCGGTGTCGTCGCCGTCGTCGGCGCCATACCCGCCGCGGCGCGTGTCCCGCTCGTCGGTCACGTCGATCCTCTCTCGTCGCTGGTGTCCAGGGCAGGGGCGACAGGACTTGAACCTGCAACCTGCGGTTTTGGAGACCGCTGCTCTGCCATTTGAGCTACGCCCCTTCGGCTGAACCGGACACTGACAAGTGAGGTCCAGCCACACTGCGATATTCAGTTGTCGACGTGGGTGTCACACAACACGCGCGCCGCTCCGGCAGATGCCGGCCCCGTCGGCGGGGCCGGACGAACCGGTCCGGTCCGAGCCTACTCAGCCGTGTCGGCCGATACTCGGGAACCCCGCCTGGAACCAGCCTTGCAGAGCAGCGCGCATCGGCTGGTGACCCCAGAAACCCGAGTGTACGGCACCGTCGGCGGCAGAAGCCAATCAGGGTCGGCCGACCAGGTCAGGACAACCGCACCGTGGCGGTGGCCCGGCCGAAGATCTTCCGGCCGCCGGATTTCGCCACGATCGCGATCACCGCCGTCTTCGTTTCCGAATCGACGGACTTGACCTTGCCGGTGAATTCGACCTCGGCCGGTTCGGTGGCACTCACGAACACCGGGCTGGTGAAGCGGACGTTGTACTCCCGCACCCCACCGGGATCACCCAGCCAGGAGGATACGAACCCGCCGCCCAGACCCATGGAGAGCATGCCGTGCGCGACGCAGGTGTCCAGGTCCACCAGCTTCACGACCTCGTCGCTCCAGTGGATGGGGTTGGCGTCACCGGAGACACCCGCGTAGTTGACCAGGTCGCCGCGGGTGAGCTTCACGATGCGCGGCGGGAGCTCGTCCCCGACGGAGACATCGCCGAGCGCGCGGGCGAACCGGGTGGGCTCCACCGCGAGCGCCGCCGGCGCCGGCGGCGCGGGATGCGACCGCGGCGTGTGCTCGGGCATGGATGCTTCCATCCCGTGCATCAGGACGTTGCGCACGGCGTCGTTGAGATTGGGATCGATATCCCCGCCACTGCGACCGACGAGCGTGGTGTACGTGGTGAGAACCACCTCGTCGTGCTGGTCGGTGACGATGTTCTTGGTGACGATGATGTCGCCACCGAACGCCTGGCGGAACGAATGCAGATAGACATCGCAGGTCAGCCTGTCGCCGACCAGGATCGGCCGGTGGAATTCCAGGATCTGGTCGGTCTGCATGATCTGGCTGAGGTCGTAGCCGGTCACGACCGTTTCGAAGAGTTTGCGCTGCGCCAGAATGCCGACCAGGGAAATGAACGTCAGCGGAGCGACCAGGCCGTCGTAGCCGTACTCCAGCGCGATGTCCTCGTCCCAGTGCACCGGGTGGCTGTCCTGGACGGCGCGGGCGTATTCACGCACCTTCTCGCGGCCGACCTCGTAATAGTCGTCGACACGGTAGTGGTGACCGACCATCGCGGCCGCGTGCGCGGCGGGGTCGAACTCCGTATCCGTCGCAACCGCTTCGTCTGTTCCGGTGTTCAATGTCACGGGAGGACTGTACCTATCTGACCCCGCAGCACGGAGTCTGCATGGCGACTGGACATCAGCCCGGAGACGATAGTGGCGTGACCACGAGGGGGCCGTGCCGCCGCCCGATCATGACAACGACCGGGAACCGGCCGCAGATTCGATGGCCGGATCACGGCCATCGGGAAAACCGTAATACCGCCCGTTGAGGTCGACGATCCGTTGCGTAGGCCGACGGCAGAAAAGCCGCAACCGCTCCGACCGTCCGGCGTGTTGGCTCGGAAGTCGACGGACCGCCGCCGTTCACGGGCGGCGACATCACGAGAGGGTCAGCGCGACTCGCGGTGCGCCCGGTGGGTGCCGCAGTTCGAGCAGAACTTCTTCAGTTCGAGCCGATCCGGGTCGTTGCGCCGGTTCTTCTTGGTGATGTAGTTGCGATGCTTGCACTGCTCGCAGGCCAAGGTGATCTTTGGCCGGACATCGGTGGACTTCGCGGCCACGATTATGCCTTCTTTCCGGTCAACCAGAGGGTCAATCAGTATGGGTAGCGATGGCCGGACTTGAACCGGCGACACAACGATTATGAGTCGTTTGCTCTACCGACTGAGCTACACCGCCTTACGTACCATCTGCAACGGCGACGTCGCGGCTTGGAGTGCCGAGTCGGACACCACCGGCAATCCGGCGAGCCCCCTAACGGAATCGAACCGTTGACCTTTTCCTTACCATGGAAACGCTCTACCGACTGAGCTAAGGGGGCGCGACTTCTCCGCAGCGAGAAGCAGAGAACCGCTACCCGTTGCCTCGAAGACTTGAACGAGAGTACACACTCACCGCCGAGAGATCCAAACCGCGTGGTCAGAGCTACTTTTCCGAAGTGCGGCACGCGCCCGGAGGGAGCCCGGGACAACGAAGCCCCCGCCGGCTTTCACCGGCGGGGGCTCGTGGTGGCAGGTGTAGGATTCGAACCTACGTAGGCTTTCACCGACAGATTTACAGTCTGCTCCCATTGGCCGCTCGGGCAACCTGCCTGGTAGCGCACTCCCGATCTTTGATCTCCGATCGTGTTTCCGAGTGCGCTGAGCAGGATACAACGAACCCGCACCCGGAATGCAAACCCGCTGGCCAGATCGCATGAGCAGCGCCCCACCGAGACGGCTGATCGGTGCCGCACCGGTAACGAGGTAGCTTGCCTAGGCACGCAGGGGTGTTACAACAGCGAACAGGAGCTCAGTGTGGCCGATTCATCATTCGATATCGTCAGCAAGGTCGAGCGGCAGGAGGTCGACAACGCCCTGCATCAGGCCGAGAAGGAACTGAACACCCGCTACGACTTCCGGGGCACGGGCGCGGGAATCGAATGGTCCGGCGAGGACAACGTCGTACTGACCGCCGAATCCGAAGAACGGGTGAAGGCCGCGCTCGAGGTCTTCAAGGAGAAACTGATCCGGCGCGATATCTCCCTCAAAGCCTTCGACGCCGGCGAACCGGTCGCCTCCGGCAAGACCTACAAGATCACCGGATCCCTCGTGCAGGGCATCGACTCCGAGCACGCCAAGAAGATCTCCAAGAAGATCCGCGACGAAGGCCCCAAGGGTGTCAAACCGCAGATCCAGGGCGACGAACTGCGTGTCACCAGCAAGAAACGCGACGATCTGCAGGCCGTCATCACCTTGCTGAAGAGCGAGGACTTCGGGATCGCCTTGCAGTTCGTGAACTACCGGTAGGTACCGCCACCGGTCCGGCGGATCAGCGGCCGGCCATCTGCTCCAGCCGCGCGATCCGATCCGCCATCGGCGGATGCGTCGAGAACAGCCGGGCCATCCGCTCACCGGAACGGAACGGGTTGGCGATCATCAGATGCGATTGCGCGGTGAGCCGGGGTTCGGGCGGCAACGGGGCCGCCTGCACCCCGCGCTCCAGCTTCCGCAGCGCCGACGCCAGCGCCAGCGGGTCACCGGTCAGCTCGGCCCCCGATTCGTCGGCCTGATATTCCCGCGACCGCGATACCGCCAGTTTGATCAACCCGGCGGCGATCGGGCCCAGCAGACTCAGCAGCAGCACCCCGATAAGGCTCGGCCCGGAGCCACCGCGGTTACCGCCGAACGCGGCCGCGAAATACGCCAAATTGGCGAGCCCGGAAATCACCGCCGCCATCGCGCCGGCCACCGAGGAAATCAAGATATCGCGGTTGTATACATGCGAGAGTTCATGCCCGAGCACGGCCCGTAATTCCCGCTCGTCGAGTATCTGCAGAATCCCGCTGGTACAGCAGACGGCCGCATGTCGCGGACTACGCCCGGTAGCGAACGCATTGGGCGCGTTCGTGGGGCTGATATACAACCGCGGCATCGGCTGCCGCGCGATGGTCGCCAGCTCACGCACGATCTTGTAGATAACCGGCGCCTCGATTTCGCTCACCGGCTGCGCCCGCATCGCCTTGAGCGCGAGCTTATCGCTGTTGAAATACGCGTAGCCGTTCATGGCGACCGCGAGAACGATCGCGATCACCAGAATTGTCGTATTCCGGAACGCCGCTCCCACGAGGACTATCAACGCGGAAAGACCGACCATGAGCCCGAACGTTTTCACTCCATTCGCAAACCCGTGCCCGTGCATAGCACTCCTGTATACGTGGCGCGCCCAACGCGCGAATTTCGGCCAGAACCGCTACTGCACGACAACGATTACCCCGGCCGGTGAGTTCCGGAGGGCGGATGGCGGGGGTCGGGCTGGGCGGGGTTGTGCGGGGGTAGGGGAGCATCGGGGTTGCTCGTGGGGGTGGGGAGGTGACCTTGCCCACGAAGGCGGGGTAGGTGGCCTTGCTCGCCGAGGTGGGGCAGGCGACCTTGCTCGCCAAGGTGCTGTGTTTATTGGCGCGCTGGCGCGCGCGGGGTTCGGCCCCCGAAGCGTCTGCTGTCAGCCCTCGAGACTCGTGGCTTCGCCACA
>NZ_JBEZYU010000095.1:0-12295 GCF_040638875.1 Nocardia sp. NPDC024068 | reverse complement strand
CGAGACTCGCGGCTGCGCCGCCTCGCTTCGAGGGCTGACAGCAGACGCGGGCCGAACCCTTTCAGGGCCTCGCTGAACTCGGCACCGAGGACGTGACCCATCCAATGGGTTGAGCCCGGTCCGGATCGGAACCGGGTGGTGACGCTGGTACCGGACCATGCGCTGCGTAGTGCGGGGTGCGTTCGCGGGGATCTCTCGTTTTATCCGGATGGTCGCAATCCGTCCTGGGCGGGGCCCCACCCTCGAGCGGCGGAGCCGCTCCAAAATTACAGCCCGACCCTTGGCGGAGGTGTCGATCCGAACTCACCTTCGCGGAGACGCCACTCCCCAAACCCTGCTTGGAGTGGCGGCTCCAACTACATCCCCTACTTGCTGGTGAAGGGAAGCAGGGCCATTTCGCGGGCATTCTTCACCGCGATGGCGACCTGCCGCTGCTGCTGCGGGGTCAGGCCGGTGACCCGGCGGCTGCGGATCTTGCCGCGGTCGGAGATGAACGTGCGGAGCAGGTTCACATCCTTGTAGTCGACCGTTTCGATGCCGGCGGCGATCAGTGGGTTCTTCTTCGGCTTGCGGGCCTGCTCGGCGCGGGCCTTCTTCGACGGGCCTCGTTTGATTGCCATATGACCGGCTCCTAACTCACGAGATCTGCGGGGTTACCAGCTCGATTTGCGCACACCGGGCAACTCTCCCCGATGTGCCATCTCGCGTACACGCACGCGTGACAGGCCGAACTTCCGGAGATAACCGCGCGGTCGCCCGTCGGCGGTGTCCCGATTGCGCAATCGTACCGGACTGGCGTCCCGGGGCAGGCGGCGCAGGGCGGCCTGCGCGACCAGGCGTTCGTCGTCGGATGTGGTCGGTTTCCGGATGATTTCCTTCAGTTCGGCCCGCCGGTCGGCGTAGCGCGCGACGGTCTGTCTGCGCTGTTCGTCTCGGGCGATCTTGGATTTCTTGGCCATTACCGTTCCTCTCGGAAGTCGACGTGGCGGCGGATCACCGGGTCGTACTTCTTCAGCACCATCCGGTCGGGGTCGTTGCGCCGGTTCTTGCGGGTGACGTAGGTGTAACCGGTGCCCGCGGTGGAGCGGAGTTTGATCACCGGCCGGATATCGGTCGATTTGGATGCCATGGTTCGTCTCAGATCCGTTCGCCGCGGGCGCGGAGGCGGGCGACCACTGCCTCGATCCCGTCTCGGTCGATGGTTTTGATGCCCTTCGCCGATACGTTCAGGGTGATTCGGCGTCCTTCGCCGGGCAGGTAGTAGGTCTTGCGCTGGATATTGGGGTCCCAGCGCCGGTTCGTTCGCTTGTGTGAATGCGAGACGGCCTTGCCGAACCCAGGTTTGCGGCCGGTGACCTGGCAGTGCGCGGACATACGGCTCCTTCCGAGTGTCGCTGATGATCTGTGCGGAAGATTATGACAATCATTTTCGACAACCGCGAGCCCGGACTGTACCGTGTGCCGGGTAGTTAATGAAAATCATTACCGAAAGGGTCGTGGTGTCGTACTCTGCTCAGGATCCGCGAACGGCCGATCGCCGCACCCCGGTGGTGGTGGTCGCGGGACTGCACGGTGATCCGGACGGATCCGTCGATCTCGTCGCCGCAGCTCTCGGTGCCGCGGCGGGCACCGTCGTGGTCCGGCACGACCTCGCCGAGCTCCACCAGGGGGTGGTCCGGCGGACCGTGCGCTCCGAAGGGGCGGCCGCTCATACGGTCCACGAACTGGCCCACGGATGTGTGTCCTGCACGTTGAAGGCGGATCTGCTGCCGCTGCTGCGCACGCTGGCCGCGCGGGATTCCGTGCATCGCATCGTGCTGGCGCTGGATCCGGCGTTCGAAGCGGAAGCGGTCTGTGAAGGGATCGCCGATATCCCGGTCACGGGCATGGTGGGCCGGGTGGACGGGCCCGCGGCCCGGGACGTGCGGGTGGCCGCCGTACTCACCACGATCGACGCACGGACCTGGCTCACCGCCGCGACCGGCGACGAAACGCTGGCCGAACACGGCTGGGCTCGTGCCGACGACGATCGTACGGTGGCCCAATTGGCGGTCGGGCAGGTCGATTTCGCCGATGCGGTACTGGTCTCGGGTGGGAACGCCGTGACGGCCCCGGAGCGGGTTGCGCTGGCGGCGGTGCTCCGGCGGCTCGCCCCCTCGGCTCCCGTGTCGTGGGACGAGACCGTGACGCCGGCCGTCGTCGACGATCTGCTGGGCCGGATTCCCCCCGACGCCCGGCGCGGTGCGGTATTCGACGCCCATGCGCCGCTGCTGCGGGGCCGGCCGCCGCTGGGTCCGGCCGACGGGGTCGAGCTGGTCGAATTCGCGGCCCGCCGGCCCTTCCATCCGCAGCGGTTGCACGAGGCGCTGGATGTCCTGTTCTACGGGGTGATCACGGCCCGCGGGCGGGTCTGGCTGGCCACGCAGCCCGATGAGGTGGTGTGGCTGGAATCGGCCGGTGGCGGGCTCCGGGTCGGCGGTGCCGGGCGCTGGCTGGCGGCCATGTCACCCGCCGAATTCGCCGATGCCGACCCGGAGCGGCGGGCGATGGCGGCGCTGCGCTGGGACGACCGGTTCGGCGATCGCGATATCTCGCTGACGATCCTGGTACACGGTGGCGACCCGGACGAGATCCGGCAGGCGCTGCACTGGGCGCTGGTCGACGACGCCGAGCTGCGCCTGGTCGATCGCGCGCCCCATCAGGTCGCCCGCTGGGACGACCCGTTCGGCGAATGGCATACCGACCCCTGCGAATCGGAGATACCGCATCCCGCCGCCACCGGCGACGGAGGCAACGATACGGGCGAGCGCGCCCGGAAGGAGAAATGATGAAATCAGGTATTCATCCGGACTACCGCCCGGTGGTCGTGGAGGACGCGAGCACCGGGAAACGGTTTCTCACCCGCTCCACGGCGACCGGCGAACGCACGGTCGCCTGGACCGACGGCGAGACCTATCCCTTGCTCGTGGTGGATGTGACTGCGGATTCGCACCCCTTCTGGACCGGTGCCCAGCGGCTGCTGGACACCCAGGGGCGAGTCGAGAAGTTCCATCGCCGGTACGGGACCCGCGTCGCACCCGCCCGGAAAGAGCGCTGAGATGGCGGTTCCGAAGCGGAAGATGTCGCGATCCAATACCCGCAGCCGCCGGGCGAACTGGAAGGCGGCCGCGCCGGATCTGGTGCCGGTGACGGTCGGCGGGACGGTACATCGGGTGCCGCGCCGATTGGTGCAAGCCCTCCGGCGCGGCCTGATCGACCCGGAACGCCGCTGAAATGTCAGGGCCCCTAGATGTGAAATCGGTGGCGAGACAGCGTTGCCCGGGCATCCCAGGCGACCTCCGGGCAACCGTCGGGCAATCGCTACCAGCGTATTCACCCGGATTACCGCTAGCTGTACGATTGCGGACCGCGGGTCGATCCCGGGCCCCGATTCCGTACTCGTACACGGTGTTCGCCGGAAAAACTTGCCACTGGGCTGTTTCACCGGTCCATACCGATTATCCTCGTGCGTGAGGGCGGGTCTCCCAGCAATGGGAGACCCGCTCATCGCCACTTCTAAGGGTTTTCACCCCGAATCTGCGCCACTTCGCCGTCATTCTCCGTACGTGCCACGCATTCCGCGGATAGCGCCTCTGCCAGCGTGTTCAGTTCCCGTAGCAGAGCCAGTGCCAGCGCGGCGGGTAGCAACATCAGTGAGACCGGCCACGGCAATACGATTCGTTCGGCTTGCTCCTCGCGGGCCGCGAGATCGGCGACGGTTGCCTCCATCTCACTGATCTCGGTCCGCAACTCGGCCACTTCGCCCCGCAGTGCGCGCAGCTGTGCCCACAACTCGCGCAGCACCGTCTCCTGTTCCACCGGCACGGTTTCGGCGTCCGCCCGGATCAGTGCGCGGGTGTGGGCAGCGGCCGGTCGCGCTGGGCCAGCGCCGCCGCGGCGGAGGGCCGGGAACCGCGCGGATCGGCGTCTGCGGGCAGCATGAGCGGGTCGTCGCCGGCCGGGCCGTCACCCGGTGCCGGCGGAGGCACGGGCCTGCGCGCGGCGGGCTGTTCGTCGCGCCGCTCCGGCGCCACCAGGACCGCGGTGATCGGGACGGCCAGGGCCAGCAGGCCGATCACGAACATGGGGAAGGCGTAACCGAACAACTCCAGGCCCTGGGCCGGTTCCGCATCGGGGTCCAGCCGGAACTCCAGGGCGGCGATTCCGGTGAAGTAGACCGCCGCGACGCCTGCCGCGAACATCAGGACCGACCCCACTCGCGCCGCCGGGAAACGGAACCGCTGGAACAGCCACAGGCACAGCGAAGACGCGCCCACGGCGATCACGACGGCTATCAGGAAGAGCCAGAACGTCACCGAGACCGAGCCCTGGACATCGACGGAAGCCAACTGCAGCCACAGCATGATTCCGAAGCCGATTCCCAGCGCGCCGGCTGCGGAGGCCATCCGCTGCACCTGGAATTCGCGGCCGGCGAGCAGTAGCCCGACGAACACCGCGCCGACGGCGAACAACAGCGAAACGGTGAGTTCGGAGATATCGAAGCGCAGAATCTGGCCCGGAATCGATACGCCCAGCAGGGCAACGACGAATGACAGCCAGATACCGACACCGCCGATCGCGACCGCGGCGGCGGCGATCCAGACCGGCCTGAACCGCACCGAACGGCGGCCGTTCACCCCGCAGGCCAGGCCGACGAACATCCCCACGGCCGAGACCGTGACCGTGAGCAGGACGAGCCAGTAGCCCATGGTGAACAGATCGACGGTCGCGACCGTCTCGGCGGCCAGCGTGTCAGCCATGCCGGGCGACTCCTTGGTATTCCTGGGCCTTCAGACGGCTGATGGCGTACTCGGTGACGGCCGCCAGCGACTGGCGGACCTCCTTGGCGTCCCGGGCGTCGATATCCACGATCGGCACCCCTTCGCGCACCGAGAGCGCCTCGCGGAGTTCGGCCATGGCGAAGCGGGGCGAGTTCGGGAACCTGTTGACCGCGATGAGGAACGGCAGTTTACGTGCCTCGAAGAAGTCGACGGCGGCGAAGCTGTCCTCCAGCCGGCGGGTATCGACCAGGACCACGGCCCCGATCGCACCGCGGATCAGGTCGTCCCACATGAACCAGAACCGGCGCTGGCCGGGCGTACCGAACAGGTACAGCGTCAGATTGCCGGGCAGGATGATCCGCCCGAAATCCATGGCGACCGTGGTGGTCTGCTTGTCCGGTGTGTCCTCGAGATTGTCCACGCCGTCGGAGAAGCTGGTGACCATGGCTTCGGTGCGCAACGGCACGATCTCCGAGACCGCACCCACGAAGGTGGTCTTACCCGCGCCGAACCCCCCGGCGACCACGATCTTGGTCGAGGCGACGCGGGTCTCGGATTCCGCCGCGGCACCACCCTGAGTCTTGCTATAGGGCTCGGAGTCCACGCAATGTCCTCTCCATCAGCGACCGGCGTTCGTCGTAGCTCGCCTGCTCGGTCAAAGTCGAATGCACTCGCAGGTTGCCGTCCACGACGAGATCACCGATAACGACGCGGACCATACCGAGTGAGCGATCGAGGTGCGCGGCGATTTCGGCAACCGACAGCTGGTGGGTTCCGAGACGGAGGATCTCGGACCGGATGTCGCCGGACGGCCAATCGAATTGTGCATGATAGGAGATGGTTTCGATAACCGCCTCCATCGGCAGATCGACCGCGGGCTGCGTGCGACCCGAGGTGAGGGCGTAGGGGCGGACCCGTCCGGCCCGGCGGGAGCTGTTGGACGGCGGGGTGCCCGGCATCCGGTAGGTACCGGTGTTGTACTGCGACGATCCCGGCCCGAAGTTCTGTGCGCCCGGCCCGAAGTTGTGCGCTCCGGGCCCGTAATCGGGCCCACCGGTCGGATAATTGGGCATGCCTTGGCCGAATTGCGACATGGTGCTCAGACGGTAGATCGGGCGGTAGCGCTGACGACCGAACCGACGCGGTCGACGAGGAGGGCCATCTCGTATCCGATCCGGCCGATATCGTGCTGTTTGTTCGCCAGTACCGCGATATGCGAGCCGTTGCCGACGCTCATCACGAGTAGGTAGCCCCGCTGCATCTCCACGATCGACTGCATCACCTTGCCGCCGTCGAACAACTGCGCGGCACCCGTCGACAGGCTGGCCAGTCCGGCGGTGACCGCGGCGAGCTGTTCGGCACGGTCGGCGGGGAGATGGGGGCTCACGGCCTGCAGCAGACCGTCGGCGGAGACCAGGACGGCATGCGAGACACCGGGAACGTCGCGGGTGAATCTGGCCACCAGCCAGTTCAGATTCTCGTCCGTGCTGCTCTTCGGGTCGGTCATGGAACCCCTCCGTCATTGTGCTGAACATCGGCCCGCCCACTGCGGACCCCACTCAGGTGTCTGGTCAGATTGCTCCGGATCTCCTCCGGATTCCGCGGGGCCTCGTCTTCGACGGGGGCCAGACCGCCGGGGACGAGCTGAGCGCCCGGCCGGCGGATGGGAAGCCCGTTCGCGGTCGTGGAGTCCGAGCTCGGCTTGGCCGCATCCTCCGCGGCGAGCCAGCCGATATCGGCCGGAGTTGTCCAGTCCTGGCGTGGCTGTTCTTGTGTCGCCGGTTCGACCAGCCATTCCGACACCATACGCTGATAGATCGGAGTGGGTGTTTCGCCACCGACCGGTTGCAGCCGTTGGGAAGTCGTGGTTGCTGCGGTGACCGGCTCGCCCATTCGTTCGTTCGGTCGGCCGAACGGATTGTCGTGGTCCATACCCGGCCGCCGGATGGGCAATCCGGACCGGGAGGTATGTGAGGCCTGATTCTCGGCGGGGGGCGCGGACCAGTTGTTGCGGGAGTCCGTCGGCGCCGGGAACGATTGGGTCTTATAGGTTTCCGCCCACAGACCGGTCGGCGAGCTCTCGGGTTCTGGCTCGGGTTCGGGCACCGGGTCGAAGGCCGAGAAGGTGTCCCGCGAACCGTTGTCGTTGCCGTTGCTGTTGCCCGCGCCCACCGGGAGGTCCGCGCCCGGGCGCCGTTGCGGCAGACCGCTCGGCGTCGTGCCGAAGGTGTGGCTCGGCGTCGAATCCAGCGGCGGCGCCGAGCTCAGCGCGGGAGCCGACGTGAGCGCGGGGGGCGGGGGCAGTGGACGTACCGGGTATTCGGTGCGCGAAGGCCACGAATCCGAGATCGGCGGTACCGGCGTCAGCTGACGCGACTGCGGTTGCTGCAGCGGCGGCGGGCTGAGCGCGAGGTCCGCGGTGAGCGTATTGGGGCTGTCGGCGCCGGTGTCGGGCGAAACCAGCAAACCCGGCAGGTGCAGGCTGGCGGTGATACCGGGCTGCTGGGCCATGGTCGACGTGCGGCGCAGGCCCACCGTGATCTGATGCCGCTTGGCCAGCCGGCCGACCACGAACAGGCCCATCCGGCGGGCGGTTTCGACGTTGATCTCACCGCCGGAGGCCAGCCGGGCGTTGGCGGCCTGCAGATCCTCGGTGGCCATCCCGAGGCCGCGGTCGGTGATCTCGATGAGGTATCCGCCGTCGACCGCGCGCGATACGGTCACCGCCACCGGGGTGTTGGGCGGGGAGTAGCGGAGGGCGTTGTCGATGACCTCGGCGAGCAGATGTTCGATATCGACCGCGGGCTCACCGGCGACGACGCCGTCGGGAACGTGGCCGATCTCCACCCGCTGATAGTCCTCGACCTGCGAGACCGCGCTCCACAACATATCGGACAGCGGTACCGGGTCCAGCTGGCCACGGCGCAGCGCGGTACCGGCCAGGACGAGCAGGTTGTCGCCGTTACGGCGCATCCGGGTCGCGAGATGGTCGAGCCGGAAGAGGTTCTGCAGCCGCTCCGGATCGTCCTCGTCGTGTTCGAGGTCCTCGATGATGCCGAGCTGCTGCTCCACCAGCGACTGGCTGCGCCGGGAGAGCGTTTCGAACATATTGCCGATCTGCACCCGCAGACGGGCCTGGTCACCGGCGAGTTTGAGGGCCTGCTGGTGCATTTCGTCGACCGCGCGGGCGAGCTGGCCGATCTCCTCGGTGCCCTGGACGCCGACCGGCTGGATCTCGGGGGTCTCGGCGCCGCCGCGGACCTGTTCGAGTTCTTCGGGCAGCAGCACATGGGCCACCTCGAGGGCGTCACGGCGCAACCGGCGGACCGGCACGACCAGGGTTCGCGCGACCGCGAGGGCCAGCGTCAGACCGCCGAGGAGGGCGGCGATGAGCAGCGCGGTCTCACGCAGCGCGCTGTTCTGCGCGGATACCGTCGCGTGGTGCAGGGCGCCGGTGATGGTGGCGGTGAGCTGGCCGGTGGTGGTCTCGTAGGCCTGCGAACTCGTCAGCAGCGAATCCCGCGCCGCCGGATCGGTGAGCGCGCCCTGGGTGCCCTGGCTGAAGATCGCCAGCCGGGTCTGCACCGCGTCCAGCAACGGGCGCATATTGCCGGCCACATCCGGCATGATCTGGCCGTACTGGTGGATCATGGTGAGTTCGGCGCCACCCGAGGTGAGGACCCGGGCGCGCATCGCCGGATTGTCCTCCGCGGTCGGCGAACTGATCACCAGACGCTGGGCGGTCAACGACCTGCGCGCGTTCTGGATGGCGCTGACCTGCAGGAAGTAGCGCTGAATGGAGAGATCCTCGACCGTGGGCGACTGGGCCAGGGCGTTGCCGATCCGGACGGCGATCTCGTCGGCCTGGTCGCCGACCATGGCCGGGCTTCCGGTGCTCAGCCCGCTGCGCATGGTGCTGCCGAGCGTGAGCGCGGAGGCGAGCTCACGGGAGACCTCGGGCCTGATCTGGTTGGCGTCCAGCGATCGTTCGAGCGCCTGGTGGGCGGAGTCGAACCGGGCCAGTGCGGCGGTGGCCTGGGATTCGGAATCACCTGTGCTGTTGGCCGTCGCGGTCACCGCCAGATGTTCGGCAGCCGCGTTGTAGTCGACGATCGGCCCGATGATGCGGGACTGCTGGGTCGCTGCCTCGAGCTGCTCCAGCGTGCGCAGTTCATTGTTGATCCGCAGGACGGCGAACAGCGTCGCCAGGACGACCGGCAACACCAGCACGATGCCGACCTTGCGGGTGACCGACCAGTTGGACAGGCTGAATTGCCACGGTCGCGGTGTTTCCATCCGCCTCTGTCGCCTCCGCATCACGATCGACCTCATTTGGTGCGTGGCCGTTTCAGTTATGATTCAATCCACAACGAACCGACCAGAGGTCTGGTTTTTACCGCTCGAAACATACCGTGCATGCTACCGGTCGGCAATCGGGGCGCTCAGACGGTTATACCGCGAATATAGCGTATGGGGAACAGGTTTCGTCACATATCACAACTCGGTAATGGGAGATCCGGTTATCGGATGAATTCGCAGGTCGTGGCGTCGGTCGATACCGACGGCCGGTACTCGGTCCGTTCTGGTGACGTGCGGTGCCGGTGGCTGGATCGTTGGAATCGCCCTTAACATTTGGACGTCTGTTCAGAAATCGAAAGGCGCGGGAAGAAGCCCGTGGTAGCGGTACTCGCCGATGCGGCGGGCCCTCTCAGTAGCCTCTCAGTCGCTGCCGTCAAACTGGTGATATGCGCATACTGGTGGTCGACGACGATCGTGCGGTCAGGGAATCGCTGCGCCGGTCGCTGACCTTCAACGGTTACACCGTGGATCTGGCCGTGGACGGTATCGACGCACTGGAGAAGGCGACCGCGGAGCGCCCGGACGCGCTGGTGCTCGATGTGATGATGCCGAGATTGGACGGGCTGGAAGTCTGCCGGCGGCTACGCAGTACCGGCGATGATCTGCCGATCCTGGTCCTGACCGCGCGTGATTCGGTTTCCGAGCGGGTCGCCGGGCTCGACGCCGGCGCCGACGACTATCTCCCCAAACCGTTCGCGCTCGAGGAGTTGCTGGCCCGGCTGCGGGCGCTGCTACGTCGCCGGGCGCCGGATGCCGGCGAGATCTCCGAGGTGATGACGTTCGCGGATCTGTCGATGGATCCGGTCACGCGGGAGGTCTCGCGGGGTACGCGATCCATCTCCTTGACCCGCACCGAATTCTCATTGCTGGAAATGTTGATGGCCAATCCGCGCCGGGTGCTGACGCGCGGGCGCATCCTCGAAGAGGTATGGGGCTACGATTTCCCGACCTCCGGTAACGCCCTGGAGGTGTATATCGGCTACCTGCGCCGCAAAACCGAGGCCGACGGCGAGCCCCGGCTGATCCATACCGTGCGCGGTGTCGGGTACGTGCTGCGCGAGACGCCCCCGTAAGCACGGATATGGCACGCACCCCTCGCTCGGCGACGAAGAAACATACCGTCGCACCGCTCGGCGGCCCATGGCCGGACGAGCCGCCCTCCATGCGGCCACCGACACCGCTGACCCGCACCGTCTCGCTGCGATGGCGGGTCACGCTGCTGGCCGCGTCGCTGGTGGCGATCTTCGTGGCGATCACCTCGATCGCCGCCTACGCCATGGTCGCCCGCGCGCTGTACGGCCAGGTGGACGCCCAGCTACGGGCCCGCGCCGAGACCATGATCAGCGGCGATATCGACAGTATGGCCTTCCAGTCGCTCGGTGTCGCGACGTTGTTCTCCAACGATATCGGCGTCGCGTTGATCTATCCGGTGGCGAACCAGGATCCGGCACAGCGCGCGAGCCTGCCGGTATATATGCCGCCGCAACCCACCACGCCTCCCATCGGCACCGAGGAGATAGCGGTCGCCCAGGGCCGGCGTGACTCGTCGCTGCGCACGTACAACAGTCAGCGGGTGCTCGCCGAGCGGATGGATTCCGGGGTCACCCTGATCATTTCGCAGCGGCTGGAACCGACCCGTGAGGTACTGGACCGGCTGGCCTGGCTGCTGTTCGCGGTCGGCGCGTGCGGGGTGGTGCTGGCCGCCGGCGCCGGGACCACGGTCGGCCGTACCGGTCTGCGGCCCATCGCCCGGCTCACCGCCGCCACCGAACGCATCGCCCGCACCGACGACCTGACTCCCATTCCGGTCACCGGCGACGACGAACTCGCCCGGCTGACCGAGAGCTTCAACACCATGCTGCGCGCGCTCACCGAATCGCGCGACCGGCAGCGGCGCCTGGTCGCCGACGCCGGGCACGAACTGCGCACCCCGCTGACCTCGTTGCGCACGAATATGGAGCTGCTCATCGCGTCGAGTCATCCCGACGCCCCGGCCCTCCCCGAGGAAGATATGGCCGAACTGCGTTCCGATGTGGTGGCCCAGATCGAGGAGCTGTCGAACCTGGTCGGCGATCTGGTGGACCTGGCTCGCGAGGACGCACCGGAAACGGTGTACGAGCGGGTGGACCTCGGCGAGGTCACCGAACGCTCGCTGGAGAGAGTCCGCCGCCGCAGCGCTGTCGGATTCGACGCGGAATTGCGGCCCTGGTTCGTTTACGGACACGAGGCCGCCCTGGAACGCGCAATTCTCAATGTGCTCGACAACGCCGCGAAATGGTGTCCACCGGACGAATCGATTCGGGTGGTGATGGCCGAAACCGGCCGCGGCCTGCTGGAACTGTCCGTCGATGACGCCGGCCCCGGTATTCCGCCCAACGAGCGCGAACTGGTTTTCGAGCGTTTCTACCGAACCACCGCATCCCGATCGATGCCCGGTTCCGGCCTGGGACTGGCAATTGTGAAACAGGTCGTCACCAAACACGGCGGCACCATTGCGATCGATAGTTCCGACCGCGGCGGCGCATTGATCCGAATCGTGTTGCCCGGAGAAAACCCGCCGCCGGAAGAATATCGCCCGGAAAGCACCGATAGCGCATAATTGCCGAGTACAAAAAATACCTACCGGCCGGATTCTGTATTTGCCGGCGGCCCCGCCATGGCCGCGGAAGGCAACGAGTGGGAAGGAGTACACAGATGCACGCCCCCCTGGAGCACACGGCCCCGCCCGGCATCGCCCGCGTACGCCACAACCCCCACCACCCGACGCTTCCGCTCCCCGACTCCACCCCGGTGAGTCACCCACCTCTGAGCCACAGCCACCCCCGCCGGTCTATCTCACCCCCCGGGACCAACCCACCTCCGGGCCCAACCCAGCCCTGGGACCAACCCACTCCCTGGGACCGACCCGCCCCTCGCCATCGCACCCAACCCTCCGCATCCCACACCGCCCCTCCCTCCCCGCCGAGTCTTACGAGGCCCTTGGAGGGGTGCGGGCCGTCCCGTGGTTCCGGCCTCGAAGCAATGCGGCGAAGCCGCGAGTCTCGAGGCCCGAAGGACTTTCTAGCGTACGAAACCTGTTGTCGCATAACGTCGCCCGCATGGTCGGCTCCGCGCAC
>NZ_JBEZYU010000094.1:0-12615 GCF_040638875.1 Nocardia sp. NPDC024068 | reverse complement strand
GAGGGAGCGCAGCGACCGACCGGCGGGAGTGAAGAACCGGGTTAATAGGGCCCCACCCTCGAGCGGCGGAGCCGCTCCAAAATTACAGCCCGACCTATGACGGAGGCGTCGATCCAAACTCCCCTTGGCGGTGGGGTCGCTTCAACCCCCTCCCACCCTCCGCGAAGGGGTCGCTCCAAAATCACAGCCCCCTCGAGGCGCGGAGCGCCTCCAACATTCCAGGCAGAATAAACAGCATGCAGAAACCGACCGGTAGTAGTGCGGTGCTCGAGTCCGCTTCCGGGGGGACCGCACCCGGCGGCCCGGCGGGTTCCCCGGGTGTTTTCGCGACTCTTACCGATGAGGAAGCCAAGAAGCGCGACCTGTGGCGGATGAAGGCCATGGCGACGGGCCTGCTGGCCGTGGCGACGGTGATCTATCTGGTCTGCCGGTGGCTGGAGTCGCGGGGTGGGGCGGGTGACTGGGTCGGCTATGTGCGGGCGGCTTCCGAGGCGGGGATGGTCGGCGCGCTCGCGGATTGGTTCGCGGTGACGGCGCTGTTCCGGCATCCGCTCGGGCTGCCGATTCCGCATACCGCGATCATTCGCCGGAAGAAGGACCAGCTGGGCGCCAGTTTGGGTGATTTCGTCGGCACCAACTTCCTGTCGCCGGAGGTGGTGACGGCGAAGGTGAATTCCGCGCAGATCCCGTGGCGGATGGGCCGGTGGATGGCCGCACCGGGGAATGCCGCCCGGGTGGCCGACGAGAGTTCGACGATTCTGCGCGCGGTGGTCGGCGCCCTGCGGGATGAGGATGTCGAGCAGGTGATCGACAACACCATCGTGAAACGGATCGCCGAACCGCAGTGGGGTCCGCCGATCGGCCGGGTGCTGGCCGAGTTGCTGGCCGACAATCGTCAGTTGCCGCTGCTGGATCTGCTCGCCGAGCGGGCCCATCAGTGGGCGCTGGGCAGTCAGGAGACCGTCGACCGGATCGTGCTGGGCGAGGCGCCGCAGTGGGCGCCGAAGTTCGTCAACGTGCTGTTGGCGGAGAAGGTGTACCGGGAGCTGGTCGAGTTCACCTGGAAGGTCCGGTCCACCCCCGATCACGAGGTCCGGCTGGCGGCGAACCGCTTTCTGGAGGAATTCGCGGACGACCTGCAGTACGACGAGGCCATGATCGCCAAGGCCGAGCGCATCAAGACCGAGATCATGGGCCGGGAGGAGATCACCGGTCTGGCCGAGGCCACCTGGCGGGCCGCCAAACGGCTGATCCTCGAATCCGCGGACGACCCCGACAGCACGTTGCGCCGCAAGGTGGCCGAGAACGTGCAGCAGCTGGGTGAGCGTCTGCGCGACGACACCGAGACCCGGACGAAGATCGATGGCTGGATCGAGCGGGGCGCCCGCTATCTGGCCGCCAACTACGCCGACGAGATCGCCACCATCGTGACCGATACGGTCGCCCGGTGGGATGCGGAAGAGGCCAGTAAGAAGATCGAGGTGCAGGTGGGTCGCGATCTGCAGTTCATCCGGATCAACGGCACGGTGGTCGGGAGTCTGGCCGGGTTGATGATCTACACGGTGTCGCATCTGATGTTCGGCGGATGACCGCGCCGAAGCCAAATCAACCCCTGCTAACAAGAGTGCTTGCAATAGCTAGCACCCTGTTCTATCGTTGCGTTCGTACAACGCCAGAAGGTGAGTGATGGCCGACCAGTCCGAGGTTTTCAGCCAGCGCACCGACGATCCGGCCGTGTCGGCCGGCGCCGGCGACAAGGCAGCCCGCGTCGTCAACGCGGCGCAGGACATCGGCGGGTTCATCAGGGCGCAGCGTGAGGCCGCTCAGGTCTCGTTGCGTCAGCTCGCCCAGCTGGCGGGGGTCAGCAACCCGTACCTCAGTCAGATCGAGCGCGGGTTACGGAACCCCTCGGCCGAAGTGCTCGCCCAGATCGCCAAAGCGCTGCGAGTGTCTTCGGAGGTGTTGTACGTGCGTGCCGGCTTTCTCGAGCAGCGGGCGCACAGTCCCGTCCGGGACGCCCTGCTGGCCGATCCCGCGATCAGCGAGCGGCAGAAACAGGTGCTCCTGGACATATACGAGTCGTTCCGCCGGGAGAACGGGCCGGAGGAAACGCTCGACCGGGACAGCGTTGTTCCACAACCGACCACCGATGCTCCACGCCAGGAGAGCGATATAAATGACCGAGAAGAACACCACCGCTAAGCCGTTGTTCGCCACTGTCGGTGCCACGGACGCCGTGTACGCCGCGGTCGTGGACGCGGTGACCCAGGTCCGGGGACGCGCAACCGATGTCAACGGCCGGGTCGATGTGGCCCGTGAGCGCTTCGCCGGGCTGCCTGCCGATGTGCAGACCCAGTTCGAGCAGATCCGTACCCGGCTGTCGGAGCTGCCGTCCGAGCTGCCCGAGGATCTCGCCGAACTGCGGGAGAAGTTCACCGCCGAGGAGCTGCGCCGGCTCGCCGAGCAGTACTACCGCCAGGTGGTCGATATCTACTCCGATCTCGCCGTGCGCGGTGAGGAGACCGTCGACCGGCTGCGCGCGAACCATCTCGTCGAAGAGCAGGTCGGCCGGGTCGAGAGCTTCTACAAGGATGCCAGCGTCCGGGCCGAAGAGGTGCTGGGCCGGGTCAACGGCCTGATCGGCCGTCCCGGCAAGGACGAGACCGCGGACGATGCGCCGGGCGTGGCGGCGGACGCCCCCGCCACGCCCGACGTCCTCGACGCCGAAGTCGTCGAGCCCGCTCCGGTTCCCGCGCCCACGCCGGCTCCGGCGAAGAAGGCTCCCGCCGCCAAGAAGGCCCCTGCCGCGAAGAAGGCCACCCCGAAGAAAGCCGCACCGAAGGACATCTGATCGGGCGGAGAGGGCTCGCGCCCCCGTGCACCTGTGGTGCGCGGGGCGCTGCTCTTATCATGGTGGGGTGGAACAGGTGTATGGCTTGACCGGGTGGATCATGCTCGCGCTACGGCTGTTGGCGCTGGGCGCGACCGTATTCGCGCTGGTGCACGCCGTGCGCCAGCGTTCCGACGCGTTCACCGCGGTCGACAAACTGACGAAACCGATCTGGCTGGGGATTCTGGCCGTGGCGGCGCTGTTGCTGCTGGTGGGGTCCTCCGGGCTGGGGCTGCTGGCGTTCATCGCGATCATCGCGACGGGGATCTACCTCGCCGATGTGCGGCCGAAACTGGACGAAGTCCAGCGCGGCCCGCGCTGGTAGGACGCCTTCGCGGCGGGGCCGCGACACCCGGGTGGCAGGGCGCGACTCCAAGGGTTACTGTGTCAATCAGTAACACAAAGGAGTGTGCCGATGCGCGCGACGATGCCGAAGGCGGCCCTGGGCGCCGTCGCGGACCAGATCGAGAGTCTGTTCGAGGTCCACCGTGCCGGACTGCGTTCCCGGGGCGGATACCGCAACCCGGCACTGAATCCGCCGCGAGTGGAGCACGAGGTCATCGAGACCCGGGCCGCGGACGGCGCCCGGCTGCGAGTACACGCCTACGGCCCCGCCGATGCCCCGCCCGTGGTCCTCGTCCACGGCTGGACCTGCTCGCTCGAGTACTGGAATCCGCAGATCAACGAGTTCGCCGGGCGATACCGGATCATCGCGTTCGATCTGCGCGGGCACGGGGAGAGCGATTTCGGCGCCCCGGAGAAACTGGACTGCCACCTCCTGGCCGACGACCTCTGTGCCGTCCTCGATACGGTCCTGCGCCCCGGTGAGCGCGCGGTACTGGTGGGCCACAGCCTCGGCGCGATGACCCTGCAGGCTTGGGCCGGTAAATATCCGCAGCGGGTCGCCGAACAGGCGCTATCAGTGGTGCTGGCCAATACCGGGCCGCATTCGCTGGTCGCCGAGACCACCGTCGTACCGCTGTTCAACCGGAAGCTGCCGCTGCTGAACCGGATGGTCCCGCTGCCCATGTGGCTCGGCCGCAACGGTCTGGGCGCGCGGATCGTGTTCCCGCCGGTGGCGGCGGTCCGCTGGATTTTCGCCCGCCAGATCATGAGCCTGGCCGCTGATCCGGAGGCGATCGAGTTCGGGATGAATATCGTGCGCTCCTGCCGGTCGCGGGTGCGCTCGGCGTTCGGCGTGCTGCTGGCGGAAATGGACCTCGGTGACGCCGCCCGAAACCTGACCGTGCCCACCACCGTGATCGCCGGCACCGCCGACGATATGACCCCCGCGGTGCATGCCGAGCAGATCGCGGCCTGGCTGGAAGAGGCCGGAAACCTGGTCCGGTTCGTGCTGCTGCCCACCGGCCATCTCGGCAATCTGGAAGCGATCGAGGAGTTCGACGAGGTGCTCGATCAGGTGCTCACCGCGGCGTGGGAGCGGGCCGACGCGGTCGGCTGAGATCCGGGGCCGCGCGGTCGGCCGAGATCCGGCCGAGTATCGGTCGTCGCTACGTTCAGGAGAACACCACGGTGCGGCGTCCGTGCACCAGGACGCGGCTCTCCAGATGCCAGCGCAGTCCGCGGGCCAGGACGACGCGTTCGATATCGCGACCCTGGCGGACCATATCGCTCACCTCGTCGGCGTGGTCCACCCGGATCACGTCCTGTTCGATGATGGGGCCGGCATCCAGTTCGGGCGTCACATAGTGGCAGGTCGCGCCGATGAGTTTCACGCCGCGGGCGAAGGCCTGGTGATACGGGCGGGCGCCGACGAACGACGGCAGGAAGCTGTGGTGGATGTTGAGGGCCCGGCCGGCCCAGTGCTCGCACAGGCCCTCCGGAAGAACCTGCATGAACCGGGCCAGGACCACCGCGTCCGGGTCGTGGCGGTCGACCAGTTCGCGCATCCGCTCGAAGGCCGGTCCGCGTTCGGCCGGGTCCTTCGGGAACGGCACGTGGTGGAACGGAATACCGTGCGCCTCGGTGATCGCGGCGAGGTCGAGATGGTTACCGATCACCGCCTCGATGGTGGACGGCAGTTCACCCGAGGTGGCCCGGCCCAGCAGATCATGCAGGCAGTGCCCCTCCTTGCTCACCAGTACCACCGACCGGCGCCGGACCCCTGAATCGTGCACCTGCCATTCGGTGCGCGGGCCCAGTTCGTCGGCGATGGTGCGGAACCGCTGCCGTAGGTCCTCCACACCGAACGGGACGGTCGAGGCCTTGATGGACTGGCGGGTGAAGAACCAGCCGGTCTCGGGGTCGGAATGGTAGCCCGCCTCCAGAATGGATCCCCCGAACCCGGCGATGAACGAGGTGATGGTGGCGATGATGCCGGGACGGTCGGGGCAGCCCAGGGTGAGCACGTAGCGACGGTCGTCGGCGGCGGGAACGGCGGAAACCATGAGGTCATCCTGACAGGGCGGGCCCGGGCCGCCGTCCGCGCCTCCGGCCGCACCGGTGCGGGAGCCGGTCAGAGCGCGTAGAACGGCTCGGGATAGCGGAACTCGCCGAGGATCTGCGCGTCGTAGGCGGTCAGCGGCCGGATCTGGAAGTGACTCGCCCAGTCCGGCTGGTCCGGGGTGATGCCCAGCCGCTCGGCCGGCTGGAACCCGAAGCGTGGGTAGTACTCGAGACTGCCCAGCAGCCCGACGAGCGATTCGTCCAGCGCGTCCGCGGCGCCCAGCACCGCGTGCATGAGCGCCGCGCCCACACCATCCCGTTGTGCCTCGGCGAGCACCCCGATCGGGCCGAGGGCCAGCACCGGGAAGGGGCCCACCGTCGCCCGGGTCACACAGACATGACCGACCACGGTCTCGCGTGCCACCGCGACCATCGACAGGGTCGGGATCCAGGCCGGATCACTGCGCAACCGGTTCACCAGCGCGACCTCGGGCGGCGCCTCGGGATCTCCGGCCCCGGCGGCGAGTCCGCCGGGTGCGTAGTGCGGCGCGAACGCACTGCGGTGTACGGCGGCGATGGCGGGGGCGTCGACGATGCGTTCGCGGCGGATCAGCAACGGCGTCCTCTCTTCGGCGGCCGATACGAGTGTGCGTGAGCGGTCCGAGGCGCGCAACGGAATTCGCCGCGCGTATGCCAGACTCTGGAGCCATGGCCGATTCGCAGTCGCTGACCAGGTCCGAAGTGGCCGCAATGATCGACCACACCCTGCTGGCGCCGGAGGCGACGAGCGCGGATATTACCGCGCTCGTGGACGAGGCGCGTGAGCTCGGGGTCTACGCCATCTGCGTTTCGCCGGCGATGCTTCCGGTCCGGGCCCCGGGCGTGGTGGTCGCCACCGTCGCGGGTTTTCCCTCCGGCAAACATCATTCGCTGGTGAAAGGAGCCGAGGCGCGGCTGGCGGTGGAGCAGGGCGCGGCCGAGGTGGATATGGTGATCGACGTGGGGGCGGCCCTCGCCGGCGATTTCGCGGCGGTCCTGGCCGATATCATCGTGGTGCGCGAGTCGATTTCGGACCGCGCGGTGCTGAAGGTCATCATCGAATCCGCCGCGCTGCCGGATGAGGCGATCGTCGAGGCCTGCCGGACCGCCGAACAAGCGGGTGCGGATTTCGTGAAGACCTCCACCGGCTTTCATCCCGCGGGCGGTGCCGACGTGCGTGCCGTGCGGCTGATGGCGCAGGCCGTGGGCGGTCGCCTCGGCGTCAAGGCGAGCGGCGGGATCCGGACTGCGGAAGCCGCCGCCGAGATGATCTCCGCGGGTGCGACCCGGCTCGGATTGTCGCGCAGTCGCGCTGTTCTCGACGGTTTCCCGGAATGAGACCGGGGCCGGCCCGCGATCGCGCGCGGGCCGGTGGTCAGCAGGAGGCATTACTACCTTCGGCGGGTGCCGGCAGCTGGGCCTCGCCGCCCGCGAGATCGATCTCGATACCGCTGTCGGTGACCCGCAGCTCGGTCGGTTGCATGCCGAGCGGATAGGTCTGCAGGCTTTCGGTCATCAGATCCACGACGCCCTCGGCCAGGTCGTCCGGTATCCCGAATCCCAGGAACTGCGCCTGGGCGACCGACACATCGACTTTGCCGTCCTGGATCTGGGGCACGACCTGGAGTTCGCCGATACCGCCCAGCACCTTCATGGTGAGGTATCCGGTGGTGGGGTCGGAGACCACGTCCGAGACGAGCCCTTTCAGGGTTTCGCTGATTCCGGTGTTGCTCCAGCTCACATCGGCCGAGGAACTGCCGATCGAACTGCCGCTGGTACTGCCTTCCGGCATCGTGATGTCGTGGAACTGCGCATGCACCTGCATACCGACCGCGGGGCCGAACTCGGCGCCCTCGCTGTCGACATCCATCCGGGAGACCTTCCCGTCCAGCCAGGTGATGAGCAACGGTTTGGCTCCGAAACCGACATTGATCTGGGAGCCCATTTCCTTCTCGAACTGCGAGCTGATGCAGCTCGCGATGCGGTGCCGCGCATAGGCTTCACCGCCGATCAACGCACCGGCCACCAGTACTAGCGCGACGACCAGAGCGATCACGGTGGTCCGGCGGCTGACCTTGGGGACAGACAGGGACTTGGTGGGCATGAGTGAGATTCTTCCCGATGATTCTGTGCCGGCTATGAGGCCCGGATATGGGCATACGGTGAAGGTGTCGACGTCAGCCCCGGTTCCCGGGAATTGATTGTGATCTAGGACACATGGCGACGTCCGCCTGTCCGGCGGGCGCCACCGTGGACCACGGCACTTCGAGAATGTTGTCGCGCAGTCGCCGCCGGACATCACGGACCGGAAAACCCTGCTCCCGCATGAGATCAGCGGCCGCCCGCCAGCGCACCCGCGGACCGTAGGACGCCAGCGCGGCGCTGTGTGCCCAGGCGCGGTCCGCGGCGGTGAGCAGTGTGTGGATCCGTTCGCCGGGGATATTGCGGTGGATGAGTGCCTTCGGGAGTCGCTCGGCCAGATCCGAGGGGCGTCCGACCGTGAGCGGATCCCAGGCCAGGGTCAGCGAACGCGGGCCGGAGTGGTCCAGCACCACCCAGGCGCAGCGGCGGCCCAGTTCGTCACAGGTCCCCTCCACCAGTAACCCGCCGGGCGCCAGGCCCGCGAGAACGGTCTGCCACGCCCCGGCGACCGAAGTCTCCGGGTATTGGCGCAGAACATTGAACGCGCGGACGAGAATCGGGCGCAGCCCCGCCAATTCGAAACCGCCGCGCGCGAAGACCACACCGTCGCGGGCGGGCACGACCCGGGCCGGATCGATCTCCAGACCCACCACCCGGGTATCGGGCCGGACCGTACGCAACCGGGCGGCCAGTTCCAGCGTCGTCCACGGTTGCGCCCCGTAGCCGAGATCCACCACCAGCGGGTCGGCCGCGCCGCGCAGCACAGCGGTGATCCGCGGATCGTGCATGAGCTGCCGGTCGCTGCGCCGGAGCCGGTTCGTGCCGGTGGTGCCGCGGGTGACGGTGCCCAGCGGAACGCTCAGCCGGCGGACTTGTGCTCGTCCAGCCATTTCTGGGTCACTTCGGCCTCGGCGCGGAACAGGTCCACCAGATTCACCAGCATGAGCTGTTCGAGTCGCGGCCCGACCATCGGGATGAAGACCTTGGCCTCCGACGACATCCGCATCGTGCAGCCGGTTTCGGTGGGGAACAGGCTGATGGTGCCGGTGAGGCTGCCCGGCCCGGCCGGGATCGACGCCGAGTACCTGCCGTCGACCTCCGGCCCGAACGGGCCGAAGCTCTCCTTGCGGGTGATGACCATATCCTTGCGCATCACCGACTGGGCGATCTCGGGCAGCACATCGCGGGGCAGGATGTGGTGCAGCACCACGTCGATCCCGTCCTCGCTCGCGTCGAGGGAGACGACCTCGTTGGGGGAGTACTTGCGCATCTCCTCCACTCGTGCCTCCCAGTAATCCCGGTTCGTCAGCGCCGCGTAGAGCTCCTTGGTGGTGTGCAGCGGGTAGCGGGCGGAATAGTCGAGTCGGCGAGCCATGGGCGGTAGGTTACCGCCCATGGCTACGCGCACCCTCCGGCGGCCGACGGTGCGCGTGCGCAGGTAGGAGCGGATCGGCGCCGCTACCCCCGCTCGGCGATCCAGCCGTTGGTGAACTCGGTCTCCTCGGCGAGCAGTTCGGTGAGCCGTTCCCCGATGGCCTCTTCGATCTTGCGGCCGAACAGCGGGATCTTCACCTCGATGGAGCCGGAGATCTCGGCGACCGCCCCGGTGGGCTCGTCGGTCGCGGTGATGGTGCCCCGGACCTCCGCCGGAGCGCCCTCGACGCGGGCCTCGAAACTACCGGTGGTACCCGACCACAGTTCGGTGCGCGGGATGACCAGATCGCCGGGGTGCACGGCGGTGATGGCGGCCGGCAGCAGGTCGGACGGAATGGTCTGCACCACCTCGATCCGTACCTGTTCTTCCTGCACGGTCAGCGAGACGAACTTCGCGTTCGGCCCGCCCACCGCCTCGATGCGATCCCGCCAGTACTGCTCGGTGCAGAACGCCTCACGGATCGCGGTGACCGGGTGGGAATAGCGAGCCGTATACGCCAGCGCTGTAGCCATGACCGAACAGGCTACCGTCTGGTCGTGCGAACTTCTCGGGTTGTCCCGGCGGACGAACTGCGTACCGTGCTGGCCGGAACCGGCGGCCAGGTGCGGCCCGCGGTGCCGCTCGCCGAACTCACCACACTGCGGGTCGGCGGCCCGGCCACGGTCGCCGACTGCGCCACCACCGCGTCGCTGGTGGCCACGGTCCGGGCGCTGGACGCCGCCGGTGTGCCACTGCTGCTGCTGGCCGGTGGGTCCAACCTGCTCGTATCCGATGACCCGGTTCCCGGCGTGGTGGTCCGCGTCGCGAGCGACGGGGTCGAGTTCGGCGCCGACGGGGTCACGGTGGAAGCCGGCGCGAACTGGGATTCGGTGGTGGCGAAAACCGTGGCGGCCGGGTTCGGCGGGCTGGAATGCCTGTCCGGTATCCCCGGCTCGGCCGGGGCCACCCCCGTGCAGAACGTCGGGGCGTACGGCGTGGAGGTCGCCCAGTTGCTGCGCCGGGTGCGGTTGCTGGATCGGGCGTCGGGGCAGACCCACTGGGTGGGTCCCGCGGACCTCGCTCTCGGCTACCGCACCAGCCGTCTCAAGTACACCGATGACGCGGTGGTGCTGGCGGTCGAATTCGCGCTGGACCCGTCCGGGATGAGCGCACCGCTGCGGTACGGGGAACTGGCCCGGATACTGGGCGCCGGCGACGGTGAATCCCGGCCCGCGGCCGCCGTCCGCGAGGCCGTCCTCGGCCTGCGCGCGGGTAAAGGGATGGTGCTCGATCCCGCCGATCACGACACCTGGAGCGCGGGTTCGTTCTTCACCAACCCGGTCGTCCCGGCCGATGCGGTGGACCGGGTGCGTGCGGCCATTCGTGACCATCTCGGTGAGACCGCCTTCCCCACCTACCCGGCGCCTGACGGCGTGAAGTTCTCGGCCGGCTGGCTGATCGAGCACGCCGGTTTCGGCAAGGGATTCCCGGGCCCGGATGCGGCCGCCCGGCTGTCCACCAAGCACACCCTGGCCCTCACCAACCGAGGCGAGGCGAGAGCCTCCGATATCGTGGCGCTGGCGCGCGTGGTCCGGGACGGAGTGGCCGAGCGGTTCGGTGTCGTCCTGGTTCCGGAGCCGGTCACCGTGGGAACGCGGATCTGACACCCATCCGACGGCGTTGCGGGCTCAGGGGCGTCGGGCGAAGCGGCCCGGGCCCGCCTGGTCACGGGGTTTGACGATGATCTGGTCCAGGTTGACATGCGGCGGGCGGTTCGCCGCGAAGGCGACGATCTCGGCGATGTCCTGGGCGACGAGCGGGTCGATGCCCTGATAGACAGCGGCCGCGCGGTCGGCGTCGCCGTCGAAACGAACCAGGGAGAATTCGGTTTCCACCGCGCCGGGTGCGATCTCGGTGAGCCGCACCGGCTGTCCGAGGAGTTCGCCGCGCAGGGTCCGGTGCAGCACCGCCTGGGCGTGTTTGGCGGAGGTGTAACCGGACCCATTGTCGTAGGCGTGGAAGGCGGCGACCGAGGTGATGGTGACGATCAGGCCGTCGCCGGACGCGATGAGTTTCGGTAGCAGGGCCTTGGTCATCCGCAGGGTGCCCAGGACGTTGGTCTCCCACATCCAGCGCCAGTCGTCCAGGTCGGCGTCGGCGACGGTGGCCAGCCCTTTGGCGCCGCCGGCATTGTTGACCAGCACGTTCACCTCGCCGACTGCCGCGGCGAAAGCCTGCACCGATTCGTCGGAGGTGACATCGAGTTCCAGCGCCGTCCCGCCGATCTCCTCGGCCAGCGCCGCCAGCCGGTCTACCCGCCGGGCGCCCACATAGACGTGATACCCCTGTTTCGCGAGTTCCCGGGCGGTGGCCGCACCGATTCCCGAACTGGCTCCCGTGACAACAGCGGTGCGTGTGCTCATGAACCCGATCCTATGATGCGGTCATGGCCATCAGAGAAGCCCGCAGCATCGACGGCACCGGCATCGTCTACCGGACGGGCGGATCACCGGATGCCCCGCCGTTGGTTCTGGTGCACGGGTGGTCGGCGGATCTGCGCTGCTGGGGGTCGGTGTTCGAGGATCTGGCCGCCGATTTCCGGGTGGTGGCGGTCGATCTGCGGGGACACGGATATTCGGATGCCCCGCGGACCGGCTACGACGAGCCGAAGAACTGGGCGGGCGATATCGCGGCCGTACTGGCCGCCGAGTCGATCGAGGCCGGCGCCGTACTGCTGGGGTGGTCCTATGGCGGGATCGTGATCAGCGATTACCTCGCCGAGTACGGGACGGGCGCGGTCGCGGGGGTCGTCTACACCGGGTCGATGGCCAATATCGGCAAGGGGGTGCCGGGCGCCGAGGTCGGGGAGGCGATGCAGCAGGCGATACCGGCGGTTTTCGAGGAGAGTCCCGGGCGGGCGATGCGCGGGTTCACCGCCTTCGGCGATGCCAACACCGGTTCTCGGCGGGACAAGGGGCCGGATGCGCAGCGCTTGTTCGGCGCGAGCCTGGCCACGCCACCGTTCGTGCGCAAGGCGCTGTTCTATCGCACGGTGGACAACACCGAGACCCTCCGGGGTCTGGATGTGCCGGTGCTGGTGCTGCACGGGTCGGCGGACCCGGTGGTACCGGTCGCCGACGGCCGCTATATCGCCGAAACCGCTCCGCTGGGCCGCGCCTCTATCTGGGAGGGCGCCAAGCACGGGCTGTTCATCGAGGACCCGGACCGCTTCGTCACCGAGATCCGCAACTTCGCCTCCGCCGCGTCCACCCACTGACAACGAAAGCGCCGGTCCCCCGCCGCAGGTGGTGTGCGCGCACAAACCACAGGCTGCGGCCTCGAGCACTTACATGGTTCGTGGAACATGCTCAGGTGTCTGGGTGGGCTTGTTGGTGGGGGTGGGGGGCTTTGCTCGTGGGGGTGGGGAGGTGGCTTTGCTCGTGGGGGTGGGGAGGTGGCTTTGCTCGTGAGGGTGGGGTAGGTGGTGTTGCTCGCGAAGGTGGGGTAGGTGGCGTTGCCCGTGAAGGTGGGGCAGGTGACGTTGCTCGCGAAGGTCGGGTGGGTGATGTTGCCCGTGAAGGGGAGCAGGTGACGTTGCCTGTGAAGGTGGGGGAGGTGGCCTTGCTCGTGAAGGTGCTGTGTTTATTGGCGCGCTGGCGCGCGCGGGGTTCGGCCCCCGAAGCGTCTGCTGTCAGCCCTCGAGACTCGTGGCTTCGCCACATGC
>NZ_JBEZYU010000093.1:0-12956 GCF_040638875.1 Nocardia sp. NPDC024068 | reverse complement strand
GTGGTGGAGGCCTCGCGCCTGCGGCGCATTGTCTCGCGGGCTGACAGGCGACGCGGGCCGAACCCTTTCAGGGCCTCGCTGAACTCGGCGCCGGGAGGGTGGGCCGTGTTCGGGGAGTGGCGCATCCGGATGAGGGTGGGTGGTCGGGTTGGGAGAGGGTGGCGCGCGGCCGTATCCGGCTTGTTCGGGGTGGGGGCCGGTGATAGGGGGTCTGCATAGACCTTTGCGCCGAAGCGGGTGAAACCTGGGTAGGTTCCCGGATCATGTAAGTGCGCAATGGTCGCGACCTATGGATGGGCAACCGCACGCCGTGTCGAAGTTTGCCCCGGACCGGCGAAACCTGGGTAGGTTCCGTGATCATGTAAGTGCTCGATGGTCGTGGCCCATAAATGGGCAACCGCACGCCGTAGAGTGGCTTTTATACGCACCGACAAGCGAAGGGTCTGACTTGTCCGCAACACTCGCCAAGGGACAGAACGGTCCACTGGGCACCAATGATGTGGTGATTTCGATTCAGTTGGCCGCTCCGGCCGATCTGTCCGCATTATTGGTGACCGAGCAGGGCAAAGTCCGGTCCGACGCCGATTTCGTGTTCTACAACCAGCCGACGGGGCCGGGGGTGAACCTGCGGCCGGGGCCCGCGGGGCAGCCGGCGTCGCTGGCGGTGGACCTGGGGGCGGTGCCGGCCGATATCGCGCAGGTGCGGGCGGTGATCACGCTCGACGATGCCGATTCGAACTTCGGGCAGTCGGCGCCGCCGGTGGCCCGGGTGTCGGATCAGTCGGGCGCGGCGCTGTACGAGTACCGGATCGAGGGGCTCGCCTCCGAGTCGATCGTGATCGCGCTGGAGCTGTACCGGCGGCAGGGCGCCTGGAAGGTGCGTGCGGTCGGGCAGGGCTACGCGGGCGGGTTCGCGGCGCTGGTCACCGATCACGGCGTCACCGTCGACGATTCCCCCGCGGAAACCCAGACGGCTGCCGCCGCGCCTCCGCCTCCGCCTCCGCCGCCGGTTCAGCAGACCGCTCCGGTGCCGCCTCCGCCGCCGTCCTACCAGCCGCCGCCTCCGCCGCCGCAGCAGCCGACCGCGCCGTATCCGCCGCAGGGCGGGGGATACCCGCCGCCCCCGGGTGCGGGGTATCAGCAGCAGCCGGTGCCGCCGCAGCAGCAACAGCCGCCCAACGAGATCAGCCTGAGCAAGACCGGCCCGGTGAGCCTGCAGAAGGGGCAACGGGTCAGCCTGCGGAAGGAGGACGGCGCGGCGCTGACCTTCGTGAAGATGGGGCTGGGCTGGGATCCGGTACAGCAGCGCGGCATGTTCGGCAGTCGCACCGTGGATATCGACCTGGACGCCTCGGTGGTGATGTTCGCCGATATGAATCCGATCGATGTCGCCTATTACGGGCAGCTGACCTCGAAGGACGGCTCGGTCCGCCATCAGGGTGACAACCTCACCGGTGAGGGCGCCGGCGACGATGAGGTGATCCTGGTGGACCTCACCCGTATTCCGGCCCACGTCAACAACCTGGTCTTCATCGTGACCTCCTACAAGGGTCATACGTTCGGCCAGGTGCAGAACGCGTTCTGCCGGTTGATCGACGGTGCGAACAACGGTGAGCTGGCGCGCTACTCGCTCACCGGCGGCACCCCGACCACCGCGATGGCGATGGCGAAACTGTTCCGGGCAGGACCGGATTGGAAGATGCAGGCCATCGGCGAAGGTTTCAACGCCAAACATCCGGGCGAGGCGATTCCGCAGCTGGGCCGGTTCCTGCCGGTATGAACGGAGTCGGGGGCGGGAATATGAAACAGTTGCAGTCCGGGCAGAACATCCCTCTCGCCGGCGGGGTGGTGCGATTCGAGGTGGACGCGGCCGTACCGCTCGGTGTCTCGGCGCTGGTCGTGGCCGCGGATCTGCGGGTGGGCTCGGAAGACGATGTCCTGCTGGCCGAACGGCCGGCGGGACCGGGTGTGCGGATCGAATCGGCCGCCGCGGTGGTCGTGACCCTCGAGCAGGTCCGCTCGGACGCGCAGGCCGTGCTCCTGGTGGCGTCGGCGCCCAGCGGGACGGGTGTGCTCACCGCGAGCCTGTCGGAGAACGACATCCCGGCCGCGCAGTTCGTGATCGCGCCGCAGGCCGGGGAATCGGCGCTGATCTGTCTCGAACTGTATCGGCGCGGTGGCGGCTGGAAACTGCGTGCCGTCGGCCAGGGCTATGCCGGTGGGCTCATGGAACTGCTGCGGGTGCACGGTGCCGAGGCCTATGCGCCGCCGGGCGCGGACAGCCGGGCGGCGTCCGGTGTCGAAGGTCAGGGGCCGGCGGCTCCGGTAGCGGCCGGTGCGACCACCGTGGTCGATGCGACCGTGCCGGTGCCGGGTCCGCCCGCCGCACCGGGGCCGGCCGAGGCGCAGCCGTTGGAGGTGGGACACGGGCTCGAACGACTGTGGATGATCTTCGAGGACGCCGCGCGTTCGGCGGCCGCGCTGGAATCGGCGCGCGGTTACGCGACCGAGCGGCTCGACCAGGAACTGTCGGCGGCGGTTTCCGATCCGGCCACCCGCAACAGTCCCGCCGCCGACGCGGCCCGCGCCGCCGCCCAGCGCCGGTACGACGAGCTCACCGCCACCGCCGAGGCCGGCCATCAGCGCGACTGTATCCAGTTGCAGCGGGAACTCGCCGAGGCGGAATCGGTGCTGCCCGCGTCGCTGGCCTCGTGGCGCTCACCGGCCTGGGACCGGCCCGCCACCGCCTCCGACGGCATCCGGCTGGGCGAGTTGTATGCGCTCGACCGCGGCGGCCTGCGAGTGCCGTACTGCGTGCCGGTCCCGCTGAACCGGCCGCTGTGGGTCGATACCGAATCGTCGGCGGCGGTCGCGCCGGTGGTCGGGGCATTGCTGGCCCGGCTGCTGCGTGCCGCTCCGGGCCGTCGACCCGTCGTCGATATCGTGGACCTCACGGGCGCTTTCGCGGGCCTGATCGGCCGGCTGGCACCGGTGATGACCGAACCGCCGATCACCGATCATTCCGGTATCTCGCCGCGGTTGCAGCGACTGGTCGACGCGGCCGAACTCGCCGAGATGGCCTTCAACTCCGGGCAGGGCGCTCCGCCCGCCGAGCACCGGATCCTGGTGGCGGCGGACTTCCCGCACGGTTACCAGGCCGCGGACGCGCAGCGGCTGGTGGCGTTGCTGGCACGCGGCGACCTGATCGGGTTGTCCCTGGTGATCGTCGGCGCCGACGAATCCGATTCGAGCGACGGCGCGGTCGCGGCCTTGTCCCGGTCCTGCCGGCATCTGCCCACCGTCAGCGGAACTCCGCTGTTCGACCCGTGGACCGGTAATGCGTGGCAGCTGGATCTGGATCTGCTCCCACAGGAACCGGAACAGCAGGCGCGGATTCTGAGATCTGTATAACCGCTCCGCGGTCGGCCCTCTGTACAACCGTTCCGCGGTCGGCGGTCTGTACAACCGTTCCGCGGTTCGTGGGCCGCCGGGCCTCGGCGCCGGTGTCACGGCGACCCGCCCGTGCGGTCGCCGTGGCACGGGTCCAGTGCGTGTCCAGGGATATCCGGGGCCGCAATATCTCCGGAAGCCACGGCAGCAGCGGGTCCGGGGCGCCGTCCACCACCCCGCCCGCCGGGTCGTCCAGGTAGTCGCGGCGCACCAGATCCTCGTCGGGCCGGTAGATCTGCCGGATGATCAGACCGCACAGGGCGAGAACGGCCAGGTCCCGCAGCAGCACGGTCCCGGTGAACCACTGCTCCGGCAGGCCTTTGCGGTCGATGCCGAGGTAGTAGAACATCCGTGGCACCCAGACCAGCGCGTCGATCGTCATCCAGGCCAGCAGCACCCGCCGATGTGGCAGGGCCAGCACCGCGATCGGTACCAGCCACAGCGAATACTGGGGGCTCCACACCTTGTTCGTCAGCAAGAAGGCCGCGATCACCAGGAAGCAGAGCTGCGCCAGCCGCGGCCGCCGGGGAGCGGTGAGCCCGATATAGGCGATACCCAGACAGGCCGCCGTGAACAGCAGCAGTGACACCAGATTGAGTACGGTGGGCGCCTCGCCGTGCCGCAGCGGTCCGTCGAACCCGGCCCAGTCGGTGAACGACATCACCACGTTGTACAGCGAATCCGGATCGGCGTGGCGGGTGGTGTTGAGCCGGAAGAACTCGCGCCAGCCGTCCGGGTAGAGCGCGGCGATCGGCAGGTTCACCAAACCCCAGGTGCCGAGCGCGCCCGCGGTGGTGAGCCCGGCCGCGCCGAGCGGACGGGTGGCGAGCAACCGGATACGCAGCGGTATCTCACCGAGCCAGGTCGCGAGGGCGTCGGTGCTGTCCACGTCGCGCAGCCGGACCGACAGTTGCGCGCGCGGGGTCCGCTGCATGGTGTCGGCACGCAGGCACAGGACGAGGATCGGGCCGAGCAGCAGCAGCGGATACAGTTTCGCCGCGCCGCCCAGTCCCAGCAGCACCCCCGCCAGCAATGGTCGCCGGCGCGCCCAGGCGAGCAGCCCGAGAGCGGCGAACGCGGTGGCGAGGAAGTCGAAATTGGTGAACGCGTGCACGATCACCAGGGGTGAGCAGGCCACCAGGGCCGCATCCCACACCCGCCGCCCGGACAGCAGTGCGGTCGCCCAGATCGTCACCAGCCAGGCGACGGACAGGCCGAGGGCCACCACATTGAAGTACAGGACCACCTGCAGGGCCCCGGGTAGCGGGCCGGCGTCCCAGCTCTTGGCCACCAGCATGGCGACGTACTGGTACAGCCCGGACAGCACCGGATACTCCATATGCCGGATCTCGGTATCGCCGCCCGGCGTCTCCTCCACCCAGTACTTCTTGTATGGGAAGGCGCCCTCGTTGAGTCGTTCGGCGCCGTAGAGCGGCACGGTGTCCGAGTAACACATGGCGGTGTACTGGCGGCCGTCGTTCCAGTCGAGTGTGAGCCCGCCGCCGGCGACCTCGGTCTGCTGGATACAGCCCGCCTTGGCGAACCAGCCGAGCGCGAGGAAGACCACCGTGAACGCCAGCAGGACCCGCATGGGGGTCCAGAAGCGGGTCCGCCCGATCAGGGCGTGATCGCCGACCGGGCCGCCGATGACGGTGCACAGTTGCGCGGTCATCGAATCGTTGCGGCTGGGCTTGTCCCGGGCGTCGGCCGAGCGCAGGTCCAGGGCGAGCGGCGCGGGCGAATCGTATCCGGTGGTAGCGGACCGGCCCGTTCGGACGTTTCGGACCCCCTCGTCCGGCCCACCCGCCGGTCGCTGCTCGCTCACGGCACCCGAGGTTACCTGTTACCCGGGTCCGGGTTCGGACGGCGCCGGATTGCGCCGCTCAGGGCGGCGCGGCCCGGCGGGCGGGGGCTATCCGCCGTCCGGCCCGCCGCCGTCTCCGGAATCGGTGCCGCCGCCGTCCGTATCCTCCTCGGTTCCGGCGCTCGGCGCCTGGGTGATCGTCGGCTGGGAGCCGGCCGTGGGCTGCCCCGGCATCGGACCCGCGCCGTTGCCCTGCGGTTGGCCGCCCTGTTGCTGTCCCTGCGGTTGCGTCTGGCTACGGGGATTGGGCTGCACCCCGGGCACCGGGATGGTGATACCGGGCAGGATCTCGACCTGGCTCGGCTGGATCACCACCGGCGGCTCGAACGACGGCATCGTCGTCGAGGGCGCGGTATACGGCGCGGTCCACTTCGGCACACCCGCCTGCCCCTTGATCGGAGCGGGTTTGGGGAACTTCTCGTTGGGCGTGCCCTCGAGCGCGCCGTCCATCGTCTCTTTCCAGATATCCGACGGCAGGCTGGAACCGTAGATCATCGCGCCGCCGTAGTTGCGCAGCGGCGAGTTGTCGGTGCTGCCGACCCAGACGGCGGTGGCCAGCGACGGGGTGTAGCCCACCATCCACGCGTCCTTGTTCTCACCGGTATCGCCGAGCTGGGCGGTACCGGTCTTCGCGGCCGAGAGGCGGCCGCCGGCCAGACCGTGGTTGCGTGAATAGCCCGCGATCGGCTCCATGGCGGCGGTCACGTTGTCGGCGACCGCTTCGGAGACCCGGCGCTCGCCGGCCGGGTCGCCGCGGTCCAGCAGCACCTGGCCGTCGGCGGTGACGACCTTGGTCACGAAATGCGGTTTGTGGTACATGCCGGACGCGGCCAGCGTCGCGTAGGCCGACGCCATATCCAGTGGGCGGGCCTGGTACTGGCCGAGAACGATACCGTTGTTCGGACCCGCGCCGCCCGGTTCGGTCAGTGTCGGGCCGAGGCCCGGCAGTTCTTCCGGAATGCCCAGCTTGTGGCCCATATCGGCGATCTTCTGCGGGCCGTTCTGCATTTCGATCTGCATCCGGTAGAAGCTGGTGTTCAGCGACCGTTTCAACGCCTCGGCGATGGTGCAGACACCGCACTGCTCGCCCTCGACGTTGGTGATCTCGATACCGTTCACCGTGATGGGCGAACTGTCGTACATCTGCGAGAGCGGGACACCGTTCTCCAGGTTCTGCGCCAGGCCGATCACCTTGAACGAGGAACCCGTTTGCAGTGCGGCGTTGGCGAAGTCGTAGCCGTAGCCGTCCTCGCCGCCGTAGTAGGCGCGTACCGCGCCCGATTTCGGGTCGATGGAGGCCACCGCGGTGCGCAATTTGTCCGGCTCGCCCTCCATATTGGTGTGGACGGCGTTGAGCGCGGCCTGCTGTGCCTGTGCGTCGATCGTGGTGGTGATCTGCAGACCGGCCGTATTCATCTGCTGTTCGCTGATACCGGCCTCGCCGAGCTCGCGCAGCACCTGGGCCTTGATATGGCCTTCGGGACCGGTGGAATCCGTCTTCTGCCCGGCCGCGCTCGACGACTGCACCTGGGGATAGGTCATCCCCGCACGCTGGGCGCTGTCGAGATTGCCGCCGGCGACCATACCGTCGAGCACATAGTTCCAGCGGGCCTGGGCGCCTTCCGGATTGGACTCCGGATCCAGCAGCGACGGCAGCTGGATGGTCGCGGCCAGGACCGCGCCCTCCTCGGGGCTCAACTCCTGCACCGGTTTACCGAAATAGGCCTTGGAGGCGGCGTCGATACCGTAGGCGCCACGCCCGAAATAAATGGTGTTCAGGTACGCGGTGAGGATCTCGTCCTTACTCCACTGCCGCGCCATCTTCGCCGAGATCACGAGCTCGTGGAGCTTACGGGTGAGGCTGCGTTCGTCACCGACCAGCGCGTTCTTCACATACTGCTGGGTGATCGTCGAACCACCGCCGGCGCTTTCGCGGCCGAGCACGTTATCGCGCGCGGCGCGGGCGAAACCGGAGATCGAGAAGCCCGGGTTGCTGTAGAAGTCGCGGTCCTCCGCGGCGATCACGGCATTGCGCACATGCGGCGGGATCTGGTCGATCGTCACATCGGTGCGGTTGCCCTGCGGCGGTACGACGCGGGTGATCTCCGTGTCCCCGTCGGCCGCGAGGATCGTTGCGACCTGGTTGGTTTTGAGGTCACCGGGCTCGGGTACCGACACGGTGGAGTACGCGACCAGGAATACCGTGCTGGGTACGACGATCGCCAGCGCGATCAGTACATAGGCGATCCGCCGGGCGATCTTCCACCGGTTCTTGCGTTTCGCGGCCGGGCCACGACCATCGGGACCGCCGGGGCCGCCCGGCCGTCCGCCGCCCGGGCGGCGCGGCGGCGGCCCGCTGCCCGCCCCGGAGCGGGTCGGCCGGCCGTCGGGGCCGGTGGCCCGGCGTTCACCGGTGTTCGCTCCCGGGCGTGGCCCGGGACCGGGCGCGACGCGTTCGCGCCGGGTCGGCTCCGCGGGCGCGGCGGGATTCTGCATTTTCGCGGTGCCCTGTTCCCCGCGTGGCGGTTGGCCGGGTTCGCCCGGCCGTCCGCTCATCCGCTGAGTGGGCTGGTTGGGCTGCGGTGGCCGTCCCTGGGGCGGCCGTCCCGGCGGCGGGCCGGGGCGCTGGGGTGGTTGCTGGCCGGGTGGCACGCCCGGCATACCGCCGGTGCCGGGCCCCGGACGGCGGCCGTCCGGGGCCGGACGGGGACCCTGGACCGCCGGACGGGGGCCGCTCGGCGCCGGACGCGGCCCGCCCGGACCGGGACGCGGGCCACCCGCGGCCGGTCGCGGACCGGTCGGGGGTCCGGGTCGCGGGCCCGGACGTGGCGCGCCGGGGCCCGGCGGACGTCCGCCCGGGCCCGGCCGTGGCACGTTCGCGTTCGGCGCGGGACCGCGGTTCGGCGCACCCGGACGCTGCTGCGGCTCCCGGCCAGGAACCGGCCCGCGCTGAGTGCGACCACCGCGCGGGTCATCGCCGGGTGGGGGCTCGTAGGGCGAAGTCACTGACTAGGTCTCCAAAGCTCGTATCGGTCTGAAGGGCCCGCGCTCCGGCGCCCCGTTCGTTGGGCTCGGCGCAGACACCTTATTCGGGCCGGACGGGTTCATTCCGCGGCTGTGCGCCGGTTCACCCGGGAACCGGAACGCCGGCGCCCCGGAGTCTTGCCGAGCACATAGGACTGCACCAGATGATTCCAGCTACACGTCCGGCACACCTCGACGACGTGGACCGAGAATTCCTCTCTGGTCTCCGCCAGGCGTACCAGCTCTTCCGGGCTGCGCGCGGAACCCGCGACCGGCCCCAGGCCGTCGCCGTAGACCCAGGATACGAGGGTGAGTTGTTCCTTCCGGCAGATGGGGCATGTGACCTCGCTCCCCCGGCCGTGAAATTTGGCCGCACGCAGGAGGTAGGGATTGGCGTCACATACCTCGGCGACATCGACACGGCCCGCATAGACGTCAGCCAGCAGCGACTTGCGCCGGAGCGCATAGTCCACCACTTGCCGCTGAATTCGCACGCTCCCAGAGTAGCCGTGATGTTTTTGTGCCGCCCGGGGCTGCAGTGGATTCCCGGGGCGGCACATCCGCCGGCGCTTCCCCTCGCACCACCCCGGGTGACCTGTCCGGGGCCCGTGGGACCGGATACGTCCACGGACCGGACGGCGCGATCACCGGTGCGTAGCGGTCGATTCCACGCCGGCATGGCGCATATGTGCCAACCGATATCGTGCCCGTCCGGACAGCCCGCCGGAAACCGGCCGGTGAACGGCGCAGATCACGTGCCCGGACGTCGTATCCGCGCCGTACGATTCGTGAGTGCCCACAGCAGTACCCGGTCGGATGCGCGCGCGTGACCTGGACCGAGCCGATACCGCGAGTGTGCTGGACGCCGCCTATGCGGAAGGTCAGCTGGAGGCGGGGGAATACCACGACCGCGTCGCCGCGGCGCGGACCGCGAAAACCCTCGGTGACCTGTCCGATCTGACCGCGGACCTGCAGTCGGCCGGCGCCGCCCGCGCCCGGCCCGCGCCACCCGCGGAACCCGCGCGCGGCTATCCGCCGGGTACCCGCGCACGCGATGCCGATCGCGCGGCCGCCTCGGAACTGCTCGCCCGGGCCTTCGGTGAAGGGCAGTTGACCGAGGAGGAATACCGAGCCCACGCCGAACTACTGGCCGAAGCCGCGACGCTGGGCGATCTCGCCGACCTCACCACCGATCTGCAAGGCCCGCGCCGCACCCCGGTGGCCCCGCGCCCGCCGGGGACCGGCCGCAGGGTCGTCGGTACCGCGGTGCTGGGTGTCGCCGCGCTCGCGGTGGCGTTCGGGGCATTCACGCTGACCGCCCGCGATCCGGAGCCCGCGGCGGCGGCCCCGCCCGCGGCGGCGGGTCCGGAGACCGTGCAGCCCGGCCCTGTCGATTCGGACGGGATCGCGCCGGTGGTGATCGCGACCCCCGATCTGCTGACCGACGCGGGGCTGGCGCAGTTCGTCGCGGACTATCGTGCCGAGTTCGGCGACACCCTCACCGACGACATCACCTTGTTCGCCGACCACGCCTCGGTGGAGCGGTCCGTACCCGGACAGCCGAACCGGCTGGTCCAGTACACCTATCGCTGGGGTTTCCGACAGGACCGCGATGTCACCACCCGCAAACTCGATACTCCGGTCATCGATCTGGCGACGGTGAACCTCGCCGCGGTGGCCGCTGTCGCGGCGGACGCGGGAGCCCTGATGAAGGTGCCCGATGGTGCGGTCTCCATGATCCAGTTCACATTCCACCCCCTGTCCGCCGGGGAGGAACGACCCGTGGTGGCCGTCTACGCCGATAATTCCTTCGACGAATCCGGCCATCTGCTGCTCGACCTCTCCGGTGCGGTGCTGCGGGTGTGGCCGTTCGAGGGGTAGATACCGGCCATGGCGAGAACCCAGCAGGTCAGAGCGCGCGACAACGATCGCGTCGAGGTGTGCGCGCTACTGGATTCCGCACTGGCGGACGGGCAGCTCACCACCGCGGAACACACCGCGCGGACGCGATCGGCCATGCGGGCCAAGTTCGCGCACGACCTGGACGCGCTCATTCGCGATCTGCAGATACCGGGCGAACTCGCCGGCGCCGCGATTCTGCGTCGTGACCGCACCTCGCGGCGGTGGTGGCTACCGGTCGCGGTGCTGGTCGCCGCCGCGGTGATCGGGGCGGTGGCGGGGCTCGCCCGTCCGGGCGCGACCGCCGGGACCACCGGCACCGGCCCCGATACGGCGGCGGTCGAGTCCGGGTCGATCCCGAGTCCGGTCACGGGCAGCGGGCTGGCGTTCTTCATCGGCAATTATCGCGAGGAGTTCGGCGATACGATCGCCGACAAGGTCGAGCTCTACCCGGAGCGCGTGGTGGTTCAGCGGCTCGAGCAGGGCGCGACCAGGGTTTACGAGTTCGACGCCGACGGATTCCACGACGAGAACTCGAGTCTGTCGAGTTATGCCGAGGGCCGCCCGATCGATCTGTCGACCCTCGATCTGCCGGTGGTGGCGGGTGTTCTGGCCGGCGCCGTGGCTTCGGCGGGTCTGGAGACCGGTGCCGTCGCCGAGGTGGAGATCGGCTACGAACTCATCGCGCCCGAGGATGCCGGGCCGGTGATCGATATCCATGTCGAGGGCGCTTCCGGCGCCGCCGCCGCGGTGAAGGTGTCCATGTCGGGTCGGCCGATGGAGGTCGACCCGGCCCCCTGACCCGGGGATTTCCTGCTTTTTCCGCGCTCGGGGCGGCGCGGAACACATCTGTGCGCATGTGGTGTGTATCGCGCTGAACTATGCGTGGTTATATCGGTGCGATATAGTTTGCAATCGCATCCATTGGTTAGTTCTGTACGGAAGTCAGGGGGTGAAGCCCGGTGCTCGAACTGGCAATCCTCGGGCTGCTCCTGGAAGCGCCTATGCACGGCTACGAGCTGAAGAAGCGGCTCACCGGTCTGCTGGGGGCGTTTCGGGCTTTTTCCTACGGATCGCTCTACCCGACCCTGAAACGAATGCAGGCGGAGGAGCTGATCGCGGAGGAAGTTCCCGAGGGTCTGGCGACCACCCGTCGAGCCCGCCGGGTCTACCAGCTGACCCCGGAAGGCCGGGAGCGCTTCAAAGAGCTCCTCGCCGATACCGGGCCGGCGAACTACACCGATGACGGCTTCGGCGTCCACCTGGCCTTTTTCAGCCGTACCCCCGCGGAAGCGCGGATGCGGATCCTGGAAGGCAGGCGGCGTCAGGTCGAGGAGCGCCGAGAGGGGCTGCGGGAAGCGATCAAGAAAGCGAGTGGCTCGCTGGATCGCTACACCCGCCAACTCCATCAACTCGGACTCGAATCAAGCGAGCGCGAAGTGCGCTGGCTCAACGAGTTGATTGCGGCGGAGCAATCGACGAAGGCGGCACCACAGAAAGAAGGAAATACCGGCCATGAGTAGTGGAGACACCAGCAAGTCCAGTGTTCGCGTCGCCATCGTAGGTGTGGGCAACTGCGCCTCCTCGCTCGTCCAGGGCGTGCAGTACTACCGGGACGCCGACGATTCCACGACGGTGCCCGGACTGATGCACGTGCGGTTCGGCGAATACCACGTGCGGGACGTGAAATTCGTGGCCGCCTTCGACGTGGACGCCAAGAAGGTCGGCTTCGACCTGTCCGAGGCCATCTTCGCCAGCGAGAACAACACCATCAAGATCTCCGACGTGCCGCCGCTGGGCGTCCCCGTGCAGCGCGGCCCCACCCTCGACGGCATCGGCAAGTACTACGCCGAAACCATCGATCTCGCCGAATCCGATCCGGTCGACGTCGTCAAGGTGCTGAAGGACTCCGAGGCCGACGTTCTCGTCTCCTACCTGCCGGTCGGATCCGAGGAAGCCGACAAGTTCTACGCCCAGTGCGCCATCGACGCCGGGGTGGCGTTCGTCAACGCGCTGCCGGTATTCATCGCCTCGGATCCGGAATGGGCCGAGAAGTTCCGCGCCGCGGGTGTCCCGATCGTCGGCGACGACATCAAGAGCCAGGTCGGCGCGACCATCACCCACCGCGTGATGGCCAAGCTGTTCGAGGACCGCGGCGTCCAGCTCGACCGCACCATGCAGCTGAACGTCGGCGGCAACATGGACTTCAAGAACATGCTGGAGCGGGAGCGGCTGGAGTCCAAGAAGATCTCCAAGACGCAGGCGGTCACCAGCAACCTGAAGAAGGAAATGGGCGCCGGCGATGTGCACATCGGCCCCTCCGACCACGTGGGCTGGCTCGACGACCGCAAATGGGCCTACGTCCGCCTCGAGGGCCGGGCCTTCGGCGATGTGCCGCTGAACCTGGAATACAAGCTCGAGGTGTGGGACTCACCGAACTCGGCGGGCATCATCATCGACGCGGTCCGGGCGGCGAAGATCGCCAAGGACCGCGGTATCGGCGGACCGGTCATCCCGGCGTCGGCGTACCTGATGAAGTCCCCGCCGAAGCAGCTGGCCGACGATATCGCGCGGGCTCAGCTGGAGGCGTTCATCATCGACGCTTGAGTTGTTGGCGGCGCCTTCGGCGCCGCGGGTTTCGGCCCCCTGAGCGTCGCCTGTCAGCCCTCGAGACTCGTGGCTTCGCCACATGCGCTTCGAGGGCTGACAGGTCGCGGAC
>NZ_JBEZYU010000092.1:0-14421 GCF_040638875.1 Nocardia sp. NPDC024068 | reverse complement strand
GGTGGGGGGCCGCCCGTTTTTCCCCCCCCCCCCGCGCGGCGCCCCCGCCGCGTGTCTCGGGCGCTGAAACACGGGACCTCGGGGCCCGCAACCCCGCGGCGCCGGAGGCGCCGCCAAAGATTCGGTAGCCTCTGGCGGTGGCTCTGTACCGGAAGTACCGACCGGCAACGTTCGCTGATGTGGTGGGCCAGGAGCATGTGACCGACCCCCTGTGTACGGCGCTCGATACCGGGCGGATCAGTCATGCCTATCTGTTTTCCGGGCCGCGTGGTTGCGGGAAGACCTCGTCGGCGCGGATTCTGGCGCGGTCGTTGAACTGTGCGCAGGGGCCTACGTCGACCCCGTGTGGTACCTGTGGGTCCTGTGTTTCGCTGGCGCCGGGGGGTGGCGGGAATCTCGATGTGATCGAGTTGGATGCCGCCAGTCACGGCGGTGTGGACGACACCCGCGAGTTGCGTGACCGCGCCTTCTACGCGCCCGCCGAATCCCGCTACCGGGTTTTCATCGTGGACGAGGCGCATATGGTGACCACGGCGGGGTTCAACGCGTTGCTGAAGATCGTCGAGGAGCCGCCGGCGCATCTGATCTTCGTCTTCGCCACCACCGAACCCGAGAAGGTACTGCCGACCATCCGTTCGCGTACCCACCACTATCCGTTCCGGTTGTTGCCGCCGGCCACCATGCGTGGCCTGCTGGGCGATATCTGTGAGCAGGAGCGGGTGCCGGTGGAGGAGACGGTGTATCCGCTGGTGATCAGGGCCGGGGGTGGTTCTCCGCGGGACAGTTTGAGTGTTCTGGACCAGTTGCTCGCGGGCGCCGGGAACGAGGGCGTCACCTATTCGCGTGCCGTCGCACTGCTGGGGGTGACCGATGTGGCGCTGATCGACGACGCGGTCGATGCGCTGGCGGAAAACGACGGCGCCGCCTTGTTCGGCACGGTCGACCGGGTGATGGAGGCGGGGCACGATCCGCGCCGGTTCGCGGTGGACCTGCTGGAGCGGCTGCGCGATCTGATTCTGGTGCAGGCGGTACCCGATGCCTTCGAACGCGGGCTGGTGGCCGCGCCGGGCGATCTGGTGGACCGGATGCGGGATCAGGCCGGGCGGGTCGGCCCGGCGACCCTCACCCGCTGCGCCGAGTTGCTGCATGCCGGGCTGGGGGAGATGCGGGGTGCGACCGCGCCGCGTCTGCTGCTCGAGGTGGTGTGCTCGCGGATGGTGCTGCCCGCGGCGGACGGGTCGGCGGCGGCGACCCTGCAGCGGTTGGAGCAGTTGGAGCGGCGGGTGGCCGCCGGTGTGGTGGCGGCTCCCGGTGCGGGCGGGGCTTCCGAAACCGGGCCTGCTGCCGCATCCGCGCCGGCTCGGCCACCGGCCGATCCGTCGCGGCGCCGGGGGGCCGAGGCGCTGGCTGCCGCGCGGGGGTCCCGGACGGCACGGACACCTGATCGCGGCGCGGGTGAATCGGCGGCCGCGGACGCCGCGCCCGGCCAGGTACCGCCGGCTGCGGCGCAGCAGGCGGGACCCCCGCCGCACCCGCCGGCCGCGAGCGGGCCGGGTGACCGCGTGGGTCCCCCGGAGCAGGTCGGGCCCCGGCATCGACCGGAAACCGCGGCCGAACAGCGGATCGCCCCCGAGACGTCGAGTACCGCTGCCGGGACGGCGGGGTCGCGGGACGAAGCGGCCCCCGCGTCGCGGGAGTTTGCCCGGCCGGGTGACGCCGGTCCTGGCCGGGCAGGTGAGTCGAGTGCTGCTCGGGCTGCCGAATCGGAGCCTGTTCCCGGGGACGAGTCGGCGGCCATGCGGAGTGGCTCCGAGACCGCCCGCGCCGATGATCCGACGCCCGCATCCGACGCTGTCCCGGCGCGTGGACCTGTTGCCGGGCATGAGCCGGATAGCGCGTCCGAGCATCGGGTGGGTGCGTCGTTCGAGGGCGGGGCCGATGCCCCGTCCCGCCGGGGACCGGAGAGTGGAGCCGAGTCCACCGCGGCGCCCGCAACCGGATTCGAAACGGCGCGCGGCACCGCGGCCGCGGGACCCGAGCGTGCTGCGACGTCCGGACCGGAGCCTGCCGGGGCACCCGAGCCTGATGCGGCGTCCGGACCCGAGCCCGCCGCGGAACCCGGGCCGGATCCTGCTGCCGCAACCGGTGGCCCCGACCTGCTGGCCGCGGTCGAGGCCGCCTGGCCCGAGATCAAGGTGAAGGTCCGGGAGTTCGGGCCGACGATCGGAGCCATGCTCACCTCGGGGGCGTCGGTGGCGGGCGTGGAGGACGGCGAGATCCTGTTCGCCCACCACGCCGCGCTGGTGCAGCGCCTGTCGCAGCCGCAGTCGCTGTCGGCCGTGCGGTCGGCGGTCGCCGCGGTGCTCGGACACGAACACCCGGTGCGCTGGGTCGTCGCGGGGCAGCACCAGACCTCACGGGGCCCCGGAGGCCGGGAGCGTGGTGGCCGCCGGCAGGCGCGCGACAGTGATTCCGGTGACTCCGACAGCAGCGGTCGCCGAGCCCCGGTACGACGCTCCACCGCCGGTCGCGCGACCGATGACGCGTCGTCCGGGCCGGATGCCGGTGTGAGCGCGACGCCCGCGGCGGAGAGTTCCGCCACCGGCTCCGCCACGAGTGCGGGGGCATCCGACACCCGGGGCGAGGATCCGGGCCGGACGCCGGTGCGGCGTGGGTCCGGCGGACCGCCGCGTTTCTCCCGCCCCAGCCAGGCCAAGTCCGGTGTGCCCTCCGGCCCCGTGGACCCCTACGGCGATGTGCCGCCGCCCGACTTCCCCGACCTGCCGGACGACCCCGGCGGCGGGGAGTACGGACACAGCGCCGCGGCGGTTCCGGCGTCCACTCCGGAGGAGGAGCGGGAGATGCTCGCGGAGTCGGCGCGGCCGGTCGCTCCGGGCGATCGCCGCGACCCGGACGAGGTCGCTCTGGAATTGCTGGCCAGTGAGCTGGGCGCCACCAGGTTGAACGGTTGACAAGCACCGGTTCGACCACGTTAAGTTAACCGGAGTTCGCATCCGGCGGTACTATGGGCGGGTGGCTGCGGACTTCGGCGCGACGAGGTTCTATGGTGGGCCGTGACGTACGGTCCGCCGGGCACCCGTCCGCTGGTTCGTGCCGTGGTTTGTACAGCGTATGCCCGCGTGGGTGACCCGCCCGCGGCAATGACCAACCGAATGCTGGCCCAACTGAATACGGACGGTCGGTCGAACGGCCGGTCGGCGAGGTAACTCGCGTCTGCCCCGCCAGGTGCGCAGCAGGCGTATTCCTAGGAAGGAAACACTCCGATATGACCACAGAGGCCTACATCTACGAGGCCATCCGCACCCCGCGCGGCCGCAACAAGAAGGGGTCGCTGCACTCGGTCAAGCCGATCGATCTGACCACCGGGCTGGTACAGGAACTGCGCAAGCGGTTCCCGAACCTGGACGAGGACCGGATCTCCGATCTCATCCTCGGTGTGGTTTCCCCGGTCGGTGACCAGGGCTCCGATATCGCTCGCACCACCGTGCTGACCGCCGGCCTGCCCGAAACCGTCGGCGGTGTGCAGATCAACCGTTTCTGCGCCTCCGGCCTCGAAGCCGTGAACATGGCCGCGCAGAAGGTCCGCTCCGGTTTCGAGGATCTGGTCCTCGCCGGCGGCGTCGAGTCCATGTCCCGCGTGCCGATGGGCTCCGACGGTGGCGCCTGGATGCTCGACCCGGCCACCAACTACGACACCTACGTCGTCCCGCAGGGTGTCAGCGCCGACCTGATCGCCAGCATCGAGGGCTTCACCCGTGAAGACGTCGACGCCTACGCGGTGCGGTCGCAGGAGCTGGCCGCCAAGGCCACCACCGGCGGCTACTTCGCCAAGTCGATCGTCCCGGTCAAGGACATCAACGGCCTGACCGTGCTGGATCGTGACGAGCATATGCGTCCCGGCACCACCCTCGAGGATCTGGCCAAGCTGAACCCGTCCTTCGCGGGCGTCGGCGAGATGGGCGGCTTCGACGCGGTGGCGCTGCAGAAGTACCACTTCGTGGAGAAGATCGAGCACGTCCACCACGGCGGCAACAGCTCCGGCATCGTCGACGGCGCCGCGCTGGTGCTGGTCGGCACCGAAGAGGCCGGCAAGGCCTCGGGCCTGACCCCGCGCGCCCGCATCGTCGCCACCGCCACCAGCGGCGCCGACAGCACCATCATGCTCACCGGCCCCACCCCGGCCGCGCACAAGGTGCTGGCCAAGGCCGGTCTGACCACCGACGATATCGATCTCTTCGAGATCAACGAGGCGTTCGCCTCCGTGGTGCTGAAGTTCCAGAAGGACCTGCAGATCCCGGACGAGAAGCTGAACGTCAACGGCGGCGCCATCGCCATGGGCCACCCGCTGGGCGCCACCGGCGCCATGATCACCGGCACCATGGTCGACGAGCTGGAGCGTCGCAACGCCCGGTACGCCCTGGTCACGCTGTGCATCGGCGGCGGTATGGGTGTTGCCACCATCATCGAGCGGGTCTGATCCCACCGGTCACTGATTCAACAAGGAGACACAGAGCTGTGAGCGAAGCCAACATGATCGGTTGGGAGAAGGATTCGGACGGCATCGTCGTTTTGACGATGGACGACCCGAACCAGGGCGCCAACACGATGAACGACCTCTACAAGAAGTCGATGACCGCCACGGTCGAGCGGCTGGAGGCCGAGAAGGACGACATCACCGGTGTCGTGCTGACCTCGGCGAAGAAGACCTTCTTCGCCGGCGGCGACCTCAAGAACATGATGCAGGTCGGCCCGGACAACGGCCCCGAGCTGATGGAAGAGCTGTCCGAGATCAAATCGGCGCTGCGCCGCCTGGAGACCCTCGGCAAGCCGGTCGTGGCCGCCATCAACGGCGCCGCCCTCGGCGGTGGCCTGGAGATCGCGCTGGCGACCCATCACCGGATCGCGGCCGATGTCCCCGGCTCCCAGATCGGCCTGCCCGAGGCCACCCTGGGCCTGCTGCCCGCCGGTGGCGGCATCATCCGCACCGTGCGGATGCTCGGCCTGCAGACCGCGCTCATGGGCGTGCTGCTGCAGGGCCAGCGCAACAAGCCGGCCAAGGCCAAGGAGATCGGCCTGGTCGACGAGCTGGTCGGTTCCATCGACGAACTGGTCCCCGCGGCCAAGGCGTGGATCAAGGCCAACCCCGAGGGCGGCGTGCAGCCCTGGGACAAGAAGGGCTTCAAGATCCCGGGCGGCACCCCCGCCTCGCCGGCCTTCGCGGCGAACCTGCCGGCCTTCCCGGCCAACCTGCGTAAGCAGCTCAAGGGCGCCAATATGCCCGCTCCGCGCGCCATCATGGCCGCGGCGGTCGAGGGCTCGCAGGTCGGCATCGACGACGCGTCGCTGATCGAGTCCCGCTACTTCGTGCACCTGCTCACCGGGCCGGTCGCGAAGAACATGATCCAGGCCTTCTTCTTCGACCTGCAGACCATCAACAACGGTGGTTCGCGCCCGAAGGATGTCTCCAAGAAGGAGATCAAGAAGGTCGGCGTGCTCGGCGCGGGCATGATGGGCGCCGGTATCGCCTACGTATCGGCCAAGGCCGGCTACGAGGTCGTGCTCAAGGACGTCACCATCGAGGCGGCCGAGCGGGGCAAGAACTACTCGGAGAAGATCGAGGCGAAGGCGCTGTCCCGGGGCAAGACCACCGAGGAGAAGTCCAAGGCGCTGCTCGACCGGATCAAGCCGTCCGCCGATGTCGCCGATTTCGCCGGCGTCGACTTCGTGATCGAGGCGGTCTTCGAGAGCACCGAGCTCAAGCACAAGGTGTTCCAGGAGATCGAGGACATCGTCACCCCCGACGCGCTGCTGGGCTCCAACACCTCGACGCTGCCGATCACCGGCCTGGCCGAAGGTGTGAAGCGTCAGGAAGACTTCATCGGTATCCACTTCTTCTCGCCCGTCGACAAGATGCCGCTGGTGGAGATCATCAAGGGTGAGCGGACCTCCGACGAGGCGCTGGCCCGGGTGTTCGACTACACCCTCGCCATCAAGAAGACGCCGATCGTCGTCAACGACAGCCGCGGCTTCTTCACCTCCCGGGTGATCGGCACCTTCGTCAACGAGGCGATCGCCATGCTGGGCGAGGGCATCGAGCCCGCGACCATCGAGCAGGCCGGTTCGCAGGCGGGCTACCCGGCTCCGCCGCTGCAGCTGACCGATGAGCTGAACATGAAGCTCATGCAGAAGATCGCCCGGGAGACCGAGGAAGCCGCCAAGGCGGGCGACGCCGCCATGGGCACCGAACGGCACCCTGCCATCGACGTGGTCGACTACATGGTCGAGCAGGGACGTCCGGGTCGCCTGGAGAAGGCCGGCTTCTACGAGTACGACGAGAACGGCAAGCGGCTCAACATCTGGCCGCAGCTGCGCGAGCACTTCAAGACGACCTCCGGGTTCAACGTGCCGCTGCAGGATCTGATCGACCGGATGCTCTTCGCCGAGGCCATCGAGACCCAGAAGTGTTTCGACGAGGGCGTGCTCGAGTCCACCGCGGACGCGAACATCGGCTCGATCTTCGGTATCGGGTTCCCGGCCTGGACCGGTGGCGTGCATCAGTTCATCGTCGGTTACCCGGGCGGTCAGGCCGGTTTCGTGGCCCGGGCCGACGAACTGGCCCAGAAGTACGGCAAGCGCTTCGAGGTTCCGGCCTCGCTGCGTAAGTAAGGATCCGGCCCGGGCGGTGAACCACCCGGAACGACCCGCCACCACCCGTCCCACGCACCGCGCGGGGCGGGTGGTCGCGTTTCGGGCGGCTCCGCCCCGGACCGGATCACGGTGGCGACCGGGTCACGGCGGGGTCTTGTTCGGGTGCCGATTCGGTTCCCGCGGCGGTGATCGGCGAGCGAACGGCTCGAAGTGGGTATTCCGCCAACAGGTCTCCAGGTGGTGCCTGATCGTGCGGGTGTTCACCGCCTACGTCACCGGTCGATATCGGATCGGTCGAGGTAGACACGCGAACGGCCGGGAATCCCGCACATCGGGGTGGGTGGCGCGCTACGTTGGAGATGAGGACCGGAACGGCGTCGCGGTGGCCTGCCCGCCGCAGCCGATTCGTTACGAGTGCGAGGTGGTGAGATGACTCCACGAGCGCGTTCGGGCCCGGAGGGCCGCGAATCGGAGAACGCCTACGTAACCGCTGATGTCGACGCGGGTGAGCCTGCCGATGTGGACGCGGGTGGGTCCGCTGATGCCGCCGCGGGCGAGCCGGGGAAGGCCGGGCCCGAACCCACCATGGCGGTTCCGGGCCCCGATGCCGGAGCCGGGGCCGAGGAAACCGAGAAGATCGCCGCCGAACTGGCGGCCATGGGGTTCACCGAGGCGCAGGAGATCGGGCGCGGCGGTTTCGGCATCGTCTACCGATGTGTGCAGCGGGCCCTGGACCGGGTGGTCGCGGTGAAGGTGTTGTCCTCCGACCTCGATCCGGAAAGCCGGGAACGGTTCCTGCGCGAGGAACATGCCATGGGCCGGCTGTCCGGGCACCCGAATATCGTCGATATCCTGCAGGTCGACGTCACCGCCAGCGGGTTGCCCTTCATCGTGATGCCGTTCGCCACGCACGGTTCGCTGGAACGGCTCGTGCACGACCACGGCCCGCTCGGCTGGCCCGATACCCTGCGGGCCGGGGTGAAATTGGCCGGTGCCATCGAGAGCGCGCACCGGACCAGGATCCTGCACCGTGACGTGAAACCGGCGAATGTGCTGCTCAGCTCCTACGGAGAGCCGCAGCTCACCGATTTCGGGATCGCCCGGATGCCGGGAGGTTTCCGCACCTCCAGCAGCCAGATAACCGGCTCGCCCGCCTTCACCGCCCCCGAAGTGCTGAAGGGCGCCGACCCGACGGTGCGCTCGGATGTGTACGGGCTGGGAGCCACCCTTTTCGCGCTGCTCACCGGGCACGCGGCGTTCGAGCGGCAGGCGGGGGAGCGGGTGGTCGCGCAGTTCCTGCGGATCACCACCCAACCGGTCCCCGACCTGCGTGAACAAGATATTCCGGCCGATGTGGCGGCGGTGATCGAAGAAGCCATGGCCCAGGATCCGGCCGACCGCCCGGAATCGGCCTACGACTTCGGGGAGATGCTGCGGGCGGTGCAGCGCGCGCACGGCCAGGTCCCGGATGAGATGGCGCTGCTGGATCCGGAGGTCACCGGGCCGGACGCGGTGGCACCCCCGCACGACCGCCCGTCGGTGACCGCGCGCCGTAGCTGGCCACTCCTGCATCCCACCCAGTCGGGTTCGATGAGCGGGGCGTTCGGCGGTGCCGGGCCCGCCGCACCCGCCGAGCCCGGGCGTCTCGGCGTGACCGGCCCGCGGCTCGGCCACCACGGCCCCGGGCCCCGCGCCACCGGTAGTGGTTGGATGTCCGGTCCCACGACGCTGCCGCCGAGCCCGGCCACCAAGTTCCGGCCGCCGACTACGCCCCGGGAACCGGTGCGCCGGCCTCGTCTGCTGGATATCCTGCGCCGGGGAGTGGAACGGCGTCTCACGGTTATCCATGCGCCCACCGGTTTCGGCAAGAGTGTGCTGGCCGCGCAATGGCGCGACGAACTGGCGGTGCTGGATCTTCCGGTGGCCTGGATCGGTATCGACAGCGGCGACGACAACGAGGTCTGGTTCCTGGCGCATCTGATCGAGGCCATTCACCGGGTTCGTCCCGAGATCGGCGCCGGTCTCGGGCAGATGCTGGAGGAACGACCGGCCGACACCGTCGCCTACGCGGTATCGAGTCTGATCGACGAACTGCACACCAGCGGGGATCCGGTGGTGGTGATCATCGACGATTGGCACCGCCTCACCGACCCGGGTGCGCTGCGGGTGCTGTCGGCGCTGCTGGACAGCGGCTGCCATCACCTGCGGTTCGTGGTGGCCAGCCGCGATGTCTCCGATCTGCCGATCGGCCGGATGCGGGTGAACGACGAACTGGTGCAGATCGATTCCGAGCAGCTGTGTCTCACCCGTGCCGAGACCGGGGAGATCCTGGTGCAGCGCAACGGTTTCGCGCTGGATTCCGACCAGCTGGACAAGCTGTACTCGGCCACCGACGGCTGGCCCGCCGCCATCCAGCTCATCGCCCTCGCGCTGCGCGATGATCCCGACCCCACTCGTCTGCTGGCCCGTTTGTCCGAGGGCGGCCACGGTATCCGTGAGTATCTGGCGGAGAACGTGCTGGATTCCCTCGAACCGGAGATGCTGGATTTCCTGTCCGATATCTCGGTGGCCGAAGAGGTCAACGCATCGCTGGCCACCGCGCTCACCGGTAACGAGCAGGCCGCCCGGCTGCTCGAACAGGCCGAGCGGCGGGAACTGTTCCTGCGCCACACCGATGAGGACGCGGACTGGTTCCGGATGCAGCCGCTGTTCGCCGAGTATCTGCGGGCCCGCCTGGAGCGCACGCGCACCGGGCGGGTTCGGACCCTGCACCGGCGGGCCGCGCGCTGGTACGCCGAACATCAGCTGCTGCGTAGATCGGTGGATCATTCGCTGGCGGGCACCGATTTCAAAACCGCCCTCGACCTGCTGGAGAGCGGCGGGATGGATCTGATCGACGGTTCGCGGGTGGCGACCCTGCTGGGTTCGGTCTCGAAACTGCCGATGCAGCAGGTGGCCTCGCGGTCGAAACTACTGATGGCGGTCGCGCGAGCGAATGTGAACCTGCAGCAGTCCACGGCCGCGCGGTCGGCGCTGAACCGGTTGTCGAACGCGCTGTCACGCAGCACCGAGGACGACAGCGAGGTGCGCCGGCAGCGGTGCCAGGCCGAGGTGCTCGCCGCCGCCGACGAGATCTCCCACGACCGGTCCGCCGGGGTGCAGGACCGGGTGGCCGAATCGCTGCGTCATCCCGACGAGTTGCCCGCGTGGACGGTGGCCACCGCGGCCAATATCCATGCCTACGTGCGGATCTGCGAATTCGACTTCACCGCGGCGACCGAAATGCTCGAATGGGCGCGACCGTATCAGGAGCGGTCCCGGGAGCCGCTCGGCGAGATCTTCGCCTGGTGCGGGCGGGGACTGATCGCCTATGAACAACTCGATGTCCAGGCGGCCCTGAGCTTCTACCGGCGGGCCTACGAGGTCGCGCGGACGCGGGCGGGTCCGCGGTCGAACGGAGTACGCGCCGCGGCCGGGCTGCTCGGTGAACTCCAGTACCGGCGCGGCGATCTGGTCGCCGCCGAAGAACTGCTGGACGAGAGCTACCAACTGGTGGCGCGGGTAGGACCGATCGAATCACTGATCGCGACCATTGTCATCGGTGCCCGGGTGAAGGCGTTGCGCGGCGACCTCCCGGCGGCCACGGTCCGGCTCGCGGAGGGGGCGCGGATCGCGGCCGATAACCAGCTCGGCCGGCTGGGAGCGCAGGTCCGTGCCGAACAGGTCCGGCTGGGGGTGCTGCCGCCCGATTCCGCGCCCCTGAGCAGCGGCAGCACCGCGCGCGGTCCGGTACCGGCCACCGAGCCCGGTGCGACGGTCGAGATGCCGACCGCCCTGAGCCTGGAGGCCGGTGAGATCGCCACCATCCGGGAACTGCTCGCCACCGGTAGCCGCGACGAGGACGAGCGCGCCGCCCGCCACGCGCGGGCACTGCACAGTCGCACCCGCGACCAGGGCAGACCGCGGGCCGGGCTCGATATATCGCTGCTGCTCACCGAATGCCTGGCCGCCGCGGGCTGGGTCGGGGAGGCGGCCGCGTTGCTGGCGCCGGCCGTCGCCACCTGCGCCGAACTCGGGTGGAGCCGGCCCCTGCTCGACGCGGGGCCGGCCGTGCTGGAGATCCTGCGCGTGCTGCGCGACGATCTGCCGTTGACCGCGCCGGACGGAACCGACGCGGTGCGCACCCTGAGTGGGACGCGAGTCCCCATACCGTTCCTCGACGACCTGCTCACCTAGCCGGCGGTCAGGGCTGCCACCAGGGCCGCAGCGGAACCTCCGGAAGTTTTCCGGGGCCCAGTTTCACGCCGAGCACCTGATGCAGCTGCACGACATTACGTTCGAACCCCAGCCGGCTGCCCGCCATGTACAGGCCCCAGACCTTGGCGGTGCCCTCACCGGCCTCGGCCACACAGGCATCCCAGTTGGCCACGAGGTTCTTGCACCATTCGGCGAGGGTGAGCGCGTAGTGCTCGCGCAGATTCTCCTCGTGCACCACCTCGAGCCCGACATTCTGGATCTCGCTGATGATGCGCCCGGACCCGATGAGCTCACCGTCCGGGAACACATAGCGGTCGATGAAATCACCGGCCTTGGTGGTGCGGGTGTTGTCGTGCCGGGTGATGCAGTGGTTGAGGAACAGGCCGCCGTCACGCAGCTTGCTCTGGATGAACCGGAAGTAGTACGGGTAGTTCTGGACCCCGATGTGCTCCGTGAGCCCGATCGAGGACACCGCGTCGAATCCGGTTTCGGTGATATCGCGGTAATCCGAATGCCGGACCTCGGCGAGTTCACCGAGCCCTTCGTCGGCGATCCGCTTCTGCGCCCAGGCCGCCTGTTCGGCGGACAGGGTGGCGCCGATGACCCGTACGCCGCGTTTGGCGGCGTAGCGGACCATACCGCCCCAGCCGCAGCCGATATCGAGGAGGCGATCGCCCTCCTTCAGCCGCAGCTTCTCGAACACCAGCCGGTACTTGTTCTCCTGGGCCTGTTCCAGCGACCAGTCCCGGTCGCCGTAACAGGCGCAGGTGTAGGTCATGGACGGGCCGAGAACGTACTCGTAGAAGGTGTTCGAGACGTCGTAGTGATGGTGGATGACCTCGGCGTCGCGGGTTTTGGAGTGGCGCAGACCTTCCAACGCGATACGGCGCCACCGTGGCAGGGTCTCCTGTGGGGGTGGCGGGACCGGGCGCAGCCGCTCCCAGCCCAGCGAACGGGCGATGGCCACCAGGGAGAGTGCCGACGGGCGTTTGAACTTCAGGTCCGTCATGGCCGCGAGGATTTCGTACGGATCACCGGGGTGGACCCCGGCGGCGTCCATATCGCCGGATATGTAGGCCCGCGCCAAACCGAGATCACCCGGGGCGTTGGCGAGATAGTTGATACCACGCGGGTTGCGGATCTCGAGTGCGAACTCGGAGTCCACGGGACCGGTGGTGCTGCCGTCGTACGCGGTCAGCTTGATGGGAACATCGCCGTCGACCAGGGCTTCCACCACCTCGGCGATACTGAGCCGGGTGCCCAGGTCCGCGAAAGCGTCGGATCTGTCCTTGAATGTCGTCATCTGCGTTGCACCGCCTTCGAATACAGATCCAGCAGACGCTGGCCGGGATCGTAGCGTTTCTTCAATTCTGTGTAGCTCGCACCGCCGTAGAGGGCGGCGAATTCCTCGGGTTCGTAGAACGAATCCGAGTACAGGGATTTGTGTCCGTCGAATTCTGTGACGGCTTTTTCGATGGCGCGATTCGCCGCGCCGTCGATCTGCCCGGCCGTTTTCGGAACGGCCGACCAGAAACCTATGTTGACGTAGCTGCGCGCGGGCCGCAGCGGATACAGCGGCCACGGTCGCTCGTCACCGGGGTTACCGCTATCGCGCAGTCGCAGTGGGCACAACCAAATGGGTTCGATGGGAATTTCGCGCAGGAACCATTCCACGAAATCCGCGGTGCGCTCCACCGGCACCTCGATATCCTGGACCACCCGTTCCTGCGGGGGGTCGCCCTTGCGCGCGGCGAGTTTGTCACCGATGTTGTAGCGGTGGTCCAGCGCGACCAGCTTCCAGTAGAAACTGCTGCGCCGGTAGCGTTTCGGCCAGAATCGGCGGATCTTCGGATTCTGGGTGCCGAAGGCGCGCGAGCACCAGAACCAGTCGGTATCCCAGCGCCACAGGTAGTCGTGGATGGTGAGACGGTCCCGTTTCGGCTCCGGGCCGTCGTGCTGGAGGGAGCGGTAGTAGATATCCATCCCGGTGTAATCGCTGACCGGGCCGGGTTCGTCGGTCTGCCGGCCCAGCGTCAGATAGCTCTCGTCCGCGCTGAACACGACACCGTCCAGGTAATCGACGGTCTCCCCGTCGTGGCTGCGCTCCCGCACGATCCGGTCCAGCGTGGCCTCGAGTTCGCGCAGGTCGTGGAATCGCACATGCCGCAGCGTCACATAGGGCCGCACGGGCTCCAGTTCGATCTTCAGCCGGGTCGTGTAACCCAGGGTCCCGTAGGAGTTCGGGAAACCGCGGAACAGATCGCCGGTCTCCCCGTCCGGGGTGATGGTGACCAGCTCACCGGCGCCGGTGAGTATTTCCATCTCCAGCACCGATTCGTGGGGCAGGCCGTTGCGGAACGACGTCGACTCGATTCCCAGCCCGGTGACCGCGCCGCCGAGGGTGATGGTCTTGAGCTGCGGGACCACCAGCGGGGCCAGGCCGTACGGGAGGGTCGCGGCGACCAGATCCTCATAGGTGGTCATACCCGCGACCTCGGCGGTCTTGGCCGTGGGATCGACTTCGATCACCCGGGTCAGCCCGGAAACGTCCAACCCCGGTGCGGTGTTCTTCGCCCGGGCCCGGAACAGGTTCGAGGTTTTCTTGGCCAGTCGCACATCGGCGCCCGCCGGGATGGCACGGTAGCTCGCGAGCAGGCGTTCGACACCTGCCCGATATGCGGCGAACCCGGATTCAATTGCGGCCGGACTGTGGCCGGCCTTCCCCAACAGACTCATTGCCACGGTTAGACGCTAGTCCTACATGGTCTTGATCGGCCACCGCGGGGGGAGTACCGAGGGCGAAATGTCACATATCCGTTGCACCCTGTTCGACGAGGTGTAGTCAGTGCTTGACGGCATTTTCCGGAATTGTCTGGATTCCGATGACGCCCCGCATGCGACAGCGCGCCGTGAACACAGCAGGATAGGACTGTCACAACGTATCCGGATAGGAGTTCACCGTGGGACAGGTCAAAGCCGGCAGCACGATCGAGGTCGCCGCAGACCCGCAACGCACGCTGGCGGCGGTCACCGATTACACGGAGGTGCGCCCGAAGATTCTCTCGGCGCATTACCGCGACTACAAGGTGGTCGAGGGCGGGCAGGGCGACGGCACCGTCGCCGAATGGACCCTGCAGGCCACCGAGAGCCGGGTGCGCAATATCCGCGCCCAGGTCACCGTGGCCGATCACGTGGTCACCGAGAAAGACGCCAATTCCACGCTCGTCAGCACCTGGACCATCACCCCGGCCGGTACCGGTTCGCTGGTGACCCTGGATACCGTCTGGCAGGGCGCCGGCGGGATCAAGGGCATTTTCGAGGGTATTTTCGCGCCGCTGGGGCTGCGCAAGATCCAGGACGAGGTGCTGGGCAACCTGAAACGCGAACTGGCCTGATTTCGCCCCAACATCAGTTAGGAACAGGCCCCTCGCATGAGTGAGCGCAGCGAACGAACGGACGTCGCGGGTGAGACCGGCGCCGCCGTCGAAACCCGAC
>NZ_JBEZYU010000091.1:0-14558 GCF_040638875.1 Nocardia sp. NPDC024068 | reverse complement strand
CAGCCCTCGAGACTCGTGGCTTCGCCACATGCGCTTCGAGGGCTGACAGCAGACGCGGGCCGAACCCTTTCAGGGCCTCGCTGAACTCGGCGCCGAGGGTGGGTCCGGCGGATCGGGTCGATTCGGCGGGTGGTGGTGGGTCCGGCGGATCGGGTCCGTTCGGTGGGTGATGGTGGGCTCGGATGGGCAGCGGGCCCCCAAGGGGCCGTGTCAGGCGTGCGGAGTGCGCCTGACCAGGGCTTTTTTCGAGATGGCAGGGACGGATCCCGGGCGAGCGCGCTCGCCGGGGATCGGTTCGGCTTAGTCTGGAGGGCATGACCAACCCGAACGATCCCTGGGCGAGGCGGCCGGACGATGATCCGACCCAGCACCTGGGTCAGCCGGGCGAATCGGCGACCGAGAAGCTGCCCACCGGCGACAACGCAGGTTACGGGGAGCCGACGACGGCCTATCCCGGCACCGACCCGTACGGCGGGTGGGGCCCCGGGCCGAACCCGACCCGGGAGATGCCGACCTACGACAGTTACGCCTACCCGAACCAGTGGGCCGGATCGGGTCCACAGGGGTCCTATGGCCCGCCGGGCTCCTACGGCCCGCCCGGCGGCCCGCCTCCCGGTCCGCCCGGCGAACCGCCCCGGCCGCCGAAGCGGACGGGTATGTGGGTCGGGCTCGGTCTGGCCGCCATCGTTCTGGTGGCGCTCGCGGGTATCGCGGTGGGAATGCTTTCCGGCCGCGACGATTCCGAGTCCACGGCGAGCGATACCACCAGCACCACCCGCTCCCTCGGCCGCGAGATCCCCGGGCAGCCGGACGAATCCGCGCCCGCGTTGCCCAGTCTGCCGGGGCTCCCGGAGCTGCCCGACAGCGGCGATCCGCAAGCCGGCGGCACCACAATGGGCACCATCAGCACCAATTCGGGTGGGACACTGACGTTGAGCACGCTGGCCGGCGACGAGGTCACCGTGCACACCAGCGCGTCCACCCAGGTGATCTCGCTGGCGGGAAGTACCGTTGAGGCACTGCCCACCGGAGATCTGGTCATCGTGCAGGGACAGAAGGGTCCGGACGGCACCATTCAGGCGGAGGTCATCATCAGCACCGCCCTCGAAGGAGGCGGGCGATGAAGAGAAATCGGCGGCGCGCAGTGTGGGTGCCCGGCATTACGCCGGGCGGGTCGATAGGCTAGGCGACGATGACGGCAATGTGGTTCGGGCTGGCGGCGATCACCCTCGCGGGTGCCTTCGTGCTGCTCTACTTCGACCGGCGGCAGCGGCAGCGCACCGGTCACGCGCGCCAGGTGTGGGCGAAAGCCCAGGGATACACCTATGTGTCGGTGGAACCGGCGCTTGCGTCGACCTGGCGGCGCGGTGCGCTGGCCAAGCTCGGCTACCTGACCGCGGTCGACGTGGTGACCGGTATCCGCAAGGGCGAGAAGTTCGTTCTGCTCGATCTGGAGGATTCGGCGACCCTGGTCGCGGTGCGCCGCCAGATCGGTTCGGATATCGACGTCGATATGCGGCTCAAGACCATGAATCCGCCCAAGGACGCCGATCTGGAACTGCTCGGCGCCATCGGCGACCGGGTGGTGTTCGCGACCAACCCCGAAATCGCGCGGCACGCGGTGGATCAGCGGATGGTCGCGTTCATCGAATCGCTGGCCGATACCGTGCAGATGCTGTGGAGCGAGGGCAACTGGACCCTGGGCATGCTCCCCGTCGGTACCACGGCCAAGGACTGGGAGACCGGGATCGATGCTGTGCTGCGACTTTCGGGTCTGCTGCACGTGTTGCCGCCGGTCACCGAGCCGCCGCTCGACGAGCGCGATACCGGTGCGCCGCCGCGGGCCCGGATCCGTTCGGCCGACCCCGACCCCGACCGCGCCGACGACGGCCCGGACCGGGATTTCGGCGACTACGACGATTTCGGCGACTACGAGGACGAATCCGGGGACCGCTACGGGCACCCCGCGCCGAATGTCCGGTATCGGCAGGAGGAGCCGGACGACCGTGACCGCCGCGGTCCCGGACCCGGCGGCGACGACGCTCCACCGCGCCGGCCGAGCCTGGCCGTGGTCCCCGATGCCCGCCCGGTGAGCCGGTCCGCGCCCACCGACCCGCCGCCACGTCCGGCCGGGCCCGGTGAACCGGAGCCCCACGAGGCGGCCGCCGAAGACGATAACGGTTCCCGCCCGCCCGGCGGTCCCTTCCACCCCGGGTTCCGTCCATATCAGGGCCCGGTGCCTCGGTAGGCCCGCGCGGCTTCCGGTACGTCGATAGACACGGCCACCTGCGGTAACTCCCTCCGAGCGGCCCCCGTATCCTGCACGGTGGGCGCCGTAGCGCGCGCCGGAATCGAACTTGCCGCGACTCGCCATGCAGGCGGAAGGACACCGATGATCGACCAGGCAACGACCGACCGGGATGTCTTGGCCGGGCTGGTGCGCGAGTTAGCCGTCGTGCACGGCAAGGTGACACTGTCCTCGGGTAAGGAGGCCGACTACTACGTCGACCTGCGCCGGGCGACTCTGCATCATCGGGCCGGGCCACTGATCGGCAAACTGTTGCGGGAGCTCGTCGCCGACTGGGAATTCGATTCGGTCGGCGGGCTCACCATGGGCGCCGACCCGGTGGCCCTGGCCGTGATGCACGCCCCCGGCCGCCCGATCAACGCGTTCGTCGTGCGTAAGGCCGCGAAAACCCATGGGATGCAACGCCAGATCGAAGGCCCCGATGTGGTGGGCAAACGGGTGCTCGTCGTCGAGGACACCACCACCACCGGCAACTCCCCGCTGACCGCGGTACGCGCGCTGCGTGACGTGGGCGCGACCGTGGTCGGGGTGGCCACCGTGGTCGACCGCGGAACCGGCGCGGATCGGGTCATCGCGGACGAGGGTTTGGAGTACCGTTCGATTCTCGGACTGCGGGATCTGGCGCTGGGCTGAAGTATGACGGGCTGTTCAACCTCGGGTCGCCCTCGGTTAGCCTGAGGATCCGTCAGTAGTGCGAATGAAGGGTCGTGAATGTCGTGGTGAGCATTGCCGGCAAACAGGGGCACGACAACGTCGCAATGCTCGGTATCGGTGCCTACCGGCCGCAACGCGTGGTCAGCAACGCCGAGGTGTGCGAGGTGCTGGACTCCACGGACGAGTGGATCTTCGAGCGCAGTGGTATCCGCAACCGGCGCTGGATCAGCGGTGACGAATCGCTGCGTTCCATTTCGGTGGCCGCCGGCCGGCGGGCGCTGCGCAACAGCGGGGTGGACCCCGCGAAGATCGGCGCGCTGATCCTGGCCACCTCGAGTTGGCCCATGCTCACCCCGCACGGCGCCCCGATCGTCGCCAGCGACCTCGGGCTGAACGGTCTCCCCGCCTTCGACCTGACCTCCGGATGCGGTGGTTTCGGCTACGGACTCGGCGTCGGCGCCGATATGATCCGGGCCGGTTCGGCCGAATACGTGCTGCTCATCGGTGCCGAGACCATGACCATCGGTATCGACCCGACCGATCGCGGCACTGCCTTCATCTTCGGTGACGGCGCGGGCGCGGTGGTGCTCGGACCGAGCGAGGAGAACGGAATCTCGCCGACGGTCTGGGGCAGCGACGGCGAGAACGCCGAAGCCATCAAGCAGGACATCAACTTCATCGACTATATGCAGCGCGCCGAAGACCTGCAGGGCACCGACCCGGCCGTGGAGCCGATCGGCCGGATGGCGCTGCGGATGGAGGGGCCACGAGTGTTCCGCTGGGCGGCGGTCACCCTGCCCCGGGCGCTGTCCACCGCGCTCGATATGGCCGGAGTGTCGAAGGACGATATCGAGGTCTTCATTCCGCACCAGGCCAACGCGCGGATCAACGAGTTGATGAAGAAGAACCTCGGACTGGCCGACGATATCCCGATGGCGGGCGATATCGAGAACACCGGCAACACCTCGGCGGCGTCGATTCCGCTGGCCATGGAGGAGATGCTGGCCACCGGTAAGGCCAAGGGCGGACAGCTGGCCCTGCTGCTCGGCTTCGGCGCCGGGCTCAGCTACGCCGGCCAGGTGGTGACCCTGCCGCCCGCGCCCGACGAGTCGAGTCTCTGAGATGCGACCCCTGCGCGCGGGCTTCCTGGCCGCGACCGCGGTCACCGTACTGGGCGCGCTCACCGGGCGCGAGCGTCTTCAATGGGTGGCCAAACCGCTCATGATGCCACTGCTCGCGGCCGATATCGCGACCAGCGGTGCCGATATCCCGCCGCCGGAGCGCACTCTGCTGCTGGGTTCGCTGGGCGCGGCCACCGTGGGTGATGTCCTGCTGATCGACCCGGACGACGACCGCCGGCTCATCGCCGGCGCCTCGTCGTTCGCGGTGATGCAGACCGGATACGCCGCACTCTGGTGGCGACGCGGAGCCCGCCCGCGCCCCGAGGTGGCGCTGCCCCGGGTGGCGGCCTGGGCGGGGGCCGCGGCATTGCTGCGGGGCAAGGCTCCGGTACTGGCCGGTCCATTGAGCGCCTACGGGGCGACGCTGGGCACCGCCGCGGTGCTCGCGTCCGATCCCGCGCTCGCGCCGGGCGCGAAGGCCGTTGCGGGGCTGAACATCCCGGATGCCGATCCGCGCAGCCGCCTCGGCCTGGGTGCGCTGCTGTTCACGGTGTCGGACGGTCTCATCGTGTTGCGCCGGTTGTTCGCGCACGGCGAGCGGTCGCGGCGGGTGCTGGAGGGTGCCATCCTGGCGACCTACGGCGCGGCCCAATTCCTGCTCACCGATCCGGCCGCGCATACCCGCCGTTAGATCACCGGCCTGGTACCGGCGAGATTTCCGCTCGTAGTCGCTGTCGAGGGGCCGCTACTATCCACAGATGAGCTACCCGCCGCCCCCGTACGGATACAACGCCTACGGCCCGCCGCCGGAACATCCGCAGGCCACGCTGGTGCTGATTCTCGGCATCGTCGGATTGGTATTCTGCCAGCTCTGCGCGCCGTTCGCGTGGGTGCTGGGCAAGCGGGCGCTCAACGATATCGACGCCTCCGGCGGTACCGTCGGAGGCCGGAACAATGTCATGGTGGGCTACGTGCTCGGGATCGTGGGCTCGGTGTTCTTGATACTGATGGTTCTCGCGATCGTCGCCTATATCGTCTTCGCGATCGTCTTGTTCGGCACGTCCGCCGCGGCCTGACGGCCCGCGTGGACCGTCCGGGTCACCAGGCGGTGGTCAGATCGGCGTGCTGGCGGATCCAGGTGTGCATGGCGATCCCCGCCGCCACCCCGGCGTTGATACTTCGGGTGGATCCGAACTGGGCGATGGAGACGGTGAGTACCGCTGCGTCGCGGCCGCTTTCGGTGATTCCGGGGCCCTCCTGGCCGAACAGCAGCAGGCAGCGGCGCGGTAGCCGGACCGTTTCCAGCGGCACCGACCCCGGGACGTTGTCCACGGCGACCACCGAGAGGTCCTCGGCGCGGGTGAAATCGAGCAGGGCCTCGATATCCGCATGGTGGGTGATGTGCTGATAGCGGTCGGTGACCATGGCGCCGCGCCGGTTCCAGCGGCGCCGGCCGACGATATGCACGGCGCCCGCGGCGAAGGCGTTGGCGGTGCGGACCACGGTGCCGATATTCGCGTCGTGCCCGAAGTTCTCGATGGCGATGTGGAAGGGGTGCCGGCGCCGATCGATATCGGCGACGATCGCCTCGCGGGTCCAATAGCGGTAGGCGTCGACCACATTGCGGCGATCGCCCGCTGCCAGAAGTTCCGGATCGAGCCGGTCGTCGTCGGGTGCCGGTCCGCTGTGTTCGGCCACCCAGGGGCCGACGCCGTGCGGGTGTTCACCCCATTCGGTGGGACCGGGTTCGTGATGTGCGGCCGGGTTCTCCTCGTCGTGCCCCACCGCCGGCTCCGCGTCTCCACCCGTGGCCGGAGCCGCCGGCTCCGGTCTCGGGGCGGGTTCGGAGCCGGCCGTTGGCGCAGGATTGGTCACGGCATGATCGTAGTGCGGGCGCGCCGAGCGCCGACGGGTCGGTCTGGTCCGATCGAATATCCTTGTGCCGATTGCCGTTACCGGGATCGTGTGTATTCGCGGACCTGTTCGGCCGTGGTGGGTGGTTTCCTCCCGAGGGGACGTTAACCCGGCTTGACACGCCGCGGGGTTCTCTGCGCGGGGCTGTCCGGCCGCAATTTGCCGTGGTCCCGACGGATAGAGCGCGTACCCGAACAGTTCCGCTTCGACTCGGTAACAATTGAGCGGCGTGAATTCCGATTCTCCTGGCAATATGGGTTGCATGACCCCGCCCAGCGACGATCTCGACGTTCCCCGGCGTTCGGCCGGGCAACAGCGCAGGCGGATGGGCAACCCGGCATCGCTGTGGTCGGAGCGGGCGGATATGGCCGAGGCGGCGATTCTGTCCCGCCATCTGAAACCGGTATGGGTGCTACCCGCCACCGCCCTCGGTGTGGTGGGCTGGCCCGCGACCAGGCGGGAACGGTTCTTCCTGACCTGGCACTACTGGTGGCAGGCCCATTTGATCGACTGTGCCGTGGACGCTGCCAACCGGGCGCCGACGATCGCCCGCCGGAAAAGGGTCGGCACGCTGGTCCGCTCGCACCGGCTCCGCAATCTCACCGGCTGGACCAACCGCTACTACGACGATATGGCCTGGCTGGCACTCGCGCTGGAGCGCGCGACCCGGGTCCAGGACAACGCCGAGGCGCGGGGCGGGCTCGGGCCGCTGGAACAGAAGCTCTACACCGCCTGGGACCCGGCGGTGGGCGGCGGTCTGCCCTGGCGGGTCGGCGCGGATTTCTACAACGCGCCCGCCAACGGTCCCGCAGGTATCGCCCTCGCCCGGCTCGGGCGCTACGAGCGGGCCCGGGAGATCGCCGACTGGATCGACCGCACCTTGCGTGACCCGGAAACCGGCCTGATCTTCGACGGTATCCACCTGCCCGCCGGCACCCTCGAACGCCCGATCTACAGCTACTGCCAGGGGGTGGTGCTGGGGCTGGAAACCGAACTCGCGGTGCACACCCGCGACGACGGGCACCTCGACCGCGTGCACCGTCTGCTGGACGCCGTCGAGGACAATCTCACCACCGAGAGCGTGGTGCGGGGCGGTTCGGGTGGCGACGGTGGACTGTTCAACGGGATTCTCATCCGATATCTCGCCCAGGTCGCGCTCATGTTGCCCGGCGAGGAACACGAACAACTGGCCGACCGCCGTACGGCCGCCCGCATCGTGAAGGAATCGGCAGCCGCGGCGTGGGCGAACCGGCTCGATGTCGAGGGCGAACCGCTGTTCGGCCACGACTGGACCACCTCGGCGAAACTTCCGGGTGGCAGTGCCGGCGCCGGTGGGGTCACCTCGAACGGCGCGGTGACCTCCTCGCGCGTACCCGAACGCGACCTATCGGTGCAGCTGTCGGGTTGGATGCTGATGGAAGCCGCCCATATGGTCACGGCGGCCGGACTGTAGCTCGTTCCAGCCGTGCCCCGGGTCGTGGTCGGCCCGCGCGAGTTCCGGCAGCGGCATGGTGTCGCATTCGGCCGAGGTGGAATCCAGATCGAAATCCTCTTCCGGTTGCGACATCTCGTGCCGGTACTGCCTGATACCGATGACCGTGCCGACGATCAGGCACACCACCAGCGAGCCGATCACGATCGGCATCAGCCAGGAGAACTGCTGGATGAAGCTGCCCGCGTAGTAGCCCATCAGCAACAACACCGGGGCCCAGATGATCGCCCCGACCGTACTGGCCACGGTGTACCGGCGATGGTCCATCTCGGCGGCACCGGCCACCATCGGGCACAGCGTGCGCACCCACGGTATCCAGCGGGCGATGAGAACCGCGACGAAGCCGTGCCGTTGCAGCAGATCGGCCACGCGGGCCAGATTGCGGGTGTTGATATAGCGCCCGTTCTTGCGGGCCACGAGCCGATGCCCCGTACGCCGTCCGACGACGTATCCGACCTGGTTACCGGCGATAGCGGCGAACATCGCGCCCACCGACAGCAACCAGACCTGGCTTTCCCCGGAGGCATGCGAGGCCATCACGATTCCCGCGGTGAGCAGCATCGAATCGCCGGGCAGGAAAAGTCCGAGAATGAACGCGCATTCCAGGAAGACGAAGGTCAGAACCACAATCCAGACCAACGTCGGCCCGGCGGAGATCAGTGGTTCGAAACTACCCATCGCATGGGGCATGGCCTGGACGGACACCGCTACCGTACGCGGCTCTCGTCGGCGCCTGCCGCCCCGGCGACCGGCACGACCGGCAGGGGCATGGTGGCATCGATCCGGCCCGCCGTATCCACGGCAGGCAGTTCGGCGGTGGAGATCAGCCCGGCCGCGGGCTGCGCGGCGGTTTTGCGCCCGAGCAGTTTCTTGGCCACCGCGCTGATACCCGGCAGGATCGAGACGAACACGATGAGCAGGAAGATCGCCTCGACGTGATCGCGGATGAAGGCGATATTGCCCAGGTAGTACCCGAGAATGGTCACCCCGCCACCCCAGGCGATCGCGCCGACGATATCGAAGGCGACGTAGCGCTGGTAGTTCATCTTCGAGACGCCCGCGAGAACCGGCATGAATGTCCGGACGATCGGGACGAATCGGGCAAGGATGATCGTTTTGGGGCCGTGCTTCTCGAAGAATTCGTGCGTTTCGGTGACGTAGCTCTTCTTGAAGAAGCGCGTGTCCTCCTTGTGGAACAGCGCCGGGCCGATGGCCCGGCCGATCCAGTAGCCGCACTGGTCGCCGGCGAACGCGATGAGAACGACAGCGGGCAGCAGTACCCAGATGGACACCGGGGGGTTCGCCTGCGCGGCCAGCAGACCACCGGTGAACAGCAGCGAATCGCCTGGCAGCAGCGGGAACAGCAGCCCGGTTTCGATGAAGACGATCACCAGGATCGCCGGTAGCACCGCGCTCTTCAGCCACGTCTCGGTCAACAGGTGCATCGGGTCGAGCAGTTCGGTCAGAGCCAGATTGCTCGTCACCGCGTCGGAAGCCGCCAGCGCAATCACCCGGCCCACAGTACCGGTAACCCCGCCACCCGCAGGGTGCGGCGGCGCAAACAATCCCCTTATACCGGATGAATCCCGCCTGCCTTAGGGTATGTGCAGAAACAGACAATCCCGTCTGCCGCACTACACGGAGGTCTTCACAGTGCCGATTGCGACTCCGGAGGTCTACGCCGAGATGCTCGGTCAGGCCAAGGCGAACTCGTTCGCTTTCCCCGCCATCAACTGCACATCCTCGGAGACGATCAACGCGGCGATCAAAGGGTTCGCCGAGGCCGGCAGCGACGGGATCATCCAGTTCTCCACCGGTGGCGCGGAATTCGGCTCGGGCCAGGGTGTGAAGGATATGGTCACCGGCGCGGTCGCGCTGGCCGAATTCGCCCATGTGGTGGCCGCGAAGTACGGCGTCACCATCGCGCTGCACACCGACCACTGCCCCAAGGACAAGCTGGACGGATTCGTCCGCCCGCTGCTGGCCATCTCGCAGGAGCGGGTGGACGCCGGGCAGAATCCGCTGTTCCAGTCGCATATGTGGGACGGTTCGGCGGTCCCGATCGACGAAAACCTCGCCATCGCGCAGGAGCTGCTGGCGGCGGCCACCGCCGCCCGCATCATCCTCGAGGTCGAGATCGGCGTCGTCGGCGGTGAAGAGGACGGCGTCGAGGCCGAGATCAACGACAAGCTCTACACCTCGCCCGCCGACTTCGAGAAGACCATCGACGCCCTGGGCGCCGGCGACAAGGGCAAATACCTGCTCGCCGCCACCTTCGGCAATGTGCACGGCGTCTACAAGCCCGGCAACGTGGTGCTCAAGCCCGAGGTGCTGGCCGAGGGCCAGAAGGTGGCCGCGGCCAAACTGGGCCTGGGCGCCGACGCGCAGCCCTTCGATTTCGTCTTCCACGGTGGATCGGGTTCGCTGAAGTCCGAGATCGACGATTCGCTGCGGTACGGCGTGGTGAAGATGAACGTCGACACCGATACCCAGTACGCCTTCACCCGCCCGATCGCCGCGCATATGTTCGCCAACTACGACGGTGTGCTCAAGATCGACGGCGAGGTCGGCAACAAGAAGGTCTACGATCCGCGCAGCTATCTGAAGAAGGCCGAACTGTCGATGGCGCAACGGGTGGTGCAGGCATGCGAGGCGCTGCGGTCCGCGGGACGCTCCGTCAGCGCCTGATCCCCGTGCCCTCACCCGTAGCCAGATGACACTCGATCTCCGTGTGCTGGGGCCCGTGCGGTTACTGGTCGGCGGTGAGCCGATTCCGGTCGGCGGGCCCAAACCCCGGGCGCTGCTCGCCGCGCTCGCGGTGAACCGGCGTCGTGCGGTCTCCTCGACGACCCTGGCCGATATGGTCTGGAACGAGGAGCCGCCGGACGCCTATGCGGCCAGCCTGCAGGTGTTCGTCTCCAATATCCGCAAGGCACTGCGGAATTCGGGGGTCGACCCGGCAACTGTGCTGCGCACGGAATCCTCCGGCTACCGGCTCGAGGTCGCCGACGACGCCTGCGATCTCGGCCGGTTCCAAGCCGCCCGGGACGCGGGCAGCCGGGCCTCGGCCGCCGGTGACAATGTGTCGGCGTCGCGGCTGTTCGCCACCGCGTTGCGCGAATGGAACGGCCGCGCGTTGTCGGATCTGGCGGGCCTGGGCTTCGCGGACGGGTTCGCCACCGCGATGGAGGAGGAGCGGCTACTGGCGGTGTCGGCGCGGTTCGACGCCGAGATCGCCTGCGGGCGGGCGGCCGCGGTGATCGGCGAACTCGTCGCGCTCACCAACGAGCATCCACTGCGTGAGCCGCTGTGGGGGCAGCTCATCACCGCCCTCTACCTGTCCGAACGGCATGCCGACGCACTCGAGGCGTGCCGCAGGGTACGGACGGTGCTCGCCGAGGAACTCGGTATCGATCCGGGCCCGGCGCTGGTGGAACTGGAACGGCGGGTGCTGCGCCAGGAACCGCTGGGCACCGTGGAGCTCAAGAGCGTGGAGCGGATGGCGGCGGCCATGACCGATACGGTCACCGAAGTGCCGCGTACCGTGCGCAGCGGGCAATTACGACTACCCGACGGCCGTACCGTGGTGGTCGCGCACGGCAGTCTGCGGATCGGCCGGATGACCGATAACGACCTGGTCCTCGACGATCCGAAGGCCAGCCGCTACCACGCCCAGATCAAACTGGGCCGGGCCGGCCTCCTGATCGAGGATCTGGATTCGGCCAACGGCGTCTACGTCAACGAGGAACAGATCCATTCGGCGCTGCTCGCCGACGGCGACGCGATCCGTATCGGCAACACGGTCCTGGCGTTCCAAGCCGTCCGCTGACCTCCCGGCCGTACGGCGGCCCGGGCGTGACTCAACCCAGGATGTCGTGCCGCACGATGGTCTGGTCGCGGCCGGGGCCCACGCCGATACAGGAGATCCGGGCCCCCGACAGTTCTTCCAGCCGGTGCACGTAGGCCTGCGCGTTGACGGGCAGTTCGTCGAAGGTGCGGGCCCCCGAGATGTCCTCCCACCAGCCGGGCATCTCCTCGTAGATCGGTTTCGCGTGATGGAAACCGGTCTGGGTGGTGGGCATCTGTTCCACGCGCTCACCGTCGACCTCGTAGGCCACGCAGATGGGCACCCGGTCCAGGCTGGAAAGCACATCCAGTTTGGTGAGGAAGTAGTCGGTGATCCCGTTGACCCGGGTGGCGTACCGGGCGATCACGGCGTCGAACCAGCCGCAGCGTCGCGCGCGACCGGTGGTCACGCCCACCTCACCGCCGGTTTTGGCCAGGTAGGCGCCCGATTCGTCGAACAGCTCGGTCGGGAACGGGCCGGAGCCGACCCGGGTGGTGTAGCACTTGAGGATGCCCAGCACGGTGCCGATCTGGTTCGGGCCGATACCCGCGCCCACCGCGGCGCCCCCGGCGGTGGGGTTGGACGAGGTGACGTAGGGGTAGGTGCCGTGGTCGACGTCGAGCAGCGTGCCCTGCGACCCCTCCAGCAGGACGGTCTCGCCGCGTTCCAGAGCCAGGTTCAGCTCCAGGCGGGTATCGCTGATCCGGTGCGCGAACCGCTCGGCCTGGCCCAGCACCTCCTCGACCACCTGCTGGGGGTCGAGCGCGCGCCGGTTGTAGATCTTGACCAGCACCTGGTTCTTGAACTCGAGAGCCGCCTCCACCTTCTGGGTGAGGATCTTCTCGTCCAGGACGTCGGCGACCCGCACCCCTACCCGGGCGACCTTGTCCTGGTAGCAGGGCCCGATACCGCGGCCGGTGGTGCCGATCTTGTTGTTGCCGAGGAAGCGTTCCGTGACCTTATCGATGGCCACGTGGTACGGCATGATCAGATGCGCGTCCGCCGACAGCAGCAGACCCGAGGTGTCGACATCGCGCGCCTCGAGTCCGGCGAGTTCGTCCAGCAGGACGCCCGGGTCGACGACCACGCCGTTGCCGATCACATTGTTGACCCCCGGAGTGAGAATGCCCGAGGGAATGAGGTGCAGCGCGAAATTGTCCCCGTTGGGCAGCACCACGGTGTGACCGGCGTTGTTACCGCCCTGGTACCGCACCACCCACTGCACGCGGCCGCCGAGTAGGTCGGTGGCTTTGCCCTTGCCCTCGTCACCCCACTGGGCGCCGATGAGGACGATTGCCGGCATGGTCGTGTCTCCTACGGTTTCGACGCGCGACACGCACTTCGTATCGCAGCTACCTGCCGTAACGGGGAGGAAGCCGGGAGCACAGTCTAGCCGAGGCCCCTCGGCGGGCCGGGACGGCCGCCGTGCCAGGCCCGTTGCGCGGGTCGGCGCGGCCGACCCTCTACACTCGGGGACGACCGGTCCGAGGGAGGGTGTTGGGCGTTTGAGTACCCAGGTTCTCCGCTGTGCAGACGTTCCGGTGCCTATCGCTCTGGCGGCACAGTCCACGGCGCAATCCGACGCCATACCCGCTCCCGCGCTCATCGATGAGCTGCTGCCGGTGCTGGCCGCCGACAGTCTGCCGCGGCTGATCGTGCTCGGCAGCGACGCCGCGCTCGCGGCCGTACTCACCCATCTCATGCGGACCGAACGGCTGCATGTGGAGGTGGGGTACGTGCCGCTGGAAGGGACCTACGGCGCGCAGGCCTACCAGACAGGCACCGGGAACGCCGCCGCCAAACGCGCCCTGGAGGGTAGCGCCGAAGAGGTGCCGCTGGTCCGTGACGACACCGGCACGGTGCTGGTGGGCCGGGCCAAGATCACCGGAGTCGACGGCGCCCACCTGACCGGCGAGGCCTACGTGGACGACACCCGGCTGTTCTCCGGGGAGGTGCGGGCGATGTTCGTGACCCCGACGCTCGAACTGCCCGGGGTCCGCGCGAGTGTGCCCCGCCGCTTCCGCCGTCGCCGCTGGACCGCCGGCCGCGCCGCCCAGCTGGGTACACCCGCCGCGGTCGTCAACCGGGACGGTGTGCAGAGCGATCGGCCGGTGCCGCGGGCGAGCTTCTACCGGCATCACGAACCCTGGCTCCTGGTCCGATGAACGCCCCGGCGCTGCGGCGCGGCGCGGTGCGGCCGAGCCCCGTATTCCTGCTCGTGATCGCCCTCGCGGTGGCCGGCGGAGTGCTGGCCTGGGGCGCGGAAACGGATTCGTGGCAGGCGCGCGCCGGGGTTTTCGTCCTGGTCGTGTTCGGCTGGGTGGTGAGCCTGTGTTTGCACGAATTCGCCCACGCCTACCTCGCCTGGCGCGCCGGCGACCGCGAAGTCGAATTACGCGGCTACCTCACCCTGAACCCGCTGAAATACAGCCACCCGCTGCTGTCGATCGTGCTGCCCATGGTGTTCATCGCGCTCGGCGGAATCGGCCTGCCCGGCGGCGCGGTGTACATACACACCCACCAGGTGTCACCGCGCACCCAGCGGCTGATCAGCGTCGTCGGCCCCGCAGTGAACCTCCTGTGCGCCGTGCTGCTGCTGCTGGTGGTGCGGTTGTTCGGCAGCGCGGACCACAACCCCGCCTTCTGGTTCGGGCTGAGCTTCCTGGCCTTTCTCCAGGTGACCGCGACCCTGCTGAACCTGCTCCCCATCCCCGGCCTGGACGGCTACGGCGTAGTGGAACCCTCCCTGAGCTACCAAACCCGCCGCGGCCTGGAACAGTTCAAACCCTTCGGCATGCTCATCCTGTTCGCCCTCCTGTTCACTCCGGCCATCAACCAGGTCTTTTTCGACACGGTCTACGCGCTCTACAACCTGTCCGGGGTCCCGGAGCAATGGTCCCGCTACGGCAGCTACCTGACCCGCTTCTGGGAGTGATCTTGTCGCCCCCTCCAGGGAAGGAAGGGTTCGGAGCGATCTCTTCGTGAAGGGTGGGAGGTGGGTTGAAGCGGCGCCTCCGTGAAGGAAGGGTTCGGAGCGATCTCTTCGTGAAGGGTGGGGAGGTGGGTTGAAGCGGCCCCACCGTGAAGGGGGGTTCGGATCGGCCCCTCCGCCAAGGGTCGGGCTGTGATTTTGGAGCGGCTCCGCCGCTCGAGGGTGGGGCCCTATTAACCCGGTTCTTCACTCCCGCCGGTCAGTCGCTGCGCTCCCTCCCTCTGGTCGCT
>NZ_JBEZYU010000090.1:0-14971 GCF_040638875.1 Nocardia sp. NPDC024068 | reverse complement strand
TGGCGAAGCCACGAGTCTCGAGGGCTGACAGCAGACGCTCAGGGGGCCGAACCCCGCGCGCGCCAGCGCGCCAATAAACACAGCACCTTGGCGGGCGAGGTCACCTTCTCACCTTCGCGGGCAAGGTCACCTCCCCACCCTCGCGGGCAAGGTCACCTCCCCACCCTCGCGGGCAAAGTCACCTCCCCACCCTCGCGGGCAAAGTCACCTCCCCACCCTCGCGGGCAAAGTCACCTCCCCACCCTCCCGGGCAAAGTCACCTCCCCACCCTCGCGGGCAAGGCCACCTCCCCCACCTCGACCAGCAAGATCACCTCCCCACCTTCACGAACAAGCCCGCTCAACCACCTGACCAGGTTCCGCGACCAGGTAAGTGCTGAAAACCCGCAACCCCTCGCCGGTCGCGCACACCGCCTTCAACCGGCACCCGGGGCACCTGAAGCAATACGCGATCGTGTGAGTGTTCAACGGCCGCAACCCGTGCAGAGTGTGCGCACCCACACCGGGATATGTGAGCGTGTCTCTCCACTCCGGACTGCCCGCCGGGTTACTCTCGACAACGTGATCTCCATGCGTCGTTGCTGCCGACCCGGCTGCAAGAATCCGGCCGTCGCGACGCTTACCTATGTCTACTCGGATTCCACCGCCGTGGTGGGCCCGTTGGCGACGGTCGCCGAACCTCATTCCTGGGACCTCTGCGCCACCCACGCGTCCCGGATCACCGCCCCGAAGGGCTGGGATATGGTCCGGCACGAGGGCGGATTCGCCAACAGCCCGGATGACGACGATCTCACCGCTCTCGCCGAGGCGGTCCGGGAGGCGGGCCTGCGGCGGCGCCCGCCCGAGCCCGAACAGCGCGGTTATCGCGAGCACACGCCGCCTCCGCGTCCCACGCGTACCGGCCGCCGCGGCCATCTCCGCGTGCTCCCCGATCCTCCCAGCTGAGAGCTGCCCGCCAGGCGATGTGCGATGTGCGATGTGCGATGTGCGCGCACTGACCATGGGGTGCGGCCTTTGAGCACTTACATGATCGCGGAACCCTTTCAGGTGTCCCGGGTACCGGTTCAGGTGTCGTAGGTACCGGGTCAGGTGTCGTGGACGGTAGGGCGGGATGGGTGCTCTCGCGTTTTGTCCGGATGGTCGCATGCGGTGGGTGGGACCCGCGGGGTTCCGGACCGACCGGTGGGAGTCGCGAACCGGGTTGTCGGGGCCCGACCCTGCGGCGCCGGAGGCGATGCCAAAAATATAGGCTGGTCGCCATGACAGTCGCCCGCTCTGCCGAGTCCGTGAACGCGGTGATCAAGGCCTACGACATCCGCGGTGTGGTCGGGGAACAGCTCGATGCCGATTTCATCCGCGATACCGGCTCGGCGTTCGCCCGGCTCATGCGGGCCGAGGACGCGCGGCGCGTCGTGATCGGACACGATATGCGCACCTCGTCCCCCGGTTTGGTGGCGGCTTTCGCCGAGGGCGTGCTCGCCCAGGGACTCGACGTGGTGCATATCGGGCTGGCGTCCACGGATCAGCTGTACTTCGCGTCCGGTGAGCTCGACTGCCCGGGCGCCATGTTCACCGCCAGCCACAACCCGGCCCGCTACAACGGGATCAAACTGTGCCGGGCGCGGGCGCTGCCGGTGGGGCAGGACACCGGTCTGGCCGTGATCGCGGAGGAAGTGACCCGCGGGGTTCCCGGCTACGACGGCACTCCCGGGACGGCCACGGAAGCGGATCTGCTGACCGATTACGCCGCGTTCCTGCGCGGCCTGGTCGACCTGGACGATCTCCGGTCGCTGACCGTGGCCGTCGACGCGGGCAACGGGATGGGCGGCCACACCGTGCCGGCCGTTCTCGGCGCCCTGCCGCAGGTGAAGATCGTGCCGCTGTTCTTCGAGCTGGACGGCTCGTTCCCCAATCACGAGGCCAATCCGCTGGACCCGAAGAATCTGGTCGATCTGCAGGCCCTGGTCCGCGAATCGGGGGCCGATATCGGCCTGGCCTTCGACGGCGACGCCGACCGCTGCTTCGTGGTCGACGAACTCGGTGAACCGGTGTCACCGTCGGCGATCACCGCGCTGGTGGCCGAACGGGAGCTCGCCAAGGAGTCCGGCGCCACGATCATCCACAATCTGATCACCTCGCGCGCGGTGCCCGAACTGGTGGCCGAACTCGGCGGCAACCCGGTGCGGTCGCGGGTGGGGCATTCCTTCATCAAACAGCTCATGGCCAGCACCGGGGCGGTCTTCGGCGGGGAGCATTCCGCGCACTACTACTTCCGCGACTTCTTCGGCGCCGATTCCGGCATGCTGGCGGCCCTGCACGTGCTGGCGGCCCTCGGTGAGGACAAACGTCCGGTCTCGGAGCTGATGGCGTCCTACACCCGCTACGCCGCGTCCGGCGAGATCAACTCGACCGTTGCCGACGCCGCAGAACGGACCGGCGCGGTGCTCGACGCCTTCTCCGGCCGCGCGATCTCGGTCGACCGGCTGGACGGCGTGACCGTGCAGTTGCCCGACAACGCCTGGTTCAACCTGCGCGCCTCCAATACCGAACCGCTACTGCGGCTCAACGTCGAAGCACGGTCGCCGGAGGAAGTAGACGCACTCGTGACCGAGATCCTGCGCATCGTCCGGGCCTGACTGGAATAGTGGAAATACACACCGTGGATTCGCCCGTTCCAGGCCCGGTGTCCACGACCCGGGCGGTGGCGGCCGAGACCGCTGACAGCGCGATGAGGGGAGGTGCCACGCCCGATGATCGCTGATACCCCGGTATTCGATCTGGACGATGCCGCAATGCTCGAGGCGTCCGATAACGGCGGCGCCCTGCGTTCCGCCGCATCCGGCGGCGCCCAGGTGCGTGCCGTCGCCGCGGCCGTGGCGGAGGACGCGCTGGCGCGCCTGCACGGTCTGCGGCCCCGAAGCCTGCTGCTGGTCTCGGGCCCCGGCCGGGCCGGCCGCGCCGCCGCGCTGCTGGTCGCCGCGCTGGGCGACCGGGCGGGGCTGCCTCTGGTCCCGGTGACCTCCGTACCCTCGTGGGCCGGGCCGCTGGATGTGGTGCTGGCCGCGGGCGACGACGCCGGCGATCCCCGGCTCATCGACGCGGTCGACCGGGCGCAGCGGCGCGGCGCCGAGGTTGTGGTGGCCGCGCCGAACGAGGGTCCGCTACGCGCGGCGGCGGCCGGACACGCCATGCTGCTGGAGCCGCGGGTGCCGGTGCTGGACGACAACCGCCTGCTGCGGTATCTGGCGGTCGGAATCGCGGTGCTGCGCGCGCTCGACCCGGCCCGCGGCGTGGCGGCCCTGCCCGAACTCGCGGACCTGGCCGATCTGCTCGATACCGAGGCTTTGCGCGACGGCCCGTTGCATGAGGTGTTCCGCAATCCGGCCAAGAATCTGGCCGCCCGGACCCAGCAGCGCGGGCTGATCCTCACCGGTGACACCCCCGCCACCACCGAACTGGCCGTGCACGCCGCGGAGGTGCTGCTGCAGTCGGCGGGCCGGGCGGCGACAGCGGTGGATCACGCCGTCGCGGTGGCGGCGTTGCCGCGGATTTCGGCGGCCGCCGAGGCCGCCGCACCCGATTACGATCCGCTGTTCCACGATGAGCAGCTCGACGGGCCCCCGCCGGTCGAGAAGCGCCGGGTCTTCCTGTGCAGTACCGATTCCGATACCGTCGCGGCCCACCGCAAACTCGCGGTGTTCACCGGGGCGACCGTCGACGCCGACCTGGTCACCGCGGATCTCGAAGCGGTCCCGGCCGACCCGGCACGCGTCGAAGCCGGTGCACCGGCGGACCCGCCGACCGGCGGTGAGATCGAACGTCTCGCTGTGCTGGCGCTGCGCTGGGAGATGGCGGCGGCCTATCTGCGGATCATCGGCGGCCGCGCGGTCACCGCGCGAGATCCCGGCAGTTACGACGGGGGACGCTACTAGTGCACGAACTGGTGGGTGCGTTGCGCTCGTACGCCTGGGGCTCGCGCACCGCGCTCGCCGAACTCTGCGGTCGTCCGGTCCCCTCCGCACATCCGGAGGCCGAACTCTGGTTCGGGGCGCATCCGGCCGATCCGGCCTATATCCACACCGAGGAAGGCACCAGATCGCTCTTGGAGGTGGTGTCCGGCGATCCGATCGGGGAGCTGGGCCCGGCCGCGGGCCGTTTCGGCGACCGGCTGCCGTTCCTGTTGAAGATCCTGGCCGCCGAGGAGCCGCTCTCGCTGCAGGCCCATCCCAGCGCCGAACAGGCGCGGGCCGGATTCGCCCGGGAGAACCGCAACCGGGTGCCGTTCGAATCGCCGATGCGCAACTACCGCGACGACAGCCATAAACCGGAACTGGTGGTGGCGCTGGAGCGGTTCGAGGCGCTCGCCGGTTTCCGCGATCCGCTGCGCACGGTGGATCTGTTCCGGGCGCTGGCGGTCGCCGAACTCGGCCAGTACGCGGATCTGCTGGCCGCGCAACCGGATTCCGACGGGTTGCGAACGTTGTTCACCAGCTGGATCACCCTGCCGCCGACGGTGCTGGACACCCTGCTGCCGGCCGTACTCGACGGATGTGTGCGCTACCTGTCGAATTCCGAACGGGAATTCGCCGCCGAGGCGCGCACCACGCTGGAACTGGCCGAGGCCTATCCCGGAGACGCGGGTGTGCTGGCGGCACTGCTGCTGAACCGCATCACCCTGCAGCCCGGGCAGGGCCTGTTCCTGGCCGCCGGCAATCTGCACGCCTACCTGCGCGGGATCGGTGTGGAGATCATGGCCAACTCGGACAATGTGCTGCGCGGCGGGCTCACTCCGAAACACGTCGATGTACCGGAACTGTTGAAGGTCCTCGATTTCGAGCCCATCGATCTGCCCTTGGTCCTGCCGCAGCCGGCCGGCGACGGTTCGGTGCGCTATCCGACTCCCGCACCGGAGTTCTCGCTGCGCCGGTTCGATCTCACCGCGGGTTCGGCACTGGTCCCGCTCACCGACGCCGGACCCGGGATCGTCCTGTGCACGGCCGGATCGGCGCGACTGCTGGACGGCGACACCCAGGTGGAGCTCGTCCGGGGTACGGCGGCCTGGATCTCGGCGGCCGACACCGATATCCGCGCCCAGGCCGCCGGTGGTCCGGCCAGCCTGTTCTGCGCCTGCGTCGGATCCTGGTGACCCGGGCACGGACCGGGCGGGAATCCTCCGGAGAGACCGGACGCCGCTGCCTGGCATAGGCTGTTGCGCGGTCACGGTACGTGCCGTACCGGACCGGATGATTGACCCGAACGCAGGAGGGGCTCGATGTCGGCTGGTGGAGGTAAGAAGGCGATCATCGCCGCGTTGACGGCGAATGCCGGGATCGCGGTGGCGAAGTTCGTCGGCGCGGCGATCACGGGTTCGGCGTCGATGCTGGCCGAGGGTGTGCACTCGGTCGCCGATACCGCCAACCAAGGGCTGCTGCTGTTCGGCCAGAACCGCGCCGAGCAGGAGGCCGACGAACTGCATCCGTTCGGTTACGGCCGCAGCCGGTACTTCTACTCGTTCGTGGTGGCGCTGGTGCTGTTCACCCTGGGTTCGGTATACGCGCTGTACGAGGGCATCCACAAGGTCCAGCATCCCGAGGAGCTGTCCTCCCCCATCGTCGCGATCGTCATCCTCGTGATCGCGATCGGGCTGGAGGTGTACAGCTTCACCACCGCCGTCAAGGAATCGCGGCCGCTCAAGGGCCGGGCGAGCTGGTGGCAGTTCATCCGCAATTCGCGCAGCCCCGAACTGCCGGTGGTGCTGCTGGAGGACACCGGCGCGCTGGTCGGTCTCGTGTTCGCGCTGGGCGGTGTCGGGCTCACCATGCTCACCGGTGACCCGGTCTGGGACGGTGTGGGTACGCTCGCCATCGGCGCGCTGCTGGGTGTTATCGCGATCATCCTGATCATCGAGATGCACAGCCTGCTGATCGGTGAGGGCGCGACCGCCGCCGAGGATCTCGCGATTCGGGAGAACCTGGTGGACGGCACCACGATCGACCGGCTCATCCATATCAAGACGCAGTACATCGGGCCGGAGGAACTGCTGGTCGCCGCCAAGGTCGCGGTCACGCCGGGTCTGGATATCGCGCAGATCGCGGCGGGTATAGACGAAGCCGAGGCCCGGGTGCGGGCGGCCGTGCCGACCGCCCGCGTGATCTACCTCGAACCGGACCTGTACCGGGAGCCCGCGGCGAAGGCCTAGCGACCGGCGGCCGGGGCACGATTCCCGGCGACCAGATCGTAGGGATCGTCTCCGCGGCCGAATACGGTGCGCAGCACATGGCCGGCCGCGTGCAGGCCGGCCATCCCGTGCACACCGCCGCCCGGCGGAGTGGCCGAGGAGCACAGGTAGAGCCCCGGTACGCCGGTGGCGTACGGATTCCAGCGCGGAGTGGGCCGGAACACCGTCTGTCCCAGGGTCATCGCACCGGCCCCGATATCGCCGCCCACATAGTTGGTGTTGTAGGCGGACAGCTGCGCCGCCGTCCGGGTATGTTTCGCCAGGATCAGATCCCGGAAACCCGGTGCGAATCGTTCGATCTGGCCGATCACCTGCTCGCTGATATCGCGGGTCGACCCGTGCGGTACATGGGCGTAGGCGTAGAGGGTGTGCCGGCCCTCGGGCGCCCGGCCGGGATCGACCACACCGGGCTGGATGACCAGCGTGTACGGGGTGTCGGTGTGTATTCCGGCGGCTACCGCGTGTTCGGCGGCCAGCGCCTCGGCGCGGCTGCCCACCAGATGCAGGGTGCCCGCCTCGGCGCAGCCCGGAGCCTGCCACGGCACCGGTCCGGAGAGCGCGAAATCGACCTTGCAGGAGCCCGGTCCGTAGCGGAACCGGCGCAGGCCGCGACGGTAGCGGCCGGGCAGCCGGTCCCCGGCGAGGCGGACCAGTTCGGCCGGGGAGGTGTCGCAGAGAATCGCGCGCGCCGACCCGAACTCCGCGACCGAATCGACGGTGTGATCGGTGATCACCCGGCCGCCGCGCCGATGGAGTTCGGCGACCAGCGCGTCCACGATCGCCTGGCTACCGCCGCGCGGTACCGGCCAGCCACCGGCATGTGCGAGGGTGGCCAGCAGCAGGCCCGCCCCGACCGCCGGCAACGCCCGCGGCGGCCTGACCACATGCGTGGCCACCCCGGTGAACAAGGCGGGCGCGATCGGCCCGGAGAATCGCGCGTTCCACAGGGGCGAGCCCTGCTCCAGCAGCCGCAGACCGAACCGGATGGTCGCCGGGGTCGGCGGCAGATGCCGCATATCCGACATCGCGGTCCGCACCACGGCCGGCCAGTCGCGGACCAGGGGCTCGAACAGTCCACCCCACGCGGCACCGTCGGCACCCAGTTCGCGCACGGTCCGATTCAGATCCCGCCAGGCGACCCCGGCCACCCCGCCGTCGAGGGGGTGCGCATAGGACGCTTCGGGCACCAGCAACTCCACGCCGTGCGCGGCCAGGTCGAAAGCCCGGAAGAACGGTGACGCCAACGCCATCGGATGCGCGCCGGCGCAGATATCGTGCCGGAACCCGGGCAGCGTCGCCTCCGCGGTCCGGCAGCCGCCGCCCGGAACCGGGGCCGCTTCGTAGACCTCCACCTCGAGCCCGGCGCCCGCGAGGACCACCGCGGCCGCCAGTCCGTTGGGACCGGACCCGACCACCACGACGTCAGCCATACCTCCGATTCTGCCGCAGACCCCGACGCCGCCGCGCCGTTACCCGGTGGGCTGGGGACTGCGCACGCGCGGCCCGGTATGGGCGGGCAGATGCTCGTAGCCGTGCAGGGTGAACTGCTGACGCCGCGCGGGCGGTCCGGTCAGGCGCAGATCGGGGAAATTCTCGAACAGTGCGCGCAGGGCGTACGCGCCCTCCATCCGGGCCAGGCCCGCCCCCAGGCAGACATGGATTCCGCTGCTGAACGCCAGGTGGCTCTTCGCATTGTCCCGGGTGATATCGAAACGGGCCGGATCGGGGAACATCGCGGGGTCGCGGTTCGCGCCGGCCAACGACAGCACCACGGTGGAGCCCCGGCGCAACCGGTGACCCGCGATCTCCAGATCCTGGCGGGCGGTCCGGGCCGTGGTCTGCACCGGCGGGTCGAAACGCAGGATCTCCTCGACCGCGTTGGGCCACAGCTCCGGGTCGGCCCGCAACCGGGCGAGTTGATCGGGATTGCGCAGCAGCAACACGATGCCCTTGCCGATCAGATTGACCGTGGTCTCGAAACCCGCGCCCATCAGCAGCGTCGCCGACGCGCACAGTTCGTGGGTCGACAGATCGCCCGCGGTCACCAGGCTGCTGAGGATATCGTCGCCGGGTTCGGCGCGCAGCCGCTCGATATGGTCGACCAGATACCGGTGCACCCGCTCGGAGGATTCCATCGCCCGCTGGTGGGTCCGCCAGGAGATCCCGAGGTCCAGCAGGGGGCTGATGTCGTCGCCCCAGCGCAGGAACATCGCGCGATCGGAGTCGGGGAAACCGAGCATCTCGGAGATGATCGCGATGGGCACCTGTGACGCGTACCGGGTGACCAGATCGGTGGGCCCGTCGTCGGGCAGCGCATCGAGCAGTTCGTCGGTGACGGTGGCGATCCGGTCCCGCAGCCGGGCCACGGCGCGCGGTGTGAAGGCCGTGGTGACGGGTTTGCGCAGCCGGGTGTGCTCCGGCTGATCCATCACCAGCATCGACGGCGGATCGACCGGGTTGGCCGGGGCCTCGCTGTGGTTCAACGCGCGCAGCACGATCCGCGGCGTGGGCAGGAGGGTGGGCATACCGACACCGAAACGGTTGTCCCGCAGCATCTCCCGGACCAATTCGTAGTCGAAGGTGCTCCATACCGGGTACGTCCGGCGCAATCCGCCCGAACCGCGCAGCTCCTCGATGACCGCGTACGGGTTCTCGATCCCCTCCGCACTGCCGTTCAACCGCGTGAAGGCATCACCGCGACGCAACCTGGTCTTCTTGAAAGCCCGGATGACGCCGTGGTTGTTCACCCATCGATACACGTACTGCGGTTTCATGCCGCCCCTCCGTCGTCGCACCGTCGCGTCCTCCTGGAACGCTACGGACACCACCGGGATCGCGGAACCTGCCGTGGTCGGAATTCGCGACCTACCGTAGTAGGAGGTGACGGGGTCACAGAAGGCGGGTCACGCGTTCGCTCTCCACGCGCCGCGCCCGCAGCGCGGGATCGGGATCGGTCACCTGCACCAGCGAGGCACCGGCCAGCAGGACTGCGACGAAACGATCGATGAGCTCGTCGGCGGTATCCCAGCTCCCCGACGACAGCACCCGGTCGGTTTCCGATAGACCCTGCCGGGCAGCGGATTTCCGCGCCGCCACCAGCACATCCGAGACCGGCAGCCCGTCGAGGGCGGCGCCGGCGCCGCCGGGCAGGAACTGGTCGCCGTGCACGCGGACCGCGGTCGCGTAATCGGTGACACCGATCGGGAGATCACGCACCGGCCCGCCCATCGGGTCCAGCGACAGCGCCGCGACCTCGGCGGCATCCTCGGTTTCGTCCAGCCGGTCCGCGGCGGCGAATACCAGCTCCGCGTCGGGATCCGGACCCAGCACCACTTCCGTGCCCGCCCACCAGCAGCCGAGCAGTACCGCGGCGGTCTGCCAATGCGCGGGCAGCAGCACCGCGACCCGGGCGCCGGGGGTGAGCCCGAATTCGTCGCGGATGAGGTTGGCGGTTTTGGCGGCCCAGTTGGCCAGGGTGAGCCCGGAGAGTTCGATCCGGGCGCCGATCGCGTCGTCGTACCAGGTGACGCGGGGCGCGGCGGGTTCGCGCTCCAGAATCGGCTCGAGTAGCGCCTCGGGAAGGGTCGTGGCCTGGTCTATGTCGCGCATCGTCTGCTTTCGCGGTCAATTCACACAGGTGGGTCCGTCTTCGGCCGCCGCGATGGGCGGCGCGGGCGGTACCGGGGTGGCCGACGTCGACGTCTCGCCGAAATCGATCACATTCTCGCTACCGGATCCTGGGCCAGCGTAGTCGCTCGCCAGAACCACGCTCACCGTCCCCGCCGCGACCGACTGATCCGCGACCACCGGCAACCCGCCGAGCGCCGCGGCGACCGCTTTCGCGGCCGGATCCGACGCGGACGGGGCGCGCACCTGGCTCTGCGAGACCGGCCCGTCCGAATAGTTACCCACCTCGCCCTCGACGTAACCGAGGGCGGTGAGTTCCTGCGAGACCGTATAGGCCAGCCCCGAGACCGTGCTGGAGTTGTACACCGCGACCTCCACCAGCCCCGGCGTGATCTGCGGCGCCGTGGAGGTGCCGGTGCTCCCGGACTCGGACGCCGTCCCGCTCGGTTCCTCCCCGACCAGGGCCGCCACATAGTCCTGGACCTCGCCGGTATCGACCCGGACCACCGATTCCCCGTTGGATGTGGTGCCGTTGAGATCGGCGACCGGAATGGTCTCGAAGGTGACCTCACCGGCCGTGAGCTCCTGCAACTGGTCGAGGAAACCCAGCAGATCCCAGCCTTCGTCGAGAACGACGGTGCGGCCCACGGCGTCGCTGAGCTCGCGCAGGCGGCCGGGGTTGCTCAGGGTGTCGGCGCTGACCACCTGGTGCACCAGCTGGGCCATGAACACCTGCTGACGCACGATACGGTCCAGATCGCCGCGTTCGAGGTTATGGCGTTGCCGGACGAAACTCAGCGCCTGCGGGCCGTCCAGTTTCTGGCGGCCGGCCGGGAAATACGCACCGGACAGCGGCTCGTCCACCTCGTTCCGCAGACAGACGTCCACCCCGCCCACCGCGTCGGTGAGCAGGACGAACCCGAGCAGGCTCACCTCGGCGTAGTGGTCGACAGTGATCCCGGTTAGCCCGGCGACCGATTCGATCAGTGCCTGGCGGCCACGCTGGGTGGACTGCGCATCGGCCGCCTCTTCGGATTCACCGTCGGCGAGCAGTTCGTCCTGAACGGTCTGCTTCGTCATCCCGTACGCGGAGTTGATCTTGCCCTTGCCCAGGTCCGGAATATCGACGTAGGCGTCGCGGGGAATCGAGATGGCGGTGGCCGAACGCCCGTCGTTGGGCACCCGGACCAGCACGATCGTATCGGTGTTGGTGCCGATCTCGTCGCCCGCGTGCAGCATGGCCCGTTCGGCGTCGCTGAGCGGATCGCCCTTGGCGTCGGTCCGCGAATCCACCCCCACGAGCAGGATGTCCACCGCGCCGTCCTTGTGGCCGCCCAGGCCGAGATCGCTGATCCGTTCGATATTCGAGACCAGCGAATCCACACCGCGCCAGGCGAACCCGGTACCCACCAGCACAATCAGAGCAACCGATGCGACGATAACCCGCACCGGACTCCACAACGTCGGCTCCCCACGCTGCGCCACCTGTTTACTTCCTCTCCCCATCCGGATCGGTCGAGGACCCCGACCCGTGTCGCGTATGCCGTCGAAACACCTTCCGCACCACGCAGGCTAACCAACGGCAGCCCGGGTGACCCCGATTCGGCCGCCGACGGCGTGCCAGACTGGGCCGGTGAACGCCGCAGTACCGCCCGGAACCGATCTCACCGCCCGCCTTCTCGTGACCGGGGCCGGTGGGCAACTCGGCCGCGAACTGCTGCGGCTGGTTCCGGAAGCCCGGGCCTACACCCGGTCCGGGCTCGACATCACCGATGCGGCAGCCGTGGAATCGGCGGTCCGCCCGGGCGATGTCGTTCTCAATTGTGCCGCCTACACCGCGGTCGATCGAGCGGAATCCGAACCCGAGGCCGCGTTTGCCGTCAACGCGACCGGTCCGGCGGTACTGGCCCGCGCCTGCGCCCGGGCCGGGGCCCGGCTCGTTCACGTCTCCACCGACTACGTTTTTCCCGGCACCGGGGCGGTCCCCTACGAGACCACCGACCCCACCGGCCCGGCGACGGTCTACGGGCGCTCCAAACTCGCCGGTGAACGGGCGGTCCGCGAACACTGCCCGAACAGCCAGATCGTCCGGACGGCCTGGGTGTACTCCGGCGACGACGGCGACTTCGTGGCCACCATGCGGCGGCTGGAGCGCGAACGCGACACCGTGAACGTGGTGACAGATCAGATCGGCACCCCCACCTACGCCGCCGACCTCGCCGCCGGGTTGCTCGAATTGGCCGCCGGACCCGGCGCCCCCGCGGTCCTGCATGCCACGAACTCCGGCCGGGCGAGCTGGTTCGATCTGGCCCGCGCGGTATTCGCCGGTATCGGGGCCGATCCCGGCCGGGTGCGGCCGTGCACATCCGCCGAATTCCCGCGCCCCGCGCCCCGGCCCGCCTACTCGGTGCTGTCCGCCGCCGCCTGGCGCGACGCCGGGCTGACCCCGTTGCGCCCATGGGAATCCGCGCTGACCGAGGCACTGGCCCGGGTGGCCCATTAGGGTGGTGCGCTGTGAGCGCTTCCGATACCCCGGATCAACCCCATGACCGCCCACGCCTGGCGGTGGTGACGGTCACCTATTCGCCGGGCGAACATCTCGAGCATTTCATCAGCACCCTGACCACCGCGACCACCGAGAAACCGCAGGTCATTCTGGCCGACAACGGATCGACCGACGGTGTCCCGGAACTGGTGGCCGAGGCCAACGCCCATGTCCGTTTCCTACCGACCGGCGGGAACATCGGCTACGGCGGCGCCATCAACCGGGCCGTCGCCGAACTGGACCCCGATCTCGAATACGTGATGATCGCCAACCCGGATATCCGCTGGGGCAACGACTCCATCGACATCATGCTCGAGGCCGCGGCCCGCTGGCCCCGCGCCGGTGCCGTCGGCCCCCTGGTCCGGGAACCGGACGGCAGTGTCTACCCGTCCGCCCGCTCGGTCCCCGGCCTGCTCGACGGCGCCGGGCACGCGATTCTGGGCGCGGTCTGGAAATCCAATCCGTGGACGCGCCGCTACCGGCAGGAGAACGAGGAGATCTCCGAACGCGCGGTCGGCTGGCTGTCCGGATCGTGCCTGCTGGTCCGGCGTGCGGCCTTCGACTCGATCGAAGGCTTCGACTCCCGCTACTTCATGTACATGGAGGATGTCGACTTCGGCGACCGGATGGGCCGGGCCGGCTGGCACAACGTCTTCGTCCCGGACGCCGAGGTCACCCACGCCAAAGGCCACGCGGCCGGACGCAACCCCGAGAAGATGCTGCCCGCCCACCACGCGAGCGCCTACCGTTTCCAGGCGGATCGGCATCCGCACTGGTGGCAGGCGCCGTTGCGGCTCGCCCTACGGGCCGGACTTGCGGTGCGCTGCCGGATTGCGGTTCGATCCGCTCTGCGTGCACGGGAGCGGGAACTCGCCGGTTAGCTCTGGACCGGTACTGTGCCGGGTCGTTGGTCGGTTGGGAACAAGGGAGCTCCATGGCATCACATACAGGCGCGGACGCGGTGATTCTGGTCGGCGGGAAGGGCACCCGGCTGCGGCCGCTGACCCTGTCGGCGCCCAAGCCGATGCTGCCGACTGCCGGGGTCCCGTTCCTGACCCATCTGCTGGCCCGGATCGCCGCCGCCGGTATCGAGCATGTGGTACTCGGCACCTCCTACAAGGCGGAGGTGTTCGAGGACCATTTCGGTGACGGCGCCGAATTCGGCCTGACGATCGACTACGTCACCGAAACCGAACCGCTGGGCACCGGCGGCGGAATCCGCAATGTGCTGCCCAAGCTCACCGCGGACAATGTCATGGTCTTCAACGGCGATGTGCTGGGTGGCACCGACCTGCGCGCGATTCTCGAAACCCACGAGGCCACCCGGGCCGACGTCACCCTGCATCTGGTGCGGGTGAGCGATCCGCGGGCCTTCGGCTGCGTGCCCACCGACGACGAAGGCCGGGTCACGGCGTTCCTGGAGAAAACCCAGGATCCGCCCACCGACCAGATCAATGCCGGCTGCTACGTCTTCCGCCGCGAATACATCGAGAAGATCCCGGCCGGCCGGGCCGTCTCGGTGGAGCGCGAAGTGTTCCCCACCCTGCTCACCGAGGGTGCCCGGCTCCAAGGCCACGTCGACGCCTCGTATTGGCGGGATATGGGAACCCCCGAGGACTTCGTCCGCGGCTCGGCCGATCTGGTCCGCGGTATCGCCCCCTCCCCCGTACTGCCCGGGCAACGCGGTGAATCCCTGGTCCACGAAGGCGCCGGAATCGCGCCCGGCGCGCTGCTCATCGGCGGCACCGTGGTCGGCCGTGGCGCGGAAGTGGGCGCGGGCGCCCGGCTGGACGGGGCGATCCTGTTCGACGGCGCGAAGGTGGAAGCGGGCGCGACCGTCGAACGGTCCATCGTCGGCTTCGGCGCCCGGATCGGCCCGCGCGCACTGGTCCGCGACGGCGTCATCGGCGACGGCGCCAGCGTCGGCGCCCGCTGCGAACTGCTGCGCGGCGCCCGGGTCTGGCCCGGGGTGGAGATCCCCGACGGCGGCATCCGCTTCTCCACAGACGTGTAGCTGTAATTTTGAAGCGACCCCACCGCGAAGGAGAGTTCGGATCGACGCCTCCGCGAAGGGTCGGGGAGGGGGTTTAAGCGAACCCACCGCGAAGGGGTTCGGATCGACGCCTCCGCGAAGGGTCGGGGAGGTGGGTTGAAGCGGCCCCACCGCGAAGAGGGGGTTCGGATCGACCCCTCCGCGAAGGGTCGGGCTGTAATTTTGGAGGCGCTCCGCGCCTCGAGGGTGGGGCCCTGCATCCCGGTTCTTCACTCCCGCCGGTCAGTCGCTGCGCTCCCTCCCTCTAGTCGCTCCAGAACCGGGCGGGCCCCACCCAGGACGGATTGCGACCATCCGGATAAAGACGTGAGATCTCCGCGAACGCGGCCCCGTGCTACGCAGCGTCCGGGCCCGGTACCGGCGGTCACCACCCGGTTCCGATTCGAGCCGGGCTCGTCCACAGAATGGGCCACCTCCTCGGTGCCGAGTTCAGCGAGGCCCTGAAAGGGTTCGGCCCGCGTCTGCTGTCAGCCCTCGAAGCGCATGTGGCGAAGCCACGAGTCTCGAGG
>NZ_JBEZYU010000089.1:0-14973 GCF_040638875.1 Nocardia sp. NPDC024068 | reverse complement strand
AGCGCAGCGACTGACCGGCGGGAGTGAAGAACCGGGTTAATAGGGCCCCACCCTCGAGCGGCGGAGCCGCTCCAAAATTACCGCCCACCCTCGAGGCGCGGAGCGCCTCCAAAATTACTGTGATCACTTTCACCACTCGGGAAGGAGCCGCCGGGCCGCCGCGTTGCACCGTGCAGTATGGACATCGTGAGTCAACGCCCGGACCGCCGGCCGAACCGAATCGCCGTGCTGACGGTGCACACCTCACCACTGGCCCAGCCGGGCACGGGGGACGCAGGTGGGATGAACGTTTATGTGCTGCAGACCGCCGAACAGCTGGCCCGGCGTGGGACCGAGGTCGAGATCTTCACCCGCGCGACTTCCTCGAATCTGCCGCCCGTGCAGGAGGCCGCGCCGGGGGTGCTGGTGCGCAATGTGGTGGCCGGGCCGTTCGAGGGTCTGGACAAGCACGATCTGCCGACCCAGCTGTGCCCGTTCACGGCCGAGGTGCTGCGGCAGGAGGCCCGTCATCTGCCGGGCTACTACGACCTGATCCATTCGCACTACTGGCTCTCCGGCCAGGTGGGCTGGCTGGCGCGGGACCGCTGGCGGGTGCCGCTGGTGCATACCGCTCATACGCTGGCCGCGGTGAAGAACGCCGCGCTGGCCGAGGGGGATTCCCCGGAACCCGCGACCCGTGAGATCGGTGAGAAGCAGGTGATCGCGGAGGCCGATCGGCTCACTGCGAACACCACGCGGGAGGCCCGGCAGCTGGTGGAACTGTACGGTGCGCTGCCGGATCGGATCGATATCGTCCCACCGGGTGCGGACCTGAACCGTTACCGGCCGGGGGACCGGCTGCGGGCGCGCGCCGAGCTGGGGCTGGCCGCGGACGAGGAGATCGTGGCGTTCGTGGGCCGGATCCAGCCGTTGAAGGCGCCGGATGTGCTGGTGCGGGCGGTCGCGGAGGCGGTGCGGAGGCGGCCGGGGCGGCGGCTGCGGGCGTTGATCGTCGGCGGTCCCTCGGGGACCGGGCTCGAACGTCCGGATGCGCTCATCGAATTGGCGGCCGAACTCGGGATCGGCGATCAGGTCACCTTCCTGCCGCCGCAACCGCCCGACCGGCTGGTGCAGGTGTATCGGGCCGCGGATCTGGTAGCGGTACCCAGCTACAACGAATCGTTCGGTCTGGTCGCGCTGGAGGCGCAGGCCAGCGGTACGCCGGTGCTGGCGGCCGCGGTCGGCGGTTTGGGTACCGCGGTGCGGCACGAGCACAGCGGGCTGCTGGTGGCCGGTCATCGCACGCCCGATTGGGCCGGCGCGCTGGAATATCTGCTCGATGACCCGGCGCGGTTGCGGGTGCTGGGTGAGCACGCGGTGGCGCACGCCGCCGGTTTCTCCTGGGCGCATACCGCGGAGAAGCTGCTCGCCAGCTATACCGCCGCGTTGTCCGACTACGGTCGCGGTCCGGCTATCCTCGGCGAGAGCCAGGCCAGATCGCGGGCGCTGTGGCGGCGCCGGACGGGAGTGCGCAGATGAGCGAGGTGCCGGACACCGCTCGGGTCGTCGAGGAGACGCTGCGGGATCGCGAGATCGAATACACCCGGACCGGTGACGATGTGTTCGTCGCCGTGCTGCCGGGTGAGCGGAAGCTGAAAACGAACGTGATGCTCACGGTGGGCGGGCACGGGGTGCGTTTCGAATCGTTCGTCTGCCGCAAACCCGACGAGAATTTCGAGGGCGTCTACAAGTACCTGCTGCGCCGTAACCGCCGGCTCTACGGCGTTGCCTACACCCTCGACAAGGTGGGCGATATCTATCTGGTGGGCCGGGCGGCCACCCATGCGGTGACCGCCGACGAACTGGACCGCATCTTCGGCCAGATCCTCGAAGCCGTGGACGGCGATTTCAACACCCTGCTCGAGCTCGGATTCGCCGAATCCATTCGCCGGGAATGGAAGTGGCGGGTGTCCCGGGGCGAATCGCTGAAGAATCTGCGCGCGTTCGAGCATCTGGTGGATTCCTCCGACGCCGGCTGAGTCGCATGCTCGACGCGCCGCATCGACGATCCCACCCGGTCGATGAGGTGCAGTAATTCCGCGTGCCGGTGGCGGAGGTCGTCGAGTTTGCCGTCGAGTGTGGTGAGTTCGAGAATCGGGGGCGCGAAGCGATCCTTGGAGGAGTCGGTGGCGGTTCTGGCGCTGGATATCGGGGCGACGAAGTTCGCCGCGGGTCTCGTCGACGAGACGGGGCGGGTGTACGGGGTGTGCCGGACCGCGGTGCCGGCGCGGGAGGTGTGGCCGGAATGCCGGCGCCTGCTGCTCGAGGTGGCCGGCGGGTCCGCGGTGACCGCGGTCGGGATCGGATCGGCGGGCCCGGTGGATACACCGGGCGGAGTGACGGCTCCGCTCAATATTCCGGAGTGGCGTGCCGGGTTTCCGATCGTGGCGGCCGTCGAAGAGCTTTTCCCCACCGCGGTAGTGCGTTTCGCCATCGACGGTGCGTGCCTTGCGCTCGCGGAACAGCAATCGGGGGCGTTCCGGGGGATACGTAACGGACTGGCGATGACCGTCTCGTCGGGCATCGGCGGCGGGATCCTGGTGGACGGCCGGGTATCGCTGGGACGCACCGGCAATGCCGGGCATATCGGCCATATCGTTGTGCCGGGGTGGGAGGTGCCGTGTGCCTGCGGTGGGGTGGGGTGCGTCGAAGCGGTCGCGAGTGGGATGTCGTCGGCGCGCTGGGCCCGGGCACAGGGCTGGCGCGGGAAGACCGGCGCCGAACTGGCGGCGGCGGCCCGCACCGGCGATCCGATCGCCACGGCGGCGCTGGCGCGCGCCGGGACCGCGCTCGGCCAGGCGATCTGTTCGGCGGCCGCACTGCTGGATGTGGACACCGTGGTCGTCGGCGGCGGGTTCGCGCATTCGGGTGACCCGCTGTGGCGTCCGTTGCGGGAATCGGTCGGCCGGCACGCGAAGCTGACCTTTCTGCGCGGTCTGCGGGTGGAACTGTCCCGGCTCGACGACGGAGCCACGCTCGTCGGTGCCGCCGTGCTCGCCCGGTCGCCGATCGACCCGCTCGCCCTCGCGGAGCCCGGCGGGCCGTAGACGGCCGCGTCCGGTCACCGACGCCGCCTGAGGCGGCTCACCCCCACCGAAGGTGCCTCGAAGGTCGCACCCTCCGGACGGCCGGCCGCCCGCCGGGGCCGGTAGCCGGTGCCTCCCATCAGGCGGATCGGCCGGTCCGGGCACGCGCACGGCGCGCCACGCGCTCATGGCAGGATGACCGGCATGACCTACACCCTCGTTTTGCTGCGCCACGGCGAGAGCGAATGGAACGCCCTGAATCTGTTCACCGGCTGGGTGGACGTGCATCTCACCGATAAGGGTGTCGCCGAGGGTAAACGGGCCGGTGAACTGCTGGCGGAGCACGGCATCCTGCCCGATCTGGTCTATACGTCGCTGCTGCGCCGCGCCATCATGACGGCGAATATCGCGCTGGACGCCGCCGACCGGCACTGGATTCCGGTGGTCCGGGATTGGCGGCTCAATGAGCGGCACTACGGCGCGCTGCAGGGTAAGAACAAGGCGCAGATCCGCGACGAGTACGGCGAGGATCAGTTCATGCTGTGGCGCCGCAGTTACGACACCCCGCCACCGCAGATCGACCTGGGCGACGAATACAGCCAGGAAGGCGACCCGCGCTACGCGGATATCGAGGTTCCGCGTACGGAATGCCTGCTCGATGTGGTGAACCGGATGGTGCCCTATTGGGAGTCGACGATCTCACGGGAATTGCTGACCGGTAAGACCGTTCTGGTGGCGGCGCACGGTAATTCGCTGCGGGCGCTGGTCAAACACCTGGACGGAATTTCCGACGACGATATCGCCGGTTTGAATATTCCGACCGGGATTCCGCTGCGATATGAGCTGGATGATGATCTGCGCCCGGTCCGTCCGCGGGAGTACCTGGATCCGGAGGCCGCCGCCGCGGGCGCGGCCGCGGTCGCCAACCAGGGCGGCCGGTAGCCCGGAATGCCGAGGCGCCGCAGCCCGTAACGGGTTGCGGCGCTGGAAAATCCGGGTACGGGCGCGGATGGCGCCGCCGCGTAATTGTGATCCGTCACTACGCGGAATCCATTCATTTGTGGTGAATTCCCTGATTCCGCCGCTGAATTCGGACAGGTGCGCCCCGCCCGCCGATTTCTCGTTACCCGCTGGTAACACTGTGTATGCTCTCGATCGTCCGACCAGTCCGAGAGATGGATCACGGCCGATGAGAATTATGCTTCGCGCCACAGTGGCAATGGCCGCCGCGGTGCTGCTGGCGCCGATGCTGGGTAGCAGCGCCGCCGCGGCGCCGGTGGCCTCCGGTCCCGACGGGGGAGCGGCCGGCGCGCAGTGGGCCGCGACCCACGACGGGCCGCAGCAGTATCCGAACATCCACATCACCTGGGATGTGCCGATCACCATGAGCGACGGCACGGTACTGAAGGCCAATATCTACCGGCCCGCCGATGCCGCCTCCCGGCCCATCGACACCCACACTCCGGTGCTGGTCAATATGACGCCCTACACGAAACTGGCGTCGAACCTGGTCGACCATATGGGTTCGGTGCCCGGTATCTCCGATGCGGTGAGTCAACTGGCCCGCGATATCGATATGACCGGGACACCGCTGTCCGGCCTGACCGACCTCACCAAGGCCCTCGGCGGCGGCGCGCTACGCAACTTCGCCGTGGACCGGCAGCTGGTGAAGAGCGGCTATGTGCAGGTCGTGGTGGATGTCCGCGGGACCGGGTTCTCCCAGGGCGTCTGGGACATGTTGCGGCAGCGCGAACAGCAGGACACCGTGGAGGTGATCGACTGGGCGTCGCGGCAGGCGTGGTCCGACGGGCAGGTCGGGATGACCGGGATGTCGTACTCCGGCATCAACCAGCTGCAGGCCGCCGAACAGCATCCGCCCGCGCTGAAGGCCCTGTTCCCGGTGGTACCCGGCAGCGACCTCACCCAGGATGTGCTCATGCCCGGGGGCGGCTTCGGATTCAACTTCATTCCGCTGTGGATGTCGCTGATCAACGCGACCAAATGGATGCCGGATGTGCAGTCGATGGTTACCGGGACATTCGATCAGCAGTGGCTGCACGATCGGCTGTCCTCGCCGTTCACCTATCTCGATGTCTTCCTCAACGCCTACACCACGCCGCGAATCGAGGATCTGGATCCGCGATTGCAGGCGATGATCCGCGACGGCAGCCCGGACCGGCAGGCCTGGCTGGGCGATCCCGCGAAGGTGGAGGTGCCGACCTTCGTGACCGGCGGCTGGCACGATCTGTTCACCTATTCCGAGTCGCAGATCTACAACCAGATCCCGCTGCCTGCCGGGCAGAAACAGCTGCTCATGGGTGATACCTATCACATCAACTCGGGTAGCGAATCGGGGAAGCCGGGCCTGCCACCGCGCCTGGACGTGCTGCAGCGCGCCTGGTTCGACAAATGGCTGAAAGGGATCGACAACGGGATCGACGCATATGGTCCGGTCACGCTGCGGCAGCAGGGCGGGGGCTGGGTGACCCGGGACGGGTTCGGCGAGAGTGCGCCCGCGGACCAGGCCGCGGAGTACCGGCGGATGTATCTGTCCGCGGCGCCCAGCGGGACAGGCGGTCACAGCGTGCACGACGGTTCGCTGGGACCGGCCGCCGACAGTTCGGCGCGGTTGACCGTGGCACCCGGGCTCGCCGGTATCTGCTCCAACGACGCCGGCCAGGCCACCGCCGGGATCATCGCGATCGTCAACGCCTGCGGTGCGGATTCCCGGATCCAGGAATCCAACGGGCTGACCTTCACCAGCGCTCCGGTCGCCGCGGCGGTCGACGTCTCCGGGCCGATCGCGGTGCAGCTGCAGACCGTGCAGGACGCGGCCGACGGTTACTGGTCGGTGACGGTCAACGATGTGGCGCCCGACGGGCAGTCGCGGGTGCTGTCGTCGGGGCAGCTGATGGCGTCCCTGCGGGAAATCGACGATTCGCTCAGCAGCCGATCCGCCAACGGCGACTACACCGACCCCCGCCCGTACACCTCGATAGAGAACCGGCGGCCGACCGTGCCCGGCGAGGTCACCACGCTCGATATCGCGGTCCCCGCGATCGAGGCGCGGCTGGAGCCGGGACACCGGCTGCGGGTGGACGTCTACGCGGGCAATCCGCCCAAGGGCGTGCCGCCCCTCCCGATGCTGATCGACACCGGACTGAAACCGCAGCATGTGCAGCTGGACCCGAACCGGCCGAGTTTCGTCAACCTTCCGGTGCGCGGTAACCCGGGTTGGTGAGTACGCGCGGGTAACCGGCTCCCGATGCGAACCCCGTTGTGTCCCAGACGCAACGGGGTTCGGTCGCGCTCCGGGTGCGAACACGCCCGGGGCCGATGTCGGAACGATCCGGTGCCGAACAACGAGTAAACGCCCGGCGAACACCGCAATAATCGCCCGTGACCTGCGTGAAACTTCACCGACCCCGGGTTTGTTTACCTGTAGTCGACCGTACGATTCTTGATGTGAGCGTTCCCCAGGCCGTTTTGCTGGCAGTCCTGGCGGCTGTCGTCGGACTGGCCGTCGGTGGACTTCTCATCCCCTACGTGAACGCGCGCACGGCGCAGCGGCGACAGGCCGACTCCGGTCTGACCATGTCCCAGGTACTCGATCTGATCGTGCTGGCCTCCGAAAGCGGTATCGCCGTGGTGGACGAGTACCGCGATGTGGTCCTGGTGAACCCACGGGCCGAGGAGCTGGGATTGGTCCGCGACCGGCTGCTCGACGAACGGGCCTGGGCGGCGGTGGAGAAAGTGCTGGCCAGCGGCGAATCATCGGAGTTCGATCTCACTGCCGACAAGCCCACGCCGGGGCGGGGCCGGATCGCGGTCCGGGGGCTGGCGCGGCCGCTGTCGCCGGAGGAGACCAGTTTCACGGTGCTGTTCGCCGACGACGATTCCGAACAGGCCAGGATGGAGGCGACGCGCCGCGATTTCGTCGCCAACGTCAGTCATGAGCTCAAGACACCGGTCGGTGCGATGAGCCTGCTGGCCGAGGCGCTGCTGGAAACAGCAGACGATCCGGACGCGGTCCGCCATTTCGGTGAGCGGGTGCTCGCCGAATCCAGCCGTCTCGGAAAGATGGTCACCGAGCTCATCGCGCTGTCGCGGCTACAGGGCGCGGAGAAGCTGCCCGAGCTCGAGGTCGTCGATGTGGACACGGTCGTCAATCAGGCCGTGGACCGGTCCCGGACCGCCGCGGAGGCCGCCGGGATCACGGTCAGCACCGACCGGCCGAGCGGGCTCGAAGTCCTCGGCGATGAAACGCTGCTGATCACCGCGCTGTCGAACCTGGTCGAGAACGCCATCGCCTATTCACCGCGCGGCTCCCATGTCTCGGTGAGCCGGTCGGTGCGCGGCGCCTATGTCGCGATGGCGGTCACCGATCGCGGGATCGGCATCGCCAAGGACGATCAGGAACGCGTGTTCGAGCGATTCTTCCGCTCCGACAAGGCGCGCTCCCGTGCCACCGGTGGTACCGGACTGGGTCTGGCTATCGTTAAGCACGTGGCCGCCAACCACAACGGTGAGATCACCCTGTGGAGCAAACTCGGCACCGGCTCGACATTCACCCTGCGCATACCCGCGCATCAGGAGGCCGACGGCAGCAGTGCCGGTCCGCCCGTGCTGACTAAAAGAGAAACCAGCCCGCGCCCCTCCGGGCCGGGCCGAACGAATGGTGTGGAGGCACGCAGATGACGAGTGTGTTGATCGTCGAGGACGAGGAGTCGCTGGCCGATCCGCTTGCCTTCCTGCTGCGCAAGGAAGGTTTCGAGGTCACGGTGGTAGGCGACGGCCCGTCCGCGCTCGCCGAGTTCGACCGGTCCGGCGCCGATATCGTGCTGCTCGACCTGATGCTGCCCGGGATGAGCGGCACCGACGTCTGTAAACAGCTGCGCACCCGCAGCGGGGTGCCGGTGATCATGGTCACAGCACGGGACAGTGAGATCGACAAGGTGGTCGGTCTGGAGCTGGGCGCCGACGACTACGTCACCAAGCCGTACTCGGCCCGGGAACTGATCGCCCGGATCCGGGCGGTGCTGCGCCGCGGTGCGGGTGACGAACTGGATTCCGGCAGCGAGAACGGAGTCCTGGAGGCGGGGCCGGTACGTATGGACGTGGACCGGCATACGGTCCTGGTGAACGGTAAACCGGTGACACTGCCGTTGAAGGAGTTCGACCTGCTCGAATACCTGCTGCGGAATTCGGGCCGGGTGCTCACCCGCGGCCAGCTGATCGACCGGGTCTGGGGCGCCGACTATGTGGGCGATACCAAAACCCTCGATGTCCACGTGAAACGGCTGCGGTCGAAGATCGAAGCCGATCCGGCCCGCCCGGAACATCTGGTCACGGTCCGCGGTCTGGGATACAAACTCGAGGCCTGAGCGCTGGGGCCGAATCGGCAGAACCTGAGCGAGTCGGGGTCGGCGGAGGCAGCGCGGCGTAACCAGCCAGGGCCCTCGCTCGGGAGTACCCGCGCGCCGCGGACGGGGTGTGGATCAGGGGAAATAGATCCAGACCTCGCCGACCGGGGTATCGGTGCGGTGCAGTGGCGCCCAGCCGAGACCCAGACCGTCCTCCTGGGCGCAGTCATAGAGCGGTATCGACTCGCCGTCACCGCGGCAGACGATACTGCGGCGGGCGCCGTAGGGGCTGAGTACCAGCTTCTTGCCCGATTCCGCGGCAACCCGCGCGTCCGGATGCCCGAGCGGGACGAATTCGGCGGTGCGGTCGGAGTACTGATGGGGGTCGGCGACCGGCCGGGCGGCGGCGACCGGACTCGTCACGACGCCGGCGACGCCCAGAGCGAACAGGGCCGCCGCGAAACCGGCCGGCCATCTCATCCAGGGGCTCCGCAGCATGCTCCGCTCCTGTTATCGCAGCTCGAGTCCCAGAATTCTATCCGGCAGCGGCGGGTTTCCCTGTTGGCGCGCCCGGGCCGTACGCCGGGCGCGGGTGGTCGCGGGATGCTCGGCGGCAAACGGGGTGCCCTCGCGGCGGCGTAACTGGCGTTCGAGCTCGCGGTAGGCGGGTTTGCCCAGGAGTTCGATCAGCTCGGCGCGATAGGCCTGCCAGACCGGTCGCTCGCCGATATGGGCGTCCGGAGATCCGGAGCAGTACCAGTCGAGATCCTCGCCGCCCGGGCCCCAGCCGCGCCGGTCGTACTCGGTGATCACGGTCCGCAGGATCTGCACCCCATCCGGGCGGGTCACCCACTCCTGGGTGCGGCGGATCGGCAGCTGCCAGCACACGTCGGGTTTGACGGTATGCGGTTCGAGTCCGCGGCGCATGGCCATGATGTGCAGCGCGCATCCGGCACCGCCCGGGAAATCCGGACGGTTCAGGAAGATGCAGGCGTCGTTGTGACGGCGGGTGCGTTCGGCCGGCTCGCCGTCGAGGTCGTCGGTCTCCAGGTAGGACTTGCGGCTGATCTTGCCGCGGTCGTCGCGGGCCACCTCCATCAGCTGCCAGTCCTCGGGGGACAGCAGTTTCACCGCTTTGCGCAATCGTTTGCGGTCGTCGTCGTCGGAGAGGAAGGCGCCGTGCGTACAACAGCCCGAGTCCGGCTGCTCGGCGAGGATCCCCTGGCAGGCGGGGGTGCCGAACACGCAGGTCCAATAGGAGAGCAGCCAGGTCAGGTCCGCGGCGATCAGATGCTCGTCGTCGGCCGGGTCCACGAATTCCAGCCACTCGCGAGGGAAGTCGAGTGGCACTTCCCGGCTCGGCCGCATCTTCGGCATCGGAAGGTCGGTCGGAGCGGGGACGGAGTCGTTCGCGGCTGCGCCTGACGTCACAACCCTCAACGCTAACACCACAACCGGGTCGCTCGGCGTTCAGGTTCACCAAGTAACGTGTCCGTGTGCGTCTAGGTGTCCTCGATGTCGGAAGCAACACCGTTCACCTGCTGGTGGTGGACGCGCATCGGGGTGGCCATCCCATGCCGATGAGCTCTACGAAGGAGTCGTTACGGCTCTCCGAGAGCATGGATGACGCCGGGCGGATCACCGCCGAGGGCGAGCAGAAGCTGGTGGATACGGTGGCCGATTTCGCCGGGCTGGCCGCGACCTCCGGATGCGCCGAGCTCATGGCATTCGCGACATCGGCCGTGCGTGAGGCCACCAACTCCGAGGCGGTGCTGGAGCGGGTGCGCACCGAGACGGGCGTGGACCTGCGGGTGCTGGCCGGAGCGGACGAGGCCCGCCTCACCTTCCTGGCCGTGCGCCGCTGGTACGGCTGGAGCGCGGGCCGGATCGTCAATCTGGATATCGGCGGCGGCTCGCTCGAGGTGAGCAGTGGGGTGGACGAAGAACCCGATGTGGCGCTCTCGCTGCAACTGGGCGCGGGCCGGCTCACCCGTGCCTGGCTACCGGAGGATCCGCCGAGCAAACGGCGTATCGCCATCCTGCGCGACTGGCTCACCGCCGAGCTCGTCGACCCCGCCAAACAGCTGGGCGACGCCGGAAAGCCCGATCTGGCCGTGGGAACGTCCAAGACCTTCCGGTCGCTGGCCCGGCTGACCGGTGCGGCGCCGTCCGGCGCCGGGCCGCGGGTGCGCCGGACACTCACCGGTTCGGGCCTGCGGCAGCTGATCGCTTTCATCTCCCGGATGACCGCCGCCGATCGCGCCGAACTCGAGGGAGTCAGCGCCGACCGGTCCCAGCAGTTGGTCGCCGGGGCGCTGGTCGCGGAGGCTGCCATGCGTGCGTTTTCCCTCGATACGCTGGAAATTTGTCCATGGGCGCTGCGCGAAGGGCTGATCCTGCGCAAACTGGATACCGATATGGATGGTGGACCTCTGACAACGAACGCTCCGGCAACCGCGTCCGGTAACGGTGTCGCGCCCGGCAGTGCGTCGGCGGGACCGATCGAAACGGTGCCTTCATGAGCAGGAATACGAATCAGCTGTCGGTGGCCGAACTACTCGCCCGCAACGGCCAGCAGCCGACTGCGAGCGGTGGGCGCAGGAGGCGTGGCGGGCGGGGTGTCTCGGTCGAGGAGCTGAGCGGTGACCTGCCGGTCGTCGAGAACGGGGCGTCGGCGCACGCGGCGCCCGATACCGACGATCCGCCCGCGGAGTACGCCGCCGGACCATCCGGCGCCGACGGATACGCGCCGGATGGATATGCGGGCGAACACCTCCCGTATCCCGCGCCGGATCCGAACTACTCGCCCATGTCCGGCCCGATCAGCGTGTACAACCCGCTCGCGCCGTACGGGTCCGATCCGGGCGCCGGTGACGCGCCGGCCAGGTTGGGCGATCCGTCCGGGGGTTCCTGGCCGGAGCAGCAGCCCCCGCCGGAGGACGACGCCTCCCGCTCCGCCGGGGGGCGCCGGCGCCGGGCCGAACCGGATGACGACTTCGACAACGAATCCGCCGGGGCGAATCGAACCTGGGAGCCCGGCCCCCCGACACCGGGCGGCGGCCGGGCCGCCCGCAGGCGTGCCGCCGAGGCCGCCGAGGCCGCGGCCGCGGCGGAATCCGCCGCCGAGGTGGCCCGGCAGTCCGCTCCCGAGGAGTACGGCCGGCCAGGTGATTTCGGCGGATTCGCCCCGGACTTCGGGTCCCCGGACTACGGGCCACCCGCCGCGCCGCCGGATTTCGGCAGGCCGGATTCCGGTCCGTCCTGGCCGGACCGGGCGCCCGGATTCGAGGCGGGCCCGCCCCGGCTGGGTCCGCCCGGAGCGGCACCGACGGAGACGTGGCAGCCGCCGGAACCCGGCCCGGCCCCGGATTCGCGGCCCAAGCTGGAGCGCCGCCGCCGGGGCGCCAGCCCGGTGCCGGAACCGGCGCCGTGGCCCGATCACCAGCCACGGCCCGAAGAGCAGGTGTTCGAGCAGGCGACGGTGATGTGGCCGGTCGCCGAACAGGATCAGCGGCCGCCGTTCGGCCCGCCGGGCGTCGACGCACCTTCGAGGGAAGAGCCATGGCACCGGCCCGGCCGTGGACCGGGTGGGCACGAGGGGCATCCGGCCCCGGCCGACCCCGGTTTCCCCGATCCGGGCGGGCCCACGGATTTCGGTTCCGGATTCGGTGATTCCGGCAGCTACGCCACCGATATGTTCGCCACGGATGTACACGGGCCGATGCGGCCGGTTTCCGGACCCGTGCCACGCGATCGGGGACCCGAAACAGGCGACTTCGAATCGGATTTCGCGCCGGAACCCGATCGCTACGAAGATCGGGAAGAGGCCGAATCCCGCCTTGCGCGCGGGCGCGCCGCACTCACCGGCAGGCTCGGCGTCGCCGGCGGGAAATTCGCGGGGGCGCGCGAACGTCTCGCCGGACGCGAGCGTGCCGAGGACAGCGATGCTCCCGTCGACCCCCGCAAACAGTGGATCATGCTCGGCGTCCAGAGCGTCGGCGCGGCCCTGGTAGGGATGGTGCTGTTCAAAGGTTTCGAGCAGCTGTGGGAGATGCAGCCGCTGGCCGCGCTGGCGCTCGCGGTGGTCGTGATCCTCGGACTGGTGGCACTAGTGCGGATCCTGCGCCGTACCGACGATATCTTCAGTACCGTGATCGCCGTGGTCGTCGGCGTGTTCGTGACGCTGGGGCCGTTGGCATTTCTACTCAGTACGGGCTGAGCGAGGCAGCGATGGCAGGCAGATCTCCCGCGGCCGGGTCGCGGGACGGTGGCCGGATGCGTGCGGTCAAGGTAGGACTGTCCACCGCATCTGTCTATCCGCAGAACACCGAAGCCGCGTTCCGGTACGCGGCCGAACTCGGTTACGACGGTGTGGAGTTGATGGTGTGGGCCGAACCGGCCAGCCAGAGCATCACCACCGTGCGCGGATACGCGCGCAAGTATTCGGTACCGGTCCTGGCGGTCCATGCGCCGTGCCTGCTCATCTCCCAGCGCGTATGGGGTGCGGACCCGGCGGCCAAACTGGAGCGCAGTGTGCGCACGGCGGAGGCGCTCGGCGCGGACACCGTGGTGGTGCACCCGCCGTTCCGGTGGCAGCGGCGCTACGCCGAGGGGTTCGCCGAACAGGTGCGGGCGCTCGAACAGGGCGGCGCGGTCGCGGTCGCGGTGGAGAATATGTTCCCGATGCGCGCCGACCGCCTGTTCGGGCGGGGCGCCGGGGATATCCGCCGCCTGGAACGCCGTGGCGGCCCGGGGCTTGCGCTGACCGCGTTCAGCCCCACCTACGATCCGACCGACACCGGATTCCGCCACTACACCCTCGATCTGTCGCATACCGCGACCGCCGGTACCGACGCGCTGGCGCTGGCCGAGCGGATGGGGCCGGGTCTGGTGCATCTGCATCTGGCCGACGGCCGCGGTGCGGCGCACGACGAACATCTGATCCCGGGTGAAGGGTCGCAGCCGTGCGCCCAGGTGTGCGAGACGCTGGTCCGCACGGGTTTCGCCGGACACGCGGTAGCCGAGATCAACACCCAGGAAGCCCGTACCACCGCGGCCCGGTCGGCGATGCTGGAGAAAACGCTCACCTTCGCCCGCACCCATCTGAACCCCGCGGTGACCTCCCCACCCGATCACAGCCCGATCGAATCCCGGTGATCGTGCATGGATCGTGGCCGGCGGGCACCTACAGTGACACGCGTATGCCGGTGGTCTCGCACCGTACCGGCGTGGGCAGAACCCGAATGAGCCGTTGAGTCGTCCGTGTACCAATATGGACCGGCAGCATCGAACCCGCGGTGACGGCCACGGGGCCGACGAAGAGGAGTACCGATGACGACGGAGACGGAGCCGAGCGCCGGTCTCGGCCTGGTGCATCCCGACGCGCCGTTCAGTCGGGTATGCGCCCTGACCGAACTCGCCGCCGACGAGCCGGGAGCGGGCCGGTACCGCGGCGTCATCGACAACATCTGGACCATCGGACCCAAAGTGCACGGCGGAACCATGGTCGCCGGATCCGCCGCCGCCGCGGCCCGCTGGCTACGTACCGTGGAACCCGACCGCGCCGGTATGGCCCCGCTGTCGGGCAGCACCGACTTCCTGGGCGCCCCGGAACCGGGTGAGGTGTTCTACGAGGTGACCATCCGCAAGGTCGGCCGTCAGATCTGCCTGGTGGATGTGATGCTGATCCAGCGCGGCCGCCCGCTGGTGCGCACCGCCTTCACCTTCGGTCATCTCGACGGACCCGACCGGCCGCCGCTCTACTCACCCGAGCACACCGACCTCCCGGTCGAACCCCCCGCCGATGCCATCGGCTACGAACCAGGTTCGTCGATGGGCCGCATCGTGCACGTGGCCCGCGGTATGGACACGTTCCTGGACCGGGAATGGGCACCGTTCATCGACGGAGAACACGGCGAACCCCGCCTGCGGATGTGGCTGCGGCCGCGCTCCGCCGATCAGGCCGACCCCGAGATCTCGTCCCATATCGCCATGATGGCCGCGGATATGTGCCCACCCGTCCCGACCAATCTCGGTTATTTCGGCTGGTCCCCGACCGTCCAGATGACCACCTACCTCCGCCGCCGCCCCGCCCCGGGCTGGCTGCGCATAATCGCCACGACTCATGAGGTCGGGGGCGGAATGTTCGACTCCGACCAGATCGTGGTCGACTCCACCGGCGCACTGGTCGCGCAGAGCCGGCAGCTGGCACTGCTTCCCTCGCCGAAGCGTTAGGTGATCGGAAGGGTGGGCCTCGACCGCCAAGGTGGGGCGGGTGGCCTTGCTCGCGAAGGTGGGGCGGGTGGCCTTGCTCGCGAAGGTGGGGCGGGTGGCCTTGCTCGCGAAGGTGGGGCGGGTGGCCTTGCTCGCGAAGGTGGGGCGGGTGGCCTTGCCCGCGAAGGTGGGGCGGGTGGCCTTGCTCGCCAAGGTGAGGAGGTGACCTCACCCGCCAAGGTGCTGTGTTTATTGGCGCGCTGGCGCGCGCGGGGTTCGGCCCTCTGAGCGTCTGCTGTCAGCCCTCGAGACTCGTGGCTTCGCCACATGCG